>NZ_CM011002.1:4377702-4685220 GCF_000158095.2 Roseibium alexandrii DFL-11
GCAGCTACTTGAGTGCTGGATTGCTGCTCTCCCTTCGGGTGAGCGCATGAGAAAAAACTCGTTTTGAAGAGAGTATCCGTTTTGCGGTGATCATCTGGATCGCCGCCTGTTCTTGACATCGTTGAAGAGAAGATTTTTTGGACTTCTTTGAAGTGCATTTGAGGCCTTATGGTTTTGGGTGTGTTTTGAAGGAACCCACATTTAAGTGGGTAGCCAGCTTGACCGCATGGTTGTCGAAAAGATCTCGTGAAACTGGTCTTAATTATCAAGATCTGTTTGTGTTTGAGCCTTTGATGGCTTGGGTTTTTACAAAGGGGCCCATGCTTGATTGGTTTGAAGCAAACTTTGTTGGTTTTTATTGCTCTGAAGGTGGTTGGGTGTAACGCACTCAAGTAGCCCGAAGGGCGGTAGTGCCAGCAAACATGATCTTTTTAAGGGTGCGCGAGCACCTTGAAAAAGATGAACATTGATAATGAGAGTGATCAAGTGTCTTAAGGGCGTTCGGTGGATGCCTTGGCGACAAGAGGCGATGAAAGACGTGATACGCTGCGATAAGCTATGGGGAGCTGCGAATAAGCTTTGATCCATGGATTTCTGAATGGGGCAACCCACTCCGTATGGAGTACCCGCAAGGGAGCAAACCCGGGGAACTGAAACATCTAAGTACCCGGAGGAAAGGACATCAACCGAGACTCCGCTAGTAGTGGCGAGCGAACGCGGACCAGGCCAGTGGCTATAGAGTAAGAACCGGAACCGTCTGGAAAGTCGGGCCTCAGCGGGTGATAGCCCCGTACGGGTAGAAATCTTTATAGTCCTCGAGTAGGGCGGAACACGTGAAATTCTGTCTGAACATGGGGGGACCACCCTCCAAGCCTAAGTACTCCTTGTCGACCGATAGCGAACAAGTACCGTGAGGGAAAGGTGAAAAGCACCCCGACGAGGGGAGTGAAACAGATCCTGAAACCGGACGCCTACAAACAGTTGGAGGGCTTCGTGCCTGACAGCGTACCTTTTGTATAATGGGTCAGCGACTTAATTTAACGAGCAAGCTTAAGCCGGTAGGTGTAGGCGTAGCGAAAGCGAGTCTGAATAGGGCGTTTTAGTTCGTTGGATTAGACCCGAAACCGAGTGATCTAGCCATGGCCAGGTTGAAGGTGCGGTAACACGCACTGGAGGACCGAACCCACGCCTGTTGAAAAAGTCGGGGATGAGCTGTGGCTAGGGGTGAAAGGCCAATCAAACTCGGAAATAGCTGGTTCTCCGCGAAATCTATTTAGGTAGAGCGTCGGATGAATACTCTCGGGGGTAGAGCACTGGATGGGCTATGGGGGCTTACCGCCTTACTGATCCTAACCAAACTCCGAATACCGAGAAGTACTATCCGGCAGACACACAGTGGGTGCTAACGTCCATTGTGGAGAGGGAAACAACCCTGACCGCCAGTTAAGGTCCCTAAGTTATGGCTAAGTGGGAAAGGATGTAGAACTCCCAAAACAACCAGGATGTTGGCTTAGAAGCAGCCATCATTTAAAGAAAGCGTAACAGCTCACTGGTCTAAATAAGGGGTTCCGCGCCGAAAATGTACCGGGGCTCAAGCCATACACCGAAACTGCGGGTGCACACTTTGTGTGCGCGGTAGCGGAGCGTTCTGTAAGTCTGCGAAGGGGGACCCGTGAGGGCTCCTGGAGATATCAGAAGTGCGAATGCTGACATGAGTAACGATAAAGGGAGTGAGAGACTCCCTCGCCGAAAGTCCAAGGGTTCCTGCTCAACGCTAATCGGAGCAGGGTTAGTCGGCCCCTAAGGCGAGGCCGAAAGGCGTAGTCGATGGGAAACAGGTTAATATTCCTGTACTTGGTGGTAGTGACGGATGCCGTGTGTTGTACTTGCTTATTGGATTGCAGGTGCAGCGAAGGTGTTCCAGGAAATAGCTCCACCGTATAAACCGTACCCGAAACCGACACAGGTGGACTGGTAGAGAATACCAAGGCGCTTGAGAGAACTATGCTGAAGGAACTCGGCAAAATGCTCCCGTAAGTTCGCGAGAAGGGAGACCTGTGCTTGGGCAACCAGGTATAGGTGGCACAGAAATGGGGGTGGCGACTGTTTATCAAAAACACAGGGCTCTGCGAAGTCGCAAGACGACGTATAGGGTCTGACGCCTGCCCGGTGCTGGAAGGTTAAGAGGAGGTGTGCAAGCACCGAATTGAAGCCCCAGTAAACGGCGGCCGTAACTATAACGGTCCTAAGGTAGCGAAATTCCTTGTCGGGTAAGTTCCGACCTGCACGAATGGCGTAACGACTTCCCCGCTGTCTCCAGCATAGACTCAGTGAAATTGAATTCCCCGTGAAGATGCGGGGTTCCTGCGGTCAGACGGAAAGACCCCGTGCACCTTTACTACAGCTTCACACTGGTATTCGTAATGACATGTGTAGGATAGGTGGTAGACGTTGAAGCATTTGCGCCAGCAGATGTGGAGTCACCCTTGAAATACCACCCTTGTCCTTATGGATATCTAACCGCGGCGCAACAACGTCCGGGACCGTGTGTGGCGGGTAGTTTGACTGGGGCGGTCGCCTCCCAAATGGTAACGGAGGCGCGCGAAGGTGGGCTCAGAGCGGTCGGAAATCGCTCGTTGAGTGCAATGGCATAAGCCTGCCTGACTGCGAGACTGACAAGTCGAGCAGAGACGAAAGTCGGCCATAGTGATCCGGTGGTCCCTCGTGGAAGGGCCATCGCTCAACGGATAAAAGGTACGCCGGGGATAACAGGCTGATGATGCCCAAGAGTCCATATCGACGGCATTGTTTGGCACCTCGATGTCGACTCATCACATCCTGGGGCTGGAGCAGGTCCCAAGGGTTTGGCTGTTCGCCAATTAAAGTGGTACGTGAGTTGGGTTCAGAACGTCGCGAGACAGTTCGGTCCCTATCTGCCGTGGGTGTAGGAGAATTGAGAGGATCTGTCCCTAGTACGAGAGGACCGGGATGGACGTACCTCTGGTGGACCTGTTGTGGCGCCAGCCGCATTGCAGGGTAGCTATGTACGGACGGGATAACCGCTGAAAGCATCTAAGCGGGAAACCCACCTCAAAACCAGTTCTCCCTGAAGAGCCGTGGAAGACCACCACGTCGATAGGAAGCGTGTGGAAGTGCAGCAATGCATGAAGCTTAGCTTTACTAATAGCTCGTTCGGCTTGATCCTCTCATTAGTCAATGTTCATCTTATCTTGCGCTACCGGCCTTCGGCCTACTTGAGCGCGAGTTTTAAAAGCGCCCTTGGCGCCTTGTAAAAGATCATTTTAGTGTGCTACCGGCCTTCGGCCTACTTGAGCACGTTTGAAATCATCTAAAAAAAACAAAACAGACCAGTTTTACATCCAAATTGCCCTTCGCCGGCCTGGTGGCTCTAGCGGGGAGCCCCCACCCGATCCCATCCCGAACTCGGCCGTGAAACTCCCCAGCGCTAATGGTACTGCATCTTAAGGTGTGGGAGAGTAGGTCGCTGCCAGGCCTGCAAAGCGCAATTTGGAAAGCTCTTCATTCAAAGTGTGCTACCGCCCTTCGGGCACCTTGAGCACATCTCTTCAACGATAGCCTCCACCTTAACGCGGGATGGAGCAGCCCGGTAGCTCGTCAGGCTCATAACCTGAAGGTCGCAGGTTCAAATCCTGCTCCCGCAACCAAATCTCAAAAAAATCAAAGCCTCGCACATGCGGGGCTATTTTTGTTTTCCTAATGCGCTCGGATCTCCTGGCAGAGGACACAGCTAGCGCTGCGGATCTCCCATTCCAAAACTAATACTAAAAAAACGTCCTAAAGGGCGCCTGTTTGCATATCCGAAGAGCGGATACATCAAAGGGGTCGGACATCAACTGAGTGAAAGCTGCTTTGGTCGCCGGATGACCGCAAAACGCCTTTGACTACAAAAAAATCTACAGCGGACATGGTCGAGACTGATACGTAATATTTTCAATATGACCCGCTCCGAACTAGAAATTCTTTTGTACTTCAAACAACCAACCTAATCATTGATGACCGGATTCCGGTAATGCGTTTCCCTAGCGTATCGGAAAACTCCTTTGCCACGATAGAAATCGGACGGTGGGTCGGAGTTAGTATGGACAGGTTGTTTTGGATACGGGGCCGAAAGGGTCTAAAGACTATCAGGGGTGGGCCAAATCCATGCTTGTATATCTCTTGAGTTTTGAAGGCTGTTACCATGTCGCAAATGAGTGCACAAAGCCCGGCTTCGACGAATTTCAAACCAGGTTTGGATGTCTGCAGTTCAAATCGTTGATTTATTTGGACACCTGTATCCCGAAACCGGTCCAAGGTTTGCTTGTGACTGCGGTGTTCCGGATGTAGCAAAGCAAGCGGATACCCATCGAGATCTGCCGGCGTGATCACTTCTTTAGATGCCAGTGGATCTGAAGCGGACAGCGCGCACATGCACTCCAACTCGAAATCAACTTGATCAAAAGAACTTCTAACCTTCGGAGTTTCAGCAATGCCGATATCAAAGTGCTGCGCTGCAATCAGGTCTTCAATTTCTGCGGACGACTTGCTGGCTAGTGCGATATTCACTTTCGTCTTATCGGACAAAAAACGCGATATCACATCAGGCAAGAAATCTTCCACGACTTCCGGGATGCAAGCGATACGAAGCTGACCTTGTTCTCGATTGGCAAGCCCGCGCAAGGTACGTTTGGAAATTTCGAGGCGTTTCAGAATGGCGTCCGCTTCCTCAAGGAAGAATTCAGCTTCGGGTGTGGGCACGAGCCGACCCTGTTCTCTAACAAAAAGTTTGAGTTCGAGTTCGGTTTCCAGGCCGGATATGGTTGAACTGATGGCCGGTTGCGTTCGCCCAAGCGTTCGTGCGGCTTCAGATATTGATCCGCACCGCATGACTTCCCGAAAGGTCGCAAGCTGCCTGATTGAAAGGTTCATAGAAGCTCTATGTTACAATCTGCAAATCCCCTCACACTGTGGAACTGATTTTAGCCATCGTCAACTGCTTGTCGTTGTTGGAAAAATTCAACTTGCAGCATTCACTTAGAGCTTTTCGAACATAACACAGTATACTTTCCGTTGTGAAATCTGCGTTGGGAAGCGGATGTTTCATGAACGGCGCATAAGCCGGTGAAGGTTATAGCTTTGCACATCTTCCAAGAGTTCGATAAAGGCTTGAGCCGCGTGGTTCAGTGATTGTCGCCCCTTTTCTACGGTCGCTGCTGAAGCGTTACCTTGAGTGCCGTGCGGGTTGAGATCTTGGGCTTTCCAGCCGAATTGTGCTTTCCCGTGCCCCCTTAAATATCTAAATTCTTTGAGAAAACTCTGTTGCTCGGATGAGAAGTCCTGTGATAGTTCGACCCGTACCAAATCCGGCCGCAGGGCAAGCATAAGCGATGTTTCAATGTCACCGCCGTGGATGCCGTAGGTAAATTCGTCGTCCGGAAAAAGTCCCTCTGGCTGTCCAAAACGGAGCCAGTTCGTTCCAAGCACAAACATATCGTGCTTAATGCGCAATTCCCGGCTTACGATATCAATCACGGGAACATTACCGCCATGGGAATTGATGATAACCAGTTTCCGTATTCCGGCACGGGCGACGGACTCACCAATCTCGATCCAGCATTTGGTGATGGTGTCCCAGCTAAGCGTTAGTGTCCCCGGATAATCGATATGTTCGTCTGATTTGCCAATAGTCTGTACTGGAAGGAACGTCACGGGAAGGTGCTTAGGGATAAGCTCGATTACCCGTTGGATCTGACCTTCGGCAAGCGTGGTATCTGTCGACAGTGGCAAATGTGGACCGTGCTGCTCAACGGCCGCCACAGGCAGAACTGCGATCCAGTCTTCGCGGCCCGCACTTTTAAAATCCTCTGTTGTCATGTCTTGCCAGAAAGGTTTGGGCAGCATTCTTGGTATCCTGATTCTAAGTCTGGCCTTCTTGATACCCGAATTTCGCTTGTCTGACGAAAATGGGGGCCGAACCATCCTCTCAAAGTTTTGATGTCGAATTCTTAATGCAAATTAATAATTTGGCGATGTTTTTCGGCGATACATAACCTGATGATCGGCGCACTTTTATCCAATACGCCGGCGAACCTATTGAGAAGCAGCGGTGTCGCTGGCGATGCGGCTCCCGGCTCTGAGGAGATAACCCAGAACCGGGATGGCTCTGCTGTGCGCGACAGTCAGGCGAGCCCAAGGGCTGTTGCTGTGCGTGCGGGGGCGGCGCCCATTCTAACGCCCCAAGCGATCCTTGCCTTGCAAGAAACCGATGAATCGGACGCCCCAGCGCGCCGAAAATCCCAGGCGGAACCGTCAAGTGATGGGCGCCAATCATCTGCAGAAAGTGACCAGGACCAAGCTCAGTCGTCCGGCTCCGCAGCACTAAAATCTGCCAACACGCAATTGCCTGCCAACCCAGCGTCTTCGGCTCAAGAAGCGACACAGCAGACAGAGACGGACGACGATGCAAATGGAGATGGCCTGACGGAGGCTGAGGAAAAACAGGTCCAGGAACTGAAACAAAGAGACCGTGAAGTCCGGGCACATGAGCAGGCTCATGCCCGGGTGGGCGGTGCTTACGCAAGTGCGCCGACCTACACGTTCCAGCAAGGTCCTGACGGCAAGCGTTATGCCGTTGGCGGTGAGGTTCAGATCGATACGTCAACAGAACGCACTCCTGAGGCAACGATCCGGAAAATGCGCGTGGTGATCAGCGCTGCTCTGGCCCCGGCCGAACCGTCTGGGCAAGACCTGAAAGTTGCGCAACAGGCACGTTCACAATTGTCTGAGGCCCAGGCTGAGCTGCGCCAGCAAAAGCTGGAAGAGTTGCGCGGCGATGGCACTGATGAAACGTCAGAAGTCTCGGGTGCCGAGAACAGCTCGGCGAGCAGGAAGAACTCATCTGAAAATGTGGCCGGTGCCAATGAGGCAAAGTCATTAAGCACTGCCAATTCGGGTAATGAAGATGACAGTGGCAGCTCCACGCGTAACAGACCTGACACCAGCGCCATAGAAGCATACCAAGCAGCCTTGGAGCGGGCGAATGATTTGCAACAAACTGCAGGATCGTTTTTTGCCTGAAGACGCTTTCGGAGCCATTCGTGATGACAGCGTGATGCTAGAGTATCCCACCGGTTGCAAGACGGGCCGCCAATTCGAGACCGTCTTCCGTTAGTGAAACAAGTCTCCGGCCGGTGCCGAAAGGTGACCGGTGGGTAGCAAGCTTGCGGTCGATCAGTTTCACGACGGCGTCTTCTGTCTGGTTGTTTGTGATCGCAGAATCCTGGGAAATGCCGTCTATCGTCCGGACAGCCAAATCGCCCAATGCGCTCAAGACCGTTTTCTCAAGATCGCTCAGCGACCTGCCTGTTTGGCTAAGTTTGGGCGACAAAGGACTGTTTTGGTCAGCAGTAGCGGTTTCTTTCATTTGAAGTTGGTAAGCGAGATTGTCCTTAAGCTCCTGAATTTGAACTTCAGCGCGCTCTTGGCCGTCGGCCATCTTGTTTGTCAACTCATTGATGACACGATCCGACAATGTCGACAGAAAAGCCTTTGCCGAGAAACCGGCCAGAATGCAGAAGCCTCCAAAAATGAGATAGGCCTCACTGTTTTCGCCGCTCTTTACTTCGCTCAGGATGTTCGATTGCAGAAGTGACAGGAAAAGGGGAACAGTGAAAGCGGCGGTGATACCAACCATCGCAAAACCGGTTATACCGAACCGGACCTGCGTAGAAGCGGTCTTTGATGTGGTTAGAAATGCAGCGATGCCACCTAATCCCCCAGCGATCAAGATCGTCAGGCTCAATGGTAAAAGCGCTTCCAGGAATGATATGACATCCGCCATAGGTTTCAACGACAGCTCATGCTGCCAGTGGCTTGAGATTACACGTTCACTTGGAGAGACGTTTGAGGCAGTTTGTTGTGAAATTGCCAATCTGAAGCTTCTTAGCTGCGGCAAGTTTTTAGCGCGGATCACGCTTGCCGGATGCACGGATTCAGACTGTCATTTGACGGTTAAATAACTTGGTTAGGTTGCCCCCGTTCAAGATGAACGATTTGAATGAATCTGCGTTCGGGGATCCCTTAATGCCTTTCAACTACAAAAAGAGCATTACATTCCGTCTGCTTCAGGCCGCCAAAGCACAGCGTGCCCGGTCCGGTGCGCATCTGATGCGGATTGGCTTGCATCCAGGGCAAGAGCTTGTTTTGAAGGTTCTGGCGGATGCCGACGGCCGGACCATGAGCCAGCTTGCTTTGGCCCTTGGGGTCCAGCCGCCGACGGTCACAAAAATGGTTACCCGGCTCTCCAGCCAGGGATATGTCCGCCGTCAGGTGTCAGATTCAGATGGCCGCCTTGCACGTGTCTATCTGACAGAAACCGGCCGGGACCTTGTCGTCTCTGTCGACAAAGCCTGGAAGCGTTTGGAACGTGAGGCGATGGCGGGCATCGAAGATAAGGACCGCAAGAGACTGCGCAAGCTCTTGCGGCAGGTTGAGAAAAATCTGTCTGTCTCGGTTGATGATGACCCGGATCACGAAGAGGATCTGGAACCCGATGAAGCGGACACAGCGAGCAAGACCAGCAAGGAATTGAATGCCGCTTGATAGGGGGCGATCAACGGCACAATCGAAAGCTAAGTGTGCTTTAGCTGGTTAGCATTTTTGCGGCCAGACCGAGGGCAGCCGTTGTTCCGATAACCGTGAACATCCCACGCTTTGCCCAAAAAACAAGGATGGCGGCGGTAACTGCGATCGCAAAAAGGATCGTGTCTAAGCTGCCGGGGGCCGGCGCTATAACTGCCACGGGACCGATCGACGCGGTCTTTGTTTCAGTAAACAAGACATTGATTGCGAACCACACAGCAAGGTTCAAGATTGTGCCCGCAACGGCAGCAGTGATCGCTGACAGAGCGCTTGCCAAATACGCATTCCCATACAGCCGTTCCATCCAGGGCGCGCCGGCCAAAACGAACAAGAAACTTGGTACAAACGTTACCCAGGTGGTCATTGCTGCTGCGAGCAACGCCATGGTTGCTGGTGTGAGCGGTCCTGGGTTTTGCCAGCCTCCCAGGAACCCGACGAACTGCGTCACCAGAATTAGTGGGCCCGGAGTTGTTTCGGCAAGGCCGAGGCCATCCAGCATTTGACCCGCAGTCAACCAGCCTTTTGTGTCAACAGCGACCTGGGCCATATAGCTGAGGAGTGCATAGGCTCCGCCAAAACTGACCACCGCAAGAGTTGCAAAGAAACCTGCAACATCAACGATGACGGACTGCGGTGTCAGCAATAGAGCAGCCAGGAACGGCGGCGTCAGCCAGACAATCCCACCGATTGCGAGCGTCTTGAGCGTGTTGATGGCAGATGGATGAGATTGCGATGTGTCTGCCGGTCGCTCGCTTTCTTCATCACGCTTGTCAAAGACAAGCCCGATAGCTCCGGCCGCGACGATGACAAACGGAAAGGGAACTGCGAAAAAAAACAGTGCGCAAAACGAAAGACCGCATAGCATCCAGTTCAATCGGGTCTTTAATGCCTTTGCGCCAATCCGGAACAACGCTTGCAGTACGATTGCCAGCACTCCGGCCTTGATGCCGTAAAACAGCGCGTTGATAATCTGGGTTTCGCCATATGCCGCATAGATGTAGCTCACGACAGCCATTGTGAGAGCGCCGGGCAGGATAAAAAGTAAACCGGCGATCAGCCCGCCCAAAGTCTTGCCAGTCAACCAGCCACAATAGGTTGCCAATTGCTGGGCTTCCGGACCGGGCAGCAGCATGCAGTAATTCAAGGCATGAAGAAAACGCTCTTCGGACAGCCATTTACGTGTTTCGACAAACTCGTGGTGCATCACCGAGATTTGCGCCGCAGGTCCACCAAAAGACAGAAGCCCGACTTTCGACGCGACTTTCGTCACCTCCACAAGAGACGGCAAGTTGTCATTGAGGTTTTCGTTATTTTTATTGGTGTCGGGACTGACTGACATGTGGGTTCCGGTCACGCGCATTGGTGTTTCGGTTTCCTAGTGCGCCTGTATGACCCCAGCAAGACAGAATTCATCGTGCCAAAGATTACAAAACGCTCATTTGAATTTTCTTGTAGCCGACCCACCTCAAAATCGAACGATCTGAATTCCAAGGAGAAAGAGAGGGCGGTTATGTCCGGCCATACAATCGACAATGAGCGGGGCGCTAAACGGGCTGAGGAATTGCGCAAACGGTTCAAGAAGGTCTCGACTGCTTCTTTGGGGGGCAGTGGATCGCGAAATCCGTTCAACATGGATATTGGGCGGCGCTCAGATACTTCCCGGTACAATTCTCAGAGCAAAGCCTTGGCGTTTTGGCTTGTCGCTGCACTTCTGGTCATGTCCGCGACGCTCTTCCTCTAACGTGTAAGCCCTAGAATGCGGGCTAAATCAAAAACGGAAAGCCGCCCTCAAGTTTAAGGAGCGCGATTTTTGTCTCCGCGCCGCCAGAACCGGAATAACCGCCAAGCCCGTTGGCCGATAAAATCCTGTGACATGGGATGATGACCGGGATCGGATTGGCTCCGCAGGCTTGGCCGATAGGTTGTCCATAGGTAGCCAAGTCCCGTGCCAGGTCCCCATAGGTTCGTGTCTCGCCATATGGGATCTCCAGCATGGCTTTGAATACGGCCTGGTGCAGATCACCGCCTTTCGGGCTCAGAGGCAAATCGAAGTTTTTCAAGTCACCGTCTAAATAGGCTGACAACTGCCGGATTGTTTCTCGCAGAAGAGGCGTTTCCGCTTGGCTTGGTTCACCATTCCATTGTAGGTCGGTGATGGCGCCATCGGTTTCTGTCACGGTCAGGCAGCCCAGCCATGTTTCAACTCCTGCAACTGGCATCTTGTATCCTTGTGGCCCTGCACCTGCGTCTCTAAGCCGAGGCAGGGTCGTTCTCTGCGTTTTTGGTTCTCTTCAACACCAACTGCAGTATTCTAAAAAGGTCAACCGGCGATGTCTGCAGGCTCGGGTCAAGGACAAAAACATGGTAGCGGTGCTGCCAATACCACGGCTCCAATTGCCGGGATCGGGCTGATCATTCTTGCTTGCCTGTGTTTCTCCGTTCTGGATGCGACCGCAAAGTACCTGTCCGCAAGCCTGCCAACGCTTCAAATTGTTTGGGTCCGGTTTGTCAGCCACGTGGTTCTCGCCCTTGTCTTGTTCCAGGTCTGGAGATCACCGCAGTACTTGCGCACTGACCGATGGGGACTCCAGATCGTGCGTGCCTTCTGCCTGTTAGGGACGACGATCTTCAATTTTTTGGCGGTTCGCTATCTGCAGCTTGCAGAAACGATGTCGATCATGTTCGCAGCGCCGTTTGTTATTACCGCTCTTGCCGGGCCATTTCTTGGGGAGTGGGCCGGAATTCGCAGGTGGGCTGCCATTGTTGTCGGGTTCATTGGCGTACTTGTGGTGACACGGCCGGGGCTCGGAGGGCTCCATTGGGCCGTCGTCTATTCGCTGGCCGCGATGACGTTCTATGCCGTTTATGCGCTCCTTACCCGGAAACTGGCTGCGACCGAAAGCTCCGCCGGAATGCTGATCATTTCAGGTGTCGTTGCCGCGGTTGCCATGGCGCCTGTGGGCATTTCTGTGTGGCAAGAGCCCAATGGGCTTTGGGAGTGGACCTTGCTGATTGCGACCGGGGCACTCGGCGGTGGAGGCCACTTTCTCTTCATTCTGGCACACCGTATGGCCCCAGCGCCGGTCCTTGCGCCTCTGATTTATGTTCAGATCGTTTGGATGATTGTTCTTGGCTATCTGATTTTTGACGATGTTCCGATCGTGACGACGATCCTGGGAGCGTCGATTGTTGTCGCCTCCGGCCTCTACATCCTCTACCGGGAGCAAGTGAAGGCAGCGTAAGCCGCAATTCCGGTGCCTGCCCTGTTGACCCTGCGCTGGAGTTGACGGCTTAATAATCCCAGATTTGAAACGTCAGGTCTCAATCGGCTGGATTGCCTGGGAGGATCGGGATGGAATTTGACCGCCGAACGCTGCTCATGGGTGCAACTGTTGTTGCTGGAACCATGGCATTGCCCGCAGCTGCGCGCGCAAGTGCGGCAGCTAATGCCTATTTTACCGGATACCAGGATGACAACGGGTATCGGTATCGCCGGACCAACTTCAAAAAGATTGATCCGGTCTGGCACCGTCAGATGGTCAAGTACTTCAGTCTGGAGCCTCCAGGCACTGTGGTGATCGATACCAACAACCATTTTCTTTATTGGGTCTGGGAAAACAACACTGCGCTCCGCTACGGGGTCGGAGTCGGCCGGGAAGGCTTTAAATGGTACGGGCGTGCCCGCATTGATCGGAAGGCCTTATGGCCGCGCTGGGTTCCGCCCCCCGAAATGCTGAAACGCCAGCCTGAATTGCCGCGCAAAGTGGACGGCGGGGCGGCGAACAACCCGCTTGGGCCGCGGGCACTTTATCTTTACCGTGATGGCGTCGATCTTGGATACCGTTTGCACAGCACCTTGGAGCCCTGGAGCATTGGTCATGATGTGTCGAGTGGCTGTATCCGGATGTTCCCGGAGGACGTGATCGATCTCTACCAGCGCTGTCCGAAGGGCACAGGTGTGCTGGTGCTGGAACACCTTGGGGCAAATGCCGGTTGAACCCGGTCATAAATGAAAAACAATTGGGGGCGTTTTTGACTATTCGATTTGGCCGTACGACAGGCGGCATCTGTTTGGCTGTCGTCTTTGGCCTGGGGCTTGCCAGCTGCAATACGGCGTCAAACCTTGCTTCTCCGAACGTGACGAATGCTCCGGCGGCCGGTTTTGCCGAAATCCGTCCGGGATCTGAAGAAGAGTTCATCATCAATGTGGGCAGAAGGATCTATTTCGACAGAGGATCGGCCACGGTTTCTGACGAAGCGAAAATGACCCTTGATAACCAGGCAAAATGGTTGAAGCAGAACAAGTCCTGGTTGGTGAAAGTACAGGGCCATGCCGATGATCCGGGCAGCGAAGCGGCCCAAAAAACACTGTCGACACAAAGGGCAACAGCGGTTTACAACGCGCTGATAGAACGGGGTGTCAATGCCAAACGCATGTGGGTCAAGGGCTATGGCGTGGAGCGTCCTGTAACCGATTGCGATGCAGTAACTTGTCAGTCGCAAAACCGCCGCGTTGTCGTGAATCTGCGAGAAGAATTCGACGCTTCCGCTCCCCAAAGCAACTGATCAGAGTATTGTTACGCGGTATTGTTCCGGCTGGCGCAGCGTTCCAAACTGCCGCCCGCTGCAACCGAACTTTGAGTATACGGCATGCCCGACAGTGAAAATAACAAGTCCCGCACACCGGAAGGGCCCCAACAACCCGGAAAACGCCTGACTTTAGGCCATATTGCCGACCAGCTTGGGATATCGACAGCTACGGTCTCTTTGGCCTTGCGGGACAGTCCGCTGGTCGCTGAAGAAACCCGGGCAAAGGTCAAGCAGACAGCCGAAGAGATCGGGTATATTTACAATAGGTCTGCGGCTTCGCTTCGGACTTCGAGAAGCCAGATTGTCGGGGTGGCGGTCCATGACATCTTGAACCCGTTCTTCGCCGAAGTGTTTTCAGCTCTTGAGGATGTTCTGGAAGAGCAGGGGCAGATGATTTTCATCTGTAATCACAGGGATGACGTGAAGCGGCAAAAGGCGTTCGTGAATACCTTGCTCCAGCACCGTGCCGACGGTCTGATCCTCTGTCCCTCGGTCGGAACCTCCGCTGAAGAGATAAACCGTCTGGTTGATCAGGGCATCCCTGTCACTTTGGTTGCGCGTGAGGTGCCGGGTGTCTGGGCGCCCTGTGTGCGTGGCGACGATGAAGCCGGCATGTACCAGATCACAAAACACCTCATTGATCAGGGGCACAGTCAGATCGCCATGCTGGGCGGCCGCCGTGACAGCTCCACCGGCAGATACCGGCATACGGGGTGGTGGCAGGCCATGCTGGATGCTGGATTAGACCCGGATGCGCAAGTTGATATGCCGGAGCTGATGACCCAAGCCGATGGGCGCTCGGCTGTACCGGCGATCTTGGGAGCCGCTGAAAGGCCGACAGCGGCTGTCTGTTTCAATGATTTGGTGGCCTTTGGCATGATGACCACCTTGCGGCGGGCGGGTGTCGAACCTGGGCCGGAAATGGCAATCACCGGTTATGACGACATTGATGGTGCCGATGCCCGAACACCGGCTCTGACAACGGTCGGCGCGCAACCAGACAAGATTGGCCGATTGGCAGCACTGACTCTGCTTCGGCAAATCGCGGGTGACCGTGTTCCGAACACCCCAATTGTTATCGAGCCGCAGCTCCGCGTCCGGGAGAGTTCGCCGCCGCCGGGAGTGCGGTTGGCGCCGCAGTTACCTGACTAAACACTTCGACAAAAATGGGCGGCATGGCCGCCCATCCCTTTGTCCAGATGACGTTTCACCTAACGCGGTTCGTCTTTCAATCCCTTGAAGATCGTATAACACGCGAGCAACAAGACGATTGTGAAGGGAAAGCCCGTAGAGACTGCCATGGCCTGCAAGGCCCCGAGGCCGCCGCCCAGTAAGAGCGCAATCGCGACCAAGCCCTCGAACGTGCACCAGAAGACCCGTTGAGAAACAGGCGCATCCACCTTGCCACCGGCGGTGATCGTATCAATGACCAGGGATCCGGAGTCCGATGAGGTCACGAAGAAGACGATTACCAGGATGATGGCAATGAACGACGTGATGGATGCAAACGGCAGGTCCGCAAGCATTCCGAACAAGGATAGCTCGGGGCTGTAGGATGCGATCACGTATTCACGAACCTGACTTCCCGAATCCGTCAGCACTTGGTGGATCGCAGTGCCGCCAAACGCGGTCATCCAGAGCACCGAGACGATAGATGGAATGATCAGAACGCAGATTACGAACTCGCGCACCGTGCGGCCGCGGCTGACCCGGGCGATAAACATGCCGACAAACGGCGACCAGGAAATCCACCACGCCCAATAAAACGCAGTCCAGCCCTGCCGGAAACCGTCATCTTCCCGCCCGAAGGGCATGGAAAGCGGCACGACTTCTCGCGCATAGGCGCCCAGGTTGGCAAAGAAATCGCTGACGATCGTCATGGTTGGACCGGCAATGATTACGAACAGCAGCAGCAAAGCCGCAATCATCATATTGATCTCTGACAGCACCTTCACGCCGCCGTCGAGACCCCGCATGACCGAAACAAGCGCGACAAGTGTGATCCCAATGATCAGGAACACCTGTGCTGTGCTGCTGACCGGAATGCCGAAGACAAACTCCAGCCCGGCATTGGCTTGCTGAGCACCAAATCCGAGGGATGTGGCAAGGCCAAAGAGGGTCGCGAAAACGGCAAGAATGTCGATCACATGCCCCGGCCATCCCCAAGTCCGTTCCCCGAAGATTGGGTAGAAGACCGAACGCATGGTCAATGGCAGGCCTTTGTTAAAGGAGAACAAGGCCAGCGAAAGCGCAACAACGGCATAGATCGCCCAGGGGTGCAGCCCCCAGTGATAGATCGTTGCAGCCATACCCATGGCTTTGGCTGCGGCGACATTCTCTTCAATGAGATTGCCATCGGCATCAAAGGGTGACGGCACGCCAAGCGGCGATGAAAACGCCATATGATAAACAGGTTCGAGCACGCCGAAGAACATCAGACCGATGCCCATGCCAGCGGCGAACAGCATCGCGAACCAGCCGAAATACGTATAGTCGGGATCCGCGTCTTTGCCTCCAATACGCACACTGCCGAGCGGCGTGACGATTAGGGTGAGGCACACCAAAACGAAGACATTGCCAGATAGAATAAAGAACCAATCGAGATTGGACGTTAGCCACTTGCGCATGGCGTCGAAAATTGGCCCAACTTCCGTCTGAAAGGCGAGTGTAAGAAAGACAAACGCTACGATTGTCAGGCCGGAAACCAGGAAGACAGGATTGTGGATGTCCAGGTTAAATGGTCCAACCTGTGTTTCGATATTGTCTTGGCCGATCTCGTAGTCGGTATCGATCATGTTGGCAGCGCCGTCGGGGTCCGGGATGCCCTGATTGCTTGTATCGTCGCTCATGGAGCGTTCCTTTTAAGGTGAGAGGCGGGTCTAGCGGACAAGGAAGACCGAAACGCCCGCGTGGGACGCAATTCGGCCGCCGTTGGACGGCCATAACCGATCTGACAGGTGGGGCACGTGCGTTGCCATAACCACCAGATCCGCGCCGGTTTCGTCGATCGCCTTTAAGAGAGCGTTTTCCAGATCAATCGACGGGTCATGCGAAAAAAACGCCTGTCCCGTCGCATTAATCCCATGCTGCCTGCCTTGTGCTTCGGCAAACTCCGCCATCTTGGATTTGAGTTCATCCGGATTGTGGGCGAGCGCAGAAGGGGCTGCCGTTGATACCGCGGCAAAGACAACCGGAATGTTTTCAGACTTGGCGATTGCTGCCGTGGCCGAGATCGCCTTCTCAAGCGCATCAGGGTGTCTAAGGTCAATTGGAACAAGTATTTTTTTAAACAAGCGAACCTCCCATGGTTGTGCTCACCAAGATGTTGTCATCGAGGTAAACCGTAATGGCGCGGTCGCGTTCCAAATTTTTCTGTGATGGACTTGGTTTATGCTCACGTACTCATGCGCCAAACACCACGGTAGGGTCTCACCGTGATGTTCGACTGTCAAATGTACGGCATGCTCCGGCTGACCTGCGACATCCTGTCGCAAAGTCGGGTGTTGTGCCTATACCGCAGCGTCTGGCTCTAGTGCAGGCGTGAATTCGACACAGCGATTCCTGCCGGTTTCTTTCGCGGTGTAAAGGGCCGTGTCGGCGCGCTGCATGAGCGTGGAAAACTCGACGTCTTCACGTGCGATGGATGCAAGCCCCATGCTGCAGGTAATCGCTTGGTCGACATTGTCGAACTGGCACTCTTCTACGATTTTTTCGCGAAGCCTCTGTGACACCAGCATGGCATCTTCCATGGTGGTGTTGTGCAGGATCATGCAGAACTCTTCGCCGCCGACGCGTCCAAATACGTCAACCGCGCGTAGGGCACCGCCGATAATACCGGTAAACTTCTTCAGCACTTCATCGCCGACAGCGTGGCCGCACCGGTCGTTGATACGCTTGAAGTTATCGATGTCGATCATGACAGCCGTGAAGAGGCGTTGTGTCCGGCGGTAGCGGGCGACTTCCGTGTTGGCGGCTTCGAGGAAAGCCCGGCGGTTCATGATGCCTGTCAGGTCGTCGATACTCGCGATCCGCTCCAGGTTAATCTTGGCTTGCATCAGAGCCTTGTGGGCACGGTCGCGGGCGATCTCATGACCGACCCAATCCGCAAACTGCCGGACGATTTGAACATCGGCTTCCGTAAACGGACGTTTTCTCACCTCTTCGGACGTGAAGTTGATTGTCCCATGGATTTCCCCGTCCACCAGGAGAGGAGCACCGATGTAGGTTTCCAGGCCGAAAACCCTGTAGCAAGGATGTTTTGCGAACTCAGACTTTGACGCCTCTGCCGTTGCGATCGGGCCATCGGCATCCAAAGTCAGTGTGCAATAGGTGTCTTCGAGCGGGAAGGATGTCCCCGGTTCGATGACACATCCCGGGCTGTGCGCATGGCTGATGGAATAGCGGTCATCAATGACGTGACTGATGATCCCGCACGGCACGTCGAGATGTTCACATCCGAGCCGAAGGATCTCTGCAATCTTGTCTTCGTATGTAAGTTCGTTGGTTGACGTGATCGCATAGAGTTCTGCAAGTGTGCGCTCTGTCTTTATCTTGTCCGTGATGTCGACAATCATGACCACGAGGCCTGAGACGTCACCCGCCTCGTCAAACCGAGGTGTTGCCTCAAACTGGCATTCGCGGGAAATGCCGTCCGGAAAGTGGAAAGCAATGTCTGCGGTAGACTTCTCGCCAGCATAGGCTTTTTGAAATGCCTGGCGAACCTGCTCGCGCTCTTTCCACGGAAGGCGTTCGCGAAGACGGGTGCCAATAAGCTCTTCCTGGGTTCCGTTGAACCATTCGCAGCCGATTTTGTTGATGAAGACGCACCGGCCTTCAAGATCAACCTCAGTGATGGAACAGGAAACGTTATCGGCAATCAGCGAGAGGTTCCGGTAAGCGGATTCGGCCTCAGCTTTGGCCGTTTTCATCTCCGTGATGTCTGCCCGAATACCTGCCCTCCGGCCACTCCGGGTTTTGGTCTCTGAAATACGAAGCCACCGGCCATCTGCCAGGGATTGTTCAATCACCTTGCCGTCGGCAGCTTTGTGATGGCTCAGGCGTTCCTGGAGCCATTCCTCTTTCGTCAGGCCTTTGGTGTCGTACTGATCTCTATCGAGACCATATTTCAGGATGGCCTTAAAGGACTTGCCCGGCTGCATGGCGGGCGCTGAAGGCGCGTAGATTTCGCGGTAGGTGTTGTTGCAGACAACCAGCTTGTCATCCGTGTCGTAGATTGCAAAGCCTTCCGAAATTGCATCCAACGCGTCGTCCAGCGTTTCCGCGATGTTTTTGACCCGGTTTTCCAGCGCGATCCGCTCAGATTGGTCGCGTGAGATGAACAATATGCCGGTCAGTTCGTGATCAGCGTCAAAGAGTGGTGCGCTCACGACCTCCAGTGGGACAATACTTCCGTCCCCTGTTTTGATGTCGAAGGCATAGGACTTGCGATGCCGCTGATCGGCCGGCGTGTCGTAGATCTCGCTAAGATTTTCGAAATGCTTTTTGTCTGCGAAAAAGCGCTCTGTCGTCGTGCCGATCAGGTCTTGACGATCCACCTTGAGCAAGTTTTCCATCGCCTTGTTGACGAAGATGATCGTACGGTCGGGTTGCGTGACCAAAACACACTCATTGAGCTCTCCAAAGGATTGCTCCAGATCCAAGGCAATATTTGTCGCCATCTCTCGTTTCCCACCATCGCGCTTTTTTCAGCTTGAGCGGCATTGAACGGCCTAAAGGTTTAATAAAACAATACGTAGCGTAATTCGAATTTTCTTAAGGTAAATTATGTCTTATTCAGAAGTATCTTAAGATGGGTGTGGATAAAGACTTATGATTTTTGACCGGATAGGAAAATTTCTATCCTCTTAAGCGCTCTCTGGATGTTTTCGGATGAGTTTGCATAGCTAAGGCGGATGTAACCTTCTCCGAGTACACCGAAGTCCGGGCCTCCGATCACGGCAACGCCGGCGTCTTCCAAGAGTGCAGACGCCAATTTCTTAGCCTGCCATCCGGTCTGTTTGATGTTTGGATAGGCATAGAATGCGCCGAGTGGTGTTTTACAGGTAATCCCGTCGATAGCGTTCAGCCCCTCGACGACGATCTTCCGCCGCTGATCAAACTCCCGAACCATCGCATGAACGGCGTCTTGCGGACCAGTCAGGGCGGCAAGTGCAGCATATTGGGCAGGGGCGTTGACGCAGGACCAGGCATTGACCGCAAGCTTGCGTGCCTTGTCGATCAGTTGATCCGGCCACAAGGAAAACCCAAGCCGCCATCCAGTCATGGCATAGGTTTTGGACCAGCCGTCCAGCAAAATCAGGCGGTCGCGTATTTCCGGAAACGACAGCAACGACACGTGCTCCATGCCGTCATAGGTCATCTGAGAGTAGATCTCGTCAGATAGAACAGCCGCATCGGGAAAGGCAGCCAGACCTTTGACAAGTCTTTCGATTTCCGATCTCGGCGTGACACCACCCGTTGGATTTGCTGGTGAATTGAGGATGAGGAGACGGGTCTTGTCGGTCATTAGCGACAGGGTTTCTTCTGCGGAAAACGCAAAGTTGTTTTCTTCGCGAATTGGCACTGGAACCGGGCGTGCGCCCGTGAACTCAATCATTGACCGATAAATTGGAAAGCCGGGGTCCGGGTAAAGAATATCCACTCCGGGTTCGCCAAACATCAAGATCGCCATGAACATGGTGACCTTGCCACCTGGCAGAATGACGACATTGTCCGGATTGCTGTCGACGTTGTGACGCTTATGAAGATCGGCTGATACCGCTTCGCGCAACGGCGCAATGCCGGTTGCCGGTGTGTATCCATGGTGGCCATCCCGGAGGGCCTTGATAGCCGCTTCAACGATGTGGTCCGGCGTTTGAAAATCAGGCTGGCCAATACCAAGATTTATGATGTCATGCCCTTCGGACGCCAGCTGTGTTGCCCGCGCTAGAACGGCAAATGCATTTTCTTCACCGATCCGATCAAACCCAGAAATCGTTTTCATGACGCCTTCGTTCCACGTTGCAAAGCTGACTTACTTCCAGTGATAGCACGCTGCGTGATGCCTTAAAGGCCGCTTGTGCCGAAAGCGGTTCGGGGGTTGGCACTTTGCCGCCTGGCTTTCAACAGCTGCAAAAATCGCGATCTGCTCTCCCAATTCGGCAAGGATATGATTATATGGCGGCTAACCGGGGCTCTGATGAGCCCGCCTTTTTCAATTTTCCAGGAAGATACGCAATGTCTGCGACCCAGGAGACACCGGCTCAGATTCCGGTCACCGTTTTGACAGGATATCTGGGGGCCGGAAAAACCACCTTGCTCAATCGGATCCTTACCGAAAACCACGGTCAGCGGTACGCCGTTATCGTCAATGAGTTCGGAGAAGTCGGTATCGACAACGACTTGTTGGTCGAGTCGGATGAAGAAATCTTCGAAATGAACAACGGCTGTATTTGCTGCACAGTTCGTGGCGATTTGATCCGAACCGTTCAAAACCTGATGAAGCGCAAGGGCGCCTTCGATGCCATTATCGTGGAGACCACGGGCGTCGCCGATCCTGCGCCCGTTGCACAGACGTTTTTTATGGATGACGACGTGCGAGCCGCGGCGAAATTGGATGCTGTCGTCGCGGTCGTGGATGCGCGCCACGTATTGCAACGTTTGGAAGACACTCAGGAGGCTGAAGATCAGGTTGCCTTTGCGGACGTTATCCTGATCAACAAGACCGACTTGGTATCCGCTGATGAATTGAGTGCGGTTGAAGCGCGCATCCGGTCGATCAACCCGTATGCGGTTCTCCATCATAGCGAACGATGCGGTGTCGATATTGCGAAGGTGCTTGATCGTGGCGCTTTTGATCTGGATCGGATCTTGTCGCTCGACCCGCATTTCCTGGAACACGGTCATCACGCCCACGAATGCAGCCCAGACTGTGATCATGACCACGACCATCATCATCATGACCACAGCCATGATCATGGTCACCACCATCATGGCCACGAAGAGACACATTCCGTCAAAAGCATTTCACTGACGGCGGGTGACCTTGACCCCGAAATGTTTTTCCCTTGGATCAATCAGGTGACCCAGATCCAAGGACCGAATATTCTTCGAATGAAGGGGATCCTCGCGTTCAAGGGTGACCCACAGCGTTACGTCATCCAGGGCGTTCATATGATCGTCGAGGGAGATCATCAGCGGGACTGGAAGAGCGACGAACCGCGTGAAAGCCGGCTTGTCTTTATCGGCCGGGATCTGAACTGGGATGTCCTGAAAGCAAACTTCAAGGCTTGTGCCGCGGAATAGGAGCGCAGGGTGCCAATTGTTGCTCCTATGGACGTGGACGGCTTCGTCGTCCGAGCCGGTTTTTTGGGTGATGCTGCGTATGTCGCGACCGGTGAGGGCGCCATACACTTCGTTGAAGTAGGCGAAACTCATCTGGCGCCGCATAAGAATGGTCTCTTGGCGGCGGAGCCATCGTTTGATGGCAAGTCCCTGATCACTTCGGGCGATGATGGTGCGATTTATGCCTCGTCGCCGGATGGATCGAGCGAGCTTCTGGCAGAACGTCCTCGCAAGTGGATTGATCTGATTGCCTGTGGGCCCAACGGCGCTGTTGCCTTTGCGAGCGGCCGGACAGCGTGGGTTCGCTTGTCGGATGGCCGGGAAAAAGAGTTTGCCCACGATCGGGCCGTAGGAGGCATTGCGTTTGCGCCCAAGGGGCTGCGGTTAGCTGTTTCCCGGTACGACGGCGCCACATTGTGGTGGGCCGGCACCGAAGGCAAGCCGGTCAACCTGACCTGGAAAGGTGCCCATCTTGGAACAAGTTTTTCACCCGACGGCAAATACCTTGTGACGGCTATGCAGGAAAACGCGCTGCATGGCTGGCGTCTGTCTGACAATCAAGACATGCGCATGACGGGATATCCTGCGAAAGTGAAGTCTTTCAGCTGGTCGGCCAAAGGCAAGTATCTTGCAACCTCCGGAGCCAATGCCGCGATCGTTTGGCCGTTTTTTGGAAAAACCGGTCCCATGGGCCAATCCCCATTGCAGCTTGGGACACGGAGCGACGTCTTGGTTACGGCGGTTGCCTGCCATCCAAAGGAAGAGGCCGTCGCGCTGGGCTATCAGGACGGCATGGTCATGATGAGCCGGTTTGAAGATAACGCGGAAGTCCTGCTGCGGCGTCCTGGAGGCCATCCAATCACCAGCCTTGACTGGGATAACGCAGGCCTTCGGCTCGCTTTTGGCAGCGAAAAGAACGAAGCAGGCATTATCTCTCTTCAGGACGGGTAGGTCTTTGTGATCTGATTGTCTTGGCTGTGAAGTAGGCTTGCATCATTTCATGGAGTGGCTGGGATGCTGCGGATCTTCACGGTTTTGACGATGCTCGCCAGCGGTACGCTGACATCACAGCTTCCGGAGTTCGCGCAACAATACCGGCAGCGCCTCGGTGGTGCTATCGATGCGTTGGAGCAGGTGATGGCGGACTTCCAGCGAGATGCAGCGGATTATGGTCTCACAGTTCCAGAGGCGATTGACCGGCAGAAGGCGTCAACAGATCCGTTCATTCAGGCGCGGGGCGCCAGCATCGAGCGGACGAGCCAGCGTCTTGTTCATCTCAAAGATCAAAGATCCGGTTTTGAAACAGCCAGTCCGTTTGAGCGGATCTTGATCCTCGTCCAGAGCCCGGACCGCGAACTGGCGCAAGCGACCGCAGAGGATTATGCTCCAGCTATTCCGGTCACCCCGGTCGGTCTGGTGAGCGCGGGGGCTGGCGCTGCGGGTGGTTTCATTCTCGTTTGGTTCTTGTCGGGACTTGTCCGCTTGACGCGCCGTCGCGCCCCCGCTTGAACTGTGGTGATGTGAACACCTCAGATTCGGTGGAGGCTTTGCCCTATGGACGCGCTAACGCGTATGCGTTGTTTTATTCAGGTCGTGGATTCCAAGGGGTTTTCCGCCGCTGCCAGAGACATGGGGCGGTCCAAGGCGCTCGTCTCCAAATACGTCAGCGAGTTGGAAGACGAGTTGGGAGTCCGGTTGCTGAACCGGACAACCCGGCAGGTCTCCATGACCGAAGTTGGAGAGTCTTACTACAAGGAAGCCTCTGAAATCCTCCAGCGCATTGACGATCTTCAGGCATCTGTTCAGTCATCCCAACAGGAGATTCGCGGACGTCTGCGCGTGTCGGCGCCACGGTCCATGGGCGACAAGCTTTTGAACGCAGCCATGATGGAGTTTCTTGCACAACATCCTGACGTCGTTCTTGATCTCAGGCTTGAAGACCGATTCGTGGACTTGGTGGAGGAGGGGTTCGACATCGCGGTGCGGGTGACCCAGCTCGAAGACTCAAGCCTGATTGCGAGAAAAATAGCGCCCTTTCGGACAGTGATTTGTGCCAGTCCGGAGCTGCTGGCTAAAGTTGGCGTTCCAAACATACCGGCCGACCTTGCGGATCGCCCCTGCATCATCGATACAAATTACCGGTACAAGCAAAACTGGGCGTTTGGCAGCCAAGGCGAACGCCAAATGGTCACTGTAAAAGGGCCGGTTGAGGTCAACAGTGCCGAGGCGGTCTGTGAGGCCGCGCTTCAGGGGCTTGGCTTCATCCGGATGCCACTGTTTTTTGTCTCAGAATACATCAACGAAGGCCGACTCAAGATTGTGCTGGCGGAACATGAAGAGCCAATGCGCGGGATATATGCCGTTTACCCGCATCGGCGCCATCTGACTGTGAAGGTCCGGGCGTTGGTCGATTTCCTTGTGAGCTGGTACGCGGCTCGATCAAGAGCGGAAGTGCGAACGGAGGCTTTGCGCGAGGAACTTGAGTGACTTAGGGTAAATAAGATCCTGCAAGGCGAAAATAAGCGCAATTTTTTCTTGATTAAAAAAAATACAGGCTCACAATCTCAGCATGAGTGACTCCAAAGACGATATTGCTGCAGGCTTGGAACAGGTTTTCTGGAGCCGGGGTTTTGCGGAACCAAGCGTTCCCGTCTTGCGTGCCGGCGTCGGTGTCAGCATGCGGACCCTCTACCGGTATTTTCCCTCCCGTGAGGCGATGATCTTGGGCGCTCTGGAGTTCCGGCATCAACGGTACATGCGGTACGTCACGGATGGTGTCGAAGAACCTGGTCTGAGTGCTGCCGAGCAGTTGTTTGATAAACTGGGTGGCTGGATGCGGATGACGGAGGGAAAAGAGTGTTTCTTCCGGCAAGCTCTCGCGGCAAACCCTGACAGCACAGACATCGCTGAGACAGTAAACCGGCACAAATCGGAGCTGCTGACGTTTTTTGGAAATCTCAGCGGTAAGATGCAGTTTGCTTCAACGCTCTATCTTCTCCACGAAGGTGTGACCGCTTCTTACGCGGAACTGGGCGAACAAGCTGTAGAAGATGCCAAACGCCTGGTGCGCCAAATGTTCAAGAGCGCGAACGAGAGCAAATACTCTTGAAGACGGCACTCTCACTATGAAACGGCGGGACCATGCCCGCCATTCCTAAGACTTTTTTCTACAAGGCTCAGTTCGAACGTGCGGCTGAGAGGCGTTCTTCGGCCATTCTGTCGGCAATCTGTTCCGGTGCAGCATTCTCGCGGACAGCCCGGTCGTAGATCCGGGTCAGCGTATCGCCGATTGCAATTGTTTTTTTCCGGACTTCCTGGTCATTGCCGCCTGGCTTTGCCAAGGCGATCGAAATAACTCCACCAGCGTTGATCGCATAGTCCGGTGCATAAAGAATGCCGCGGTTTTTGAGAGCCACGCCATCAGCCGGTGTCTGCAGTTGGTTGTTCGCGGCGCCCGCCACGATCCGCGCCTTGATTTCCGGAATAGTGCGGGCGTTGAGACCTGCGCCTAAAGCACACGGTGCAAACACATCGGCCTCCACTTTGTGCGCATCAGCTGGTTCAACCGTTTTTGCGCCAAAGGCTTCAACAGCCTTCTCAACGGCCGGCTTATGGATATCGGAAACTACCAGGTTTGCGCCAGCTTCATGAAGTTGGCGGGCGACATCGAACCCGACATGGCCAAGACCTTGAACCGATACTGTACGGCCGGACAAGGACGGATCACCGAACGCATGCACAACAGATGCTTTGATGCCCTCAAAGACACCGAGGGCGGTGTAAGGAGATGGGTCTCCCAGTCCGGTTGCCTGCGTACCGCGAACATGGTCTGTGTGGCGCGCAACCGCCTCCATATCTTCTGGTGAGACGCCGACGTCTTCAGCTGTGATGTAAGTGCCGGACAACCGCTCCACGTGCCGTCCAAAGGCTTCCATCAAAGCTTCTGACTTATCCTTGCGCGGATCAGCGATGATGACGGCCTTACCGCCACCAAGCTCAAGGCCTGCGAGGGAGTTCTTGTAGGTCATGCCACGGGACAGCCGGAGCGCATCATTCAAAGCTTCGGACGGCGTGGGGTAAGGCCAGATGCGGCAGCCACCGAGGGCGGGGCCAAGCCGGGTGTCGTGGACCGCGATGATGGCTTTCAGCCCGGTATTTGCATCTTGAACTATCACGATGTTTTCGTGATCTTCCATCTCCGGATGGTCAAAGACGGCCGTATGATGGACAGCTTTATGGATGGCGTTCATGGTTGGCTCAATTCGAAATGATTATTGTTCGGTAGATTTTATTCGGGTTGTTTGAAATTTGCTGCTTTTCTTGCTCATCTTCGCGCTTTTGATCGAGCGTTCCTTCCTACTTTCCGGATTAAATGCGAAAAATATTTCATTTCGTTTTTGCGCCTGCGAACAGTTTGGGTCATCTTGTTGCCGCCTTCTGGGACAACAAACTGATTGCGCTATATTAAGGCTCAGGGATTCGAACAGGAGCAAGATGTGCGTCAGCAAATCGTTCGCGCATGGAACTTGATGAACGCCAGGGCAGTCTTGCTGTTTGCGGCGTTCGGTTTTGCTGTGGTTGCCACGACAGGTGCTCAGGCGCACCCGCACGTGTTCGTGGAGGCGCGCTCTTCTCTTGTGTTCGATGACAACGGCGACGCTGTCGCCGTTCGGCATATCTTCCGCTTCGATGATGCGTTTTCAGCCTTTGCCATTCAGGGCTTCGATACCAATCAGGACGGGATCTATTCTCGGGAAGAGCTTTCGGAACTGGCTGACGTCAATGTCGAGAGTATGGCTGATTTCGGCTATTTCACGTTTGGCGACAACACGCGCATTGAGTTGGATTTCACAACGCCGACCGATTACTGGCTTGAGGTGAAGACCGTCGCATTGGAAGACTACTGGGTTATGAAGCCAGAGGACTTTGAGGCGATCGCCGAAGATGTTCAGATGAACGGCGGCACAATGCCCGAAGACGTGAAGCTCCTTGAGCTGCATTTCACGTTGCCGCTCAAAGATCCAAGTGATGCGTCTGCACCGATCACGCTTGATGTCTATGACCCGACTTATTACGTCGACTTTCGTTTCGGCCAAGAGAATAGCGCACTCGGAACAGTAAATGCTCCGGGCGCGTGTCAGATTACGCGCAAGGAACCGCCGCCGCTTGATGATGCGACCGCCTATGCTCTTGCTCAGATCGGACCGGATCAGAGAGACCTGCCGCCCGAGCTGCAATCCGCCGCCGCGACACAAGTCAATCAGATGATTGTGGCCTGTGGCGCTGCCGCACACGTAGCCGCTGCTCCCAATGCCGCAGAGCTATCAGAACAACAACCTACGGCAGGAAATGCTTCGCCAGAGACTGCGGTAGCGGCAATTGAAAGCGCAATTGCACAAGGCTCAGGTACAGAACCTATGTCCCGGGCTTCAGATGTTCTGCAAAACACGCAGCAGACCATTACGATAGAGCCGGGATTGATGGATCAGATTTTCGGATCGATTGCCCAGATGCAGAGGGACTTCTATCAAAAGCTGGTGGCGAGCTTAAGGTCCTTCAGGACCAATCCGAATGCGTTTTGGCTGCTTGTCGGCCTTTCCTTCGCCTACGGAATTTTCCATGCGGCAGGTCCGGGGCACGGGAAGGCGATCATCACGTCTTATGTCGTCGCCAACAACGAAACCCTGAAGAAGGGGATTGTACTTTCCTTCGCCTCTGCCTTCGCTCAAGCTGTCACCGCGATCGTTCTGGTGGGTGGGCTTGCCGTTGTGTTCAATCTCACGAGTATCGCAATTCAGGATACCGCGCGCTGGTTTGAGATTGGGTCTTATGTCCTGATCACAGCGCTGGGCGCATGGCTCCTGTGGCAGAAGGCGGGAAAACCCGTTTTGGCAGGCATGCTGAACCGTCAGGCCAACGAGGGGCTCGCTTTTGCTGGTGCCCACGCGGGCGGTCATCATGGCCATGACCACCATCACGGCCACCACCACCATCATCACGACCATGATCGTCACATCGGCCCGGACGGTGTGTGCTCCAGTTGTGGGCATGCCCATGCACCGACGCCGGATATGCTTCAGGGCAAGATCACGATGTCCAAGGCCGTGTCCATCGTTTTGGCAGTGGGCTTGCGGCCCTGCACGGGCGCGCTTGTCGTGCTGGTCTTTGCTTTGTCGCAGGGCATGATCGCTGCCGGGATTGCCTCAACGCTTGCGATGGCCGTTGGGACCGGGATTACCGTTGCGCTTCTGGCCGGGCTTGCTGTCTCGGCCAAGGATCTGGCCGTCCGCCTCTTCGGCGAGGGTAGCCCCATGGCGGTCAGAGTACACCGTACGATCGAGATCCTCGGCGCCGCGGTTGTATTTTTGCTCGGGATTACCCTTTTGATCGCCGCTGTCGGCTGGGGATAAGGACTGATTTGTTCCGAAAGAAAAAGAATTTAGGCTGGCGCTTAGAGTGCCAGCCTTTTTTGTCTGTAGGTACGAACGGCGTCTCCAAAAGCTGAAAACAATTTCTTGGAGGGCCCGTCTGTCATCACCCAGTATTCCGGGTGCCATTGGGTTGCCATCACATAGCCTGGCGCATCCTTGATGGTCATGGCTTCAATTGTGCCGTCTTCTGCTTTGGCTTCGATCACAAGCCCTTTGCCGAGCTCCCCGACCGCCTGCCGGTGAAGGGAGTTTACCTCAAACGGTTCCTCGCCTAGCACGGTTTCCAAGGGACCACCTGAGTGGATCTCGACTGTATGGGCAATACGAAAACGTTCGTCCTGACTGTCTGATGTCGGCGGCCGGTGGTCCTTGCGCCCCGCAATCTCCTGAACTTCTGTCAAAAGCGTCCCGCCAAAGGCCACGTTCATCTCTTGCATGCCGCGGCAGATTGCGAATACCGGAACGCCGCGTTCCACGGCCCTCTTGATTAGTGGTAAGGTGGTCGCGTCGCGGTCCGGATCGTAGGGGCCGTTGGCTTCTGTCGGTTCTTGTCCGTAGAGTTGCGGATTTACATTTGACCGGGATCCGGTCACCAGAACGCCATCAACGTTGTCCAGAGCAGCATCGATATCCAGGTCCGCTCCAAGAGCCGGCAGGATCATGGGTATGGCGTCTGCGCCTTTGAGAACCGCCTGTAAATAGGTGGAGATTGTTGCGTGCCAGTTGAAGCCATCGATGGATTTGACATCGGCGGTCACGAGAACCAGCGGTTTGGACATGGTCTTGCCTTATCAGATTGTCTGGACAGAACGTAACGAGATCAGCAGAGAGTGATACCGCCTGCCGATCAATCGAGCAATCCAAGATCCTGTGCAACCTTGTAGAGCTGCGCTGCGTTCTTGTTGCCGACCTTCTCCCGCAAGTTCAGACGATGGGACTCAACCGTCCGCACACTGATCCCCAGGCTCTTGGCAACTTCCTTGTTGGGCAGGCCTTTGGCAATTGCTGTGAGCACCTGGCGCTCACGGTCAGTCAATCCATAGGGGTCTTCTATCGGAGCGGAGGTTGCTGTGCCAACAAGTGTCGGCCCCACCGCAGAGGAGAAATAGTATCCGCCGGACGCGACACTCGAAATCGCAGTGATCATTTCGGGAGCGGAAATGTCCTTCAGGATGTAACCGCGTGCACCGGCTTGAACAACGCCGCGCACGTATTCAGAGTTGTCATAGATCGACAGGATCAGCACCGCGATTTCCGGGAAGGATTTACGAACTTCCGCAGCGGCTTCCAGGCCGTTCATGACAGGCATCGAGACATCCATCAAAAGGACATCCGGCCGGAGTTCATGCGCCAGTTTAACGGCTTCCCGGCCATTCGTTGCTTCGCCCACAACTTCGATTTCCGGAACCTTGTTCAACCGGGCCCTTATCCCGTCGCGGACAAGGGCATGATCATCGGCCAGCAAAACCCGTATCGGTTTGGTCATTGGCTCAAGGTTAGGTGAGTGAACTGTCATGTTCATATCATGCAGCCATTGCAGTGGCGTTGTCGAGAGGCATTTCAACGTCGATCTGTGTGCCGCCGAACTTGCCGCGGCTCATGAATAATTTGCCGCCGTATGTTTCAATGCGTTCGCGCATGTTCCGGAAGCCCAGACCGCCAGTTTTTGGCAGCGGATACGGCAATCCAATCCCATCGTCTTCAACCCGCAGCTTTAGAGTGCGCGCGCCGACGGTCAGGGAGATGTTGACTTCCCCGGCTTCGGCGTGGCGGGCCACATTTGTCATGCACTCCTGCACAACGCGATAGAGTGATGTTTTTGCGCCCTCCGACAAGCGGGCGTGGCATCGTTCTGCCTCGACATTGACGGTGATGCCCGATTGGGCCTGGAACTCCTTGCCAAGGCTCCCGAGTGCTGCGGCCAGCCCCATGTCGTCCAGAACACTTGGCCGCAGATCTCGCGAGATACGGCGGACCTCGGCAATGGTTCCGTCGATGATGTTCAGGCATTTGGCTGCTTGGGCCTGAAGGTCCGCGTTTTGATTGGCTTCGCTATGGATCAGCTCAAGGCCATACCTCACGGAGACCAACAGCTGCGATATACTGTCATGAAGTTCTGTGGAAACGCGTTTGCGTTCTTGTTCCTGAACTTCAAGGATCCGGTTGGTCAACGCCTTCAAACGGGTGTCGGCAAAGCGCTGCTCAGAGAACCTGACGGCAGCGATCAAGGTGCCAACGATTATGATCGCGGCAAGCGTAATCAGAAAAATTACGAAAAGTGTTTGACGGATGCTGCGAGCAAAATCGGCACGTATGGCGGCAATTTCCTTCGCGATATCGTCGGTATAAAGACCGGTTCCAAGCATCCAGCCCCATTTATCCAGCAAGATGGCATAACCAAGTTTTTCTTCCACTGTTCCAGTCGACGGCTTGTGCCATACGTATTGGTGAAAGCCGCCGCCTTGCTGCGCTGCCTTGATGAGGTTCTGAATGACAAAATCGCCGGTCTTGTCCTGTAAGTCCCACCAATTGTTGCCGACGAGCTGCGGCAATTTGGGGTGCACAACGTTGGTGCCGTCCAGCGTGTAGACGAAAAAATAGCCGTCATAATCGAAGGTCAGGTTTTTCAAGATTTCCTTGACCTCGGCCTGAGCCGCTAGCTGTCCGTCCGGTTCATTTTCGTAGATCTGCTCGATCGAGGTGAGGGCAAGGCTCACGTAATTCCGGATTTCCTGGCGTTTCGCGGCCAGGATCCGCGTTTCAACGGAACGGGTCTCGGCATCAATGAGTGCGCTCGACTGGTAATAGCTGACGCCGCCGATCAGCAACGAGACAGCGATCAGTGGCAAGATCGTGATCAGCAGCAATTTTGTCTTAAACGTCACCCACTTGTTCCTCATATTGCGCGAACTGGCGCCCTAACAGCACTCTCTTGCGTGGAATTCAGTAGTACTACTGAAAAGATGCGCAGAACCACGAATAGCATCAGTGCCGTTCGGTCAACTAGACATACGGCGAGATCGGTGCAAGGGTGTATTCCGGTCCGATATCAGGTCCGTTTAGGGAGGAAACTAATGGATCGTCGTTCGTTTATCAAAAAAGCTGGTCTTGGTGCTGGTGGTATTGCTGCAGGTTCTGCTCTTGCAGCTCCGGCCATCGCGCAGGGCACCAAGGACATGGTCATTGTGTCAACCTGGCCGCGGGACTTCCCGGGTCTTGGTATTCCGGCTCAGCGTCTTGCAGCTCGCATTGCAGAGCTAACCGAAGGCCGCATCAACGTTCAGTACTTCGCCGCTGGCGAGCGCGTTGGTGCTTTCGACTCCTTCGATGAAGTTGCTTCCGGCAACGCGCAGGCTTACATCGGCGCAGATTACTACTGGAAAGGTAAGCACCCGGGTTGGGCTGCGTTTACTGCAGTACCGTTCGGTCTCACCTTCACCGAAATGGACGCCTGGATTAAGTTTGGCGGCGGTCAGGAGCTTTGGGATGAGCTTGCAGGTGAATTCGGCCTCAAGAACTTCGCAATGGGTAACACCGGCGTTCAGATGGGCGGGTGGTTCAACAAGGAAATCGAGACAGCTGACGACCTGAAAGGTCTGAAGATGCGTATTCCGGGTCAGGGCGGCGACGTCATGGCGAAACTCGGTGCATCTCCGGTTTCTCTGCCGGGCGGCCAGATCTACGAAAACCTCGTTTCCGGTGCTATTGACGCAACCGAGTGGGTTGGTCCGTTCAACGACTACTTCATGAAGTTCTACGAAGCGGCGAAGTACTACTACTTCCCGGGCATGCACGAGCCGGGCGCACAGCTGGCCATGGGCATCAACAAGGCATGGTGGGATACACTTGACGCGACTGATCAAGCGATCATTCAGGCTGCGTGTAACGAAGAAAACTCCCTTACCATGGCTGAGACGAACGCCAACAACGGTGTTTACCTCAACCGCCTGATCAACGAGCACGGCGTTGAGCTGCGTGAATTCAACGACGAAATCTATGATGCGTTCGGTGAAGCAGCTCAGGAAGTTCTCGAAGAGGCAATGGACCATTCTCCGATGGCCAAGAAAATCTTCGAAAGCTTCATCAATGCCCGCAAGGACATCGGCAGCTGGATGGCAATTTCCGACGTTGCATACAGCAACAAGCGGAACCGCGTGTTGGGCATCCCTTCATAAGCGATGCTCTCCTACGGATAGGGGCGGGAAACTTCCCGTCCCTTCTTTTTATTGACACGATAAAAAAGGCTCCGCCACGATGACTGCCTTGGACAGTGTTCAAGACGGATCTCCAGCCATGAATACCGGCACGGGACCAACACCAGAAAGCGCGCGTCTTTTCCGCCTGTTCGGTTGGGGCGTACTGGCCATAATGGCCGCATATCTGTTGAACAATTACCTGACGTATTGGCAAGATTTGCCTGGCATTGCGCCCATTTATGGTGGTGCTGCAAACGGGTCGCTGCCGATCGTCTGGTCTTGGTTGCAATTGGCTGTTTACGCCGGTTTTTTGGCTGCCGTGTTCGTTTATGTGATGCGGAGTACAACACCGCTGCGCGTCGACAGCGGGCGGATCAGCAACATCAACACCTTCATAATTAGGGCCGCATTTTTTGCGGTTTTGATCGTTGGATTGATGGACAGCGCCATCTCGTTCCTGCGGATTGAGGAGCTGCTGCCTGCCATTGTTGGGCAAGACCTGGCAGACGAGCTTGGCAAGTCGCGGTTCCGCGGCGCCTACGTTCATATGCCGCTGATAGCCCTGTCGATTGTGATTGCCGCCTTTACAAGAACGCTCGGGTTTACCTGGCTCGCACTGCTTGTGGTGGTGGCCGAGCTGGCCATCGTGATTGGCCGTTTTGTGTTCTCCTACGAGCAGGCCTTCCTCGCCGACTTGGTGCGCTTTTGGTACGCAGCACTCTTCCTGTTCGCGAGTGCCTATACGCTGCTTGAAGAAGGGCACGTTCGAGTGGATGTGTTTTATGCCGGTATGGCTCCGAAGACCAAAGGCTACGTCAACGCGATCGGGTCGGTTGTACTCGGCATGAGCCTTTGCACGACGATCCTTGTTCTCGGCATGGGCGGAAAACAGAACATCATCAACAGCCCGATCCTGGCCTACGAAGTGACACAGGCAGGATTTGGTCTTTACGTGAAATACCTCATGGCCGGTTTTCTGGGAGTGTTTGCCACCTCCATGATGATTCAGTTCGTGGCCTATTTCCTGGACGCCATTGCCGACATTCGCGGTGAACCTGGCGGACGGGATCACGAAAACCACCCTGTTAACTAGAGCCAGACGAGATCGTTTGATATGGAACTTTTCTTCCTTCTTCTTCTTGTCGTGATCATGGCGTTTGCGCTTGGCTGCGGTTTTCCGGTGGCATTCGCCCTTCCAGGCGCGGCAATCATCACAATCGGACTTGCGGCCGGTGTCGGCGCACTCTTCGGCGGCGGGGCGGATGCGTTCTTCCACTCTGGCAGCGCGGCTCAATGGCTGAGTGCTGGCGTGACAAACTTCCGGGGTATTTATTGGGAAGCGGAACGAGATACGCTCATAGCGATTCCGCTTTTCGTGTTCATGGGCATCATGCTCCAGCGGTCCAAGATCGCTGAGGATCTTCTCGTGACCATGGCCCGGCTTTTCGGTCCGGTTCCAGGCGGTCTCGGCATTTCTGTTGTTTTCGTGGGCGCGCTGCTTGCGGCAACAACGGGCATCGTTGGTGCGACCGTTGTGGCGATGGGTCTGATCTCCTTGCCGGCAATGCTTCGAAACAAATATTCGGTGCCGCTGGCAACGGGTACGATCGCGGCCTCCGGGACGCTCGGACAGATTATCCCGCCTTCTATCGTTTTGATCATTTTGGCTGACCAGCTCGCAAGTGCGGTCGACCAGGCCGGGTCCATCCGGCAGGCGCTTTACAAGGACAACACTGGCGAACTTTCGATGCCGTCCGACTTCTCGGTCGTGTCGACCAGTGCCGGTGAGATGTTCCTTGGCGCGTTCTTGCCAGGCCTTGTCCTTGTTGGGCTGTACATGCTGTTCATCCTCGGCTTCGCACTTCTGAAGCCAAGCGCTGCACCTGCAGTGCATGAGGAAGGTACCTTTACCCGCCAGTTCGCGGTGAAGGTTTTCATTACACTGGTTCCACCACTGGCCCTGATCTTCCTGGTTCTGGGCTCGATCATCGCGGGTATTGCAACCGTGAACCAGGCCGGTGCAATCGGTGCAGTCGGTGCCATGATCATGGCTGGGTACAGGCTACGTGATGGTGAGAAGGGGGCATATACGCCTGCGATCATCGCGATCGTGGCGTTGCTCGCGATCGCCATCGTGATTAGCTTCATCGGTGCCGTCAACATCAAGCTGATCCAGACAAGCCAAGATCTTCTTGGTCTTGTGTTGGCTCTGATTGCGGTTTCGTTGCTGCTGATTGCGATCTTCTGGTCCGGCTGGCGCACCTTGAAGCTGGAAGACACCCTCCGTGGTGTAATGGTGGAAACTGCGAAAACAACGTCGCTGGTCTTTATCATCCTGCTTGGTGCGGCGATGCTGACATCCGCGTTCCGGGCCTTCGGTGGTGAAGACCTCGTGAAGGACTTCCTGCAGGGGCTGCCTGGCGGTTTCTGGGCGCAGTTCCTCATCGTCATGCTGGTGATCTTCATCCTTGGCTTCTTCCTCGATTTCATCGAGATTGCCGTAGTGGTCGTACCGATTGTTGCGCCGATCCTGCTTGCTGACCCGTCTGCAAACGTGACCGCGGTTTGGCTCGGTGTCATGATTGGCCTGAACATCCAGACCTCCTTCCTGACACCGCCATTTGGCTTTGCGCTGTTCTACTTGCGCGGGGTTGCGCCTGCGATCGTGAAGACGGTCGATATGTACAAGGGCGTAATCGCGTTCATTGCACTGCAGCTCGTTGCGCTCGCGATTGTCGGCTTTAATCCGCAGCTCGTGAACTATCTTCCGAACCGCTCGACCTTGTTGTCGGAGACGGCACCGCCGCCGAAGAACCCGCGTCTTCAGTACTGCATGGAAAAAATCGTTCATGAGGATTTCCAGCAGAATGGCGATGGCATTCTTGCAGCAATCCAGTCGACGGCAAACGTGGACATGAGCTACCTGCCGGAGGATCTGCGCGAAGACTTGGCCGAAGGCTTTGAAAAAGCGCAGAACGCTCTTTCGCTGATGCAGGAGATCAAGAACGCAGAAGCAGACGTTGCGGCAGCTGCGGGTGATTATCGACCAATCCATGGTCTTGTCCGGGCTCTGGAGCGGGATGCTCGCCGGATCGACGAGACAATCGAAGAGCTTGAGGTTGTCGTCAGTCGGTCTGGACCGGGAGGCATCTATACGGCGGAGCAAGGCGAACGGGCTCAGGCACGGATCGACGCTCTCCAGGCCGAGCATGATGCGCTCCTGGCTCAGATCCCTGAGGAATGGAACGACACCTATGCGACTTTCTCGCAGATCCAGAAAGCGGAAAATACGGCACGTTTGACGTACCGCCGCAATGCGGACCAAGCTTATGAGCCAGTGCTTGAGCTGAAGGCAATCCTGCGCGACGTCGACGTTGTCGCCGGTTTCGAAGCCGAACTTGAGGTTTTGAAAGAGCAGGTTGCCCAGCTGGAGCCTGAAGCTGCTGTGGACGCGATTGCCGAGATGCGGTCGAAGGTCGGGTCTGCTGAAGGCACGAGCGATATTCGCAAAGGCCTGACGGAGGCCCGCAAGATTATGCGGAGCCGCACACCGAATGCAGAAGAGGCGATTGCGGAGATCGACAAGTCGATTGCTGCAGTCCAGGCCGATCTTGTCTGGCGTCAACGTGCAGCATCGGAGCTGTTGCCGCAATTGGAGGCGTATGACGCCGCCGTTGGCAATAACATCGGTCTGCGCCAACAAGACCGTTTGCCGGACGCAATGGCTCTAGAAGTCGCCGGATGTCTCTCAGATCACAGAGATATTTCACTCAGCTTCTAAGTCGCTAGGAACGAAAAAAGCGGGGAGAGAAAACTTCCCGCTTTTTTGCTTGAATAGGCGGCTGATGCTTTGGGGGGCTGAGCTCAATCCCACCTTACATCGCAGGTCAGCATGTAACCGGATCCGTAAATCGTCCGGATGTGCGCTGGGCCGTCTTTCCTATTCAGTTTCTTGCGGATCCGTGAAATGCGAACGTCGATGGACCGGTCGAGGCTCTCATCTCTGCCGCCGTGTTCAAGCAGGTAATCCCGTGTGAGTACCCGCTTTGGTGCACGCAAGAGCGCCTCCAGGAGTGTTGCTTCTCCGGTCGACAAAAATGTCTCTTCCCCTTCCGGAGATGTCAGGCAGTGGGAAGACGGTTTGTAACTCCAGTCTGCAAAGTGCGCGGTTTCTTCCCTTTTCGCAGCACGGACTGTTTCACCTCCCGATCTTCGAAGAATTGACCGAATGCGTGCCACCACTTCTCTCGGATCGAACGGTTTGACCACATAGTCATCTGCGCCGAGCTCCAGACCAAGAACCCGGTCCGTTGCATGTGCCCGGGCAGACAGAACAATAATTGGTACCGAAGAGTGCCGACGGATCTCATTGATCAAAGCCATGCCCTCCATGTCCGGGAGGCCAAGGTCAACAATGCAGGCATCAGGTGTATCGGATTCAAGAGCGGCCAGCATCTGCGCTGCAGTTGAAAATACCTCACCTTCCATATCGAAGGGCTGCATTGCCTCAATCAACAGACGACCGATTTCTGGTTCGTCATCGACGATGAATGCGCGGGTCTTTCCTGCTGGTAAAGGCTTTGAGTGCGAAGAGCGTTCTGATGTCATGGTTGCAGTATTTTGCGGAGTGTTTCCGCAAGTTGGAAGTCGTTAAAAGGTTTAGCTAAAACAGGAAATTCACAAATGCTGCTGTTGTCAGCGAGTGCAGACCAATCCGCATACCCCGTCATCAAAGCAATCCCCAACTCTGGCCGGTTCTGGCGTATCTCACGGGCGAGCTTCAAACCGTTGGTTTGCCCTGGCATGATGATGTCGCTCAGCACCGCACGAAGTTCGGGCAGATCCAGCGCAAGTTGGCGGGCATCGTCCGCGTTTTCCGCCTTCAATATCGCGAACCCGAGGTTTTGCAGCTGATCAGCGATGGTTTTGCTTAAATCCGGATCATCCTCGATCAGAAGAAGCAATTCTCCCGAGCCGTATTTCAAGGATGCTTTGTTTTCGCTTTCGCCGATGTCACCCGCGTTCTGCAGCCTGACAAGCGGCAGGTAGATCGTAAGTGCTGTACCTTCTCCCAGCTTACTACGCACTTGGATCGCACCGCCGGACTGCTGAATGAAGCCATAAACCATTGACAGACCCAAGCCGCTGCCAGTGCCGAAAGCCTTGGTCGTAAAAAAGGGTTCAAAGATTTTGAGCTGACTGTCTTCATCCATACCGCTGCCTGTATCAGCAACGGTAATCACGGCATATTCTCCCGCCGGCACCGACAAATCTTGGGCTTGTTGGGAATCCAGATCAGTTGCCCTCAAGGCGATGGAGAACGAGCCGCCATCCGGCATCGCGTCCCGCGCATTGAAGGCCATGTTGATGAACGTTGTTTCCATCTGGGTGGGATCGATCAAAGCGCCAATGCAGCGATCTTCGGCATCTATTGTGAGCGTGATGGAGGACGGAAGTGAACCTTCAAGCAGCCTCGCCGCGGAGCCAATCACATCCGAGACCGGAACCTTTTGCGGATCGACCGGCTTGCCACGGCTGAAGGCCAGTAGCCGCTGGATTAGATCAGATCCGCGTTTGGCAGCCTCCAGCATTGGGGTGATCTTGCTGTCGAGCGCTTCCTTGCCAACAGGTGGTTCCATCCGGCCAAGCGTAAGAAGATTGCCCATCATAATGGCCAGGAGATTGTTGAAGTCGTGCGCCAACCCCCCAGTCAGTTTGCCGACGGCATCCATACGCTGGGATTGAACCAGGGCCGCTTCCGCTGCCTTTTGATCGCTTGCGTCGAGGGACAGCACGAAAATTCCGAGTGTCCGCCCGTCGATGGTCATATCGGGGATGAGCGTTGAGCGCATATAGGCCATCGTGCCATCTAGCCGTTCCCTTTGATACTCATAGCTGACCGCGTTGCCCTCAAAGGCGCGATTGATATGAGGTTCAAGCTCTGCAAACAGTTCGTCGCCTACAATATCCCGCGCTGGACGCCCGGCAATCGACACTATGGAATGACCGAACCAGTCCGCGTATCTGCGGTTCGCAAACCTGAAAACCGGTCCCGGTGAAAGGTAAGCAATGAGGGCCGGAATGTTGTCCGTTACGAGGCGCAGCCAGTCTTCACTCTGCTGCAAAGCGTGCGTTCTTTCTTCAACAGTTCGTTCAAGCTTTTCCTGCCGGTGCCGTTCTTCGGTGACGTCAGAGTAGATCGTCACGAACCCGCCTTGGGGAAGCGGCGTGCCGGAAACCGCGATGATCTGACCGTTTGGGCGGATGCGTTCGAAATAATGCGGCTCGAACAGCTTGGCGCGTTCGATCCGGCGTTCGATCTTCGCTTCTATGTCTCCCGGGCCATATTCGCCCCGTTCGGCATTAACGCGAATAAAATCTTCCAGGTGAGCACCGCGCCGCACAATGCTCTCCGGCATGTCCAGCATGTCGTACAAGCCGCGGTTCCAAGCGACCAGCCGAAGGTCGCTGTCGAAGACGGTAAACCCCTGATTAATATGATCAAGAGCTGCCTGCAGCAGGTCGATCTGTGCTTTGAGTTGTTTGGTCTCCTCCATACCCGAACAGTAAGGTGCGATGGAGGCTTTGGCTACTGCCTTGTTTCGCACTCGCAGCGAACTTGCAACATTTCGATAAGATTTGAACATACTGCTGCAAACCACCCGAATTAGCGTGAAGGCGTTGGAAGTGGATCAAGCCTTTGTCCGTTCGACAAACCAGATTCTGGTTGAATGGGACGGCTCTAGGTAGTTTCATGACCAGCATGAGAACGACCTCGGATAACCGGGGCGCCTTCTAAGGGAAGAAACATCAATGGTAGGGTCGGCCAGCGCTGGACAGCGTGCGGAGGACACCTTTCCGAAAATCCTTCTGAGCAATGGGAAGGTTTTCGGGTCTCGGACCGCGTTCCGGGAAAAGGATCGGGGGATCTGGCAAAGCTGGACCTGGTCCGAGGTGCTCGATGAAATCCGTGCTTTTTCAATCGGACTGCAATCCTTGGGGCTCAAGCCCAAGGACAAAATCGCAATTGTCGGGGCAAATCGGCCACGGCTTTACTGGTCGATGGTGGCTGCTCAAACTCTGGGCGCTGTGCCGGTACCCGTGTATTCCGACTCGGTTGCGGAGGAGATGGCGTACGTCCTCGGCCATGGGGAAGTCCGATTTGCAATGGTCGAAGACCAGGAGCAGGTCGACAAGCTCCTCAGCATGGGAGATGAAGTCCCAACGCTTGAACATGTGATCTATGATGATCCGCGCGGGCTCCGCGATTATGAACAAGAGAATCTGCACGCCTTCGAAACCGTCCAGGAGACTGGGCGCAGCCTGATGGCTCAGAACTCTGGCCTTGAAGCCGAGTGGGTCAATGGTTTCTCCGGATATCAAGGCAGCGACATCGCAGTGATGTTGTACACCTCAGGAACAACCGGGCGTCCGAAGGGGGTGATGCTTTCGTTTGACAATTTGGTAATATCGGCACGCAACGGAAACGCGTTCGATAACCTGGATGAAACGGAAGAGGTTCTCGCTTATCTGCCGATGGCCTGGATTGGGGACCACGTGTTCTCTCTCGCCCAGGCATTTACAGCCGGGTACTGCGTAAATTGCCCGGAAAGCATGGATACGATCGATACCGATCGCCTCGAGATTGCCCCGACCTATTTCTTTGCTCCGCCGCGTGTTTATGAAAACCTGCTGACCCGGATCATGGTCCAGATGGAAGACGCGGGTAAGTTCAAGAAAAAGATGTTCGACTATTTCATGGGTGTTGCCCGGAAAGTCGGCGAGAAAATCCTGAATGGCGAGCAGGTCTCGTTTGGCGACCGTCTCCTTTACAACATCGGAGAGTTCTGCGTTTACGGTCCGCTGAAAAACCGGATGGGCCTGACGCGTCTGAAAGTTGGTTACACGGCGGGCGAAGCGATTGGTCCGGAGATCTTCCAGTTCTTCCGGTCGCTGGGTCTCAATCTCAAGCAGCTCTACGGCCAGACCGAGGCCAGTGTTTACATCACACTTCAGCCGGATGGTGAGATCTACGGCGATACAGTCGGCAAGCCGGCGCCGGACGTCGAACTCAAGATCGCCGACAACGGCGAGGTCATGTATCGGTCACCAGGCGTATTTGTCGGCTATTTCAAGAACGATGAAGCGACGGCCAGCACCAAAACACCGGATGGCTGGGTACATACGGGCGACGCTGGCATTATTGCCGATAATGGCCACCTGAAAATTATCGATCGTGCCAAGGACGTGGGCAAACTCAATGATGGGGCCTTGTTTGCTCCGAAATACATCGAGAACAAGCTGAAGTTCTTCCCGAACATCAAGGAGGTTGTCGCCTTCGGCCATGAACGGGACATGGTGACCGTGTTCATCAATATCGATTTGACATCAGTGGGATCTTGGGCCGAGCGGAACAACGTCAACTATGCATCCTATCAGGAGCTGGCGTCCAACCCGGAAGTCTATGCGATGATCGAAAGCCACGTTGATCACGTCAACCGGGATCTTGCCGGAGAGCCGATGATGGCCGGTGCTCAGATCAAGCGGTTCCTGGTTTTGCATAAAGAACTGGACGCCGATGATGGCGAGTTAACCCGGACACAGAAGGTTCGCCGTTCATTCATTGCGGATCGTTACGCCCCGCTAATCGATGCCCTTTATGACGGTTCGACCAGCAAGCACGTGCGCACGGAAGTCACCTTCGAAGACGGGCGCAAGGGCGCCATTGAGGCGACTGTCGAAATTCGCGACATGAAGACCTACGAGCCCGGTGCAGGGTTCCAGGAGGCAGCCGAATGAACGCTCTAGTATCAGAGAAAGAACTTTCACCGGCTGCGGCTGGAGCACCTGCCGCGGGTGAAGAGCTCTTGCGCGTGGACAACGTATCCTTGTCGTTCGGCGGCGTGAAAGCGATCACCAACATCTCTTTCGACATCCTGAAAGGGGAAATCCGCGCCATCATCGGTCCGAACGGGGCCGGTAAGACCTCAATGTTGAACGTTATCAACGGGTTCTATCATCCGCAGGAAGGCACCATTACCTGGCAGGGCAAAGTGCGCCGAAAGATGAAACCGTATGAGGCGGCCAGCAATGGCATCGCCCGGACCTTCCAGAACGTTGCGCTGTTCAAAGGCATGACGACGCTGGACAACATCATGTCCGGTCGGTCCTTGAAGATGCACAAAAACTTCTTCTGGCAGCTGATGTGGCGGGGACCTGCGGAAAACGAGGAGATCGAACACCGCAAAAAGGTCGAGGACATCATCGATTTTCTCGAGATCCAGGCGATCCGCAAAACGCCGGTTGGCCGCTTGCCTTATGGCCTGCAAAAGCGGGTCGAGCTGGGCCGTGCGCTTGCCATGGAGCCCGATCTTCTTCTCCTGGACGAGCCGATGGCCGGCATGAACCTTGAAGAAAAAGAAGACATGAGCCGCTTCATCATCGATGTGAATCAGGAATTTGGAACAACCATCGCCCTGATTGAACACGATATGGGTGTTGTCATGGATCTCTCCGACCGTGTCGTCGTGCTCGACTACGGCAAGAAGATCGCGGACGGTCCTCCCGAGGAAGTTCAGGCCAGCCAGGCAGTTATCGACGCTTATCTCGGTGTGAGCCACTAACGGGGGGAACCAAATGCTCTACGATATTTTCATTGATCCCTTCGTCCAAATGTACCAGATGCCGGACTTTTTCCTGCAGGTGCTTTGGGAAGGATTTGTTGCCGGGATCCTGTATGCGCTCATTGCGCTGGGGTTTGTGCTTATCTTCAAGGCCTCCGGTGTCTTCAATTTTGCCCAGGGCATCATGGTGGTGTTCGCCGGTCTGACGCTTGTGGGGCTTCATGAAAACGGCGTTCCGGCGTATCTGGCCTTGCTGCTGACCATTGGTGTCATGGGTGTGCTGGCCTACAGCGTGGAACGGGTTGTGATGCGCCCGCTGGTCAATCAGCCGGACATCATCTTGCTGATGGCGACCATCGGTCTGACCTACTTCCTGATTGGGTTCGGTGAATTTGTCTTCGGTGGTGAGCCCAAGCAAATGATCACTCAGGAGCTTGGCCTGCCAACCGGCTCGACGGCATTCGAATTCGGTGAGCGCGGTCTGGTTATCCTGCAACATATTGATATTGCAGCGGCTGTGATTGCAGTCATCATGGTGGCCTCGCTCGGACTGTTCTTTAACAAGACGCGAATCGGACGCGCCTTGCGCGCGGTGGCGGATGATCACCAGGCAGCTCTTTCTGTCGGCATTTCGCTCAATCAAATCTGGGCTATCGTCTGGTTCGCAGCCGGCTTGGTTGCGCTCGCAACGGGTATCATGTGGGGGGCACGCTCCGACGTGTCCTTCGCGCTGGAAATCGTAGCCTTCAAGGCCTTGCCGGTCTTGATCCTCGGCGGCTTCACCTCGATCCCGGGGGCGATTGTCGGCGGTCTTATCATCGGGTTCGGCGAAAAGATCGGTGAACTTTACTGGGGTGGTCTTGTCGGCGGCGGCATCGAATCGTGGCTGGCCTACATCATCGCACTCATTTTCCTGCTGTTCCGGCCGCAAGGGCTGTTCGGCGAAAAGATCATCGAGCGGGTTTGACACCATGTTTTATCGCGAAGCTGGCCAATTCAAAACAAGTTACCAGGCGGATCAGGCGCTAATGCCGATCCGTCAGGACCGGATCGGTCTTGCGGCAATCCTGCTGATTGCATTTGTCGCAGTTCCGGCCTTTGCCAACGACTTCTTTCTGACATCCATCATGATCCCGTTCCTGGTGTTCTCCCTGGCGGCGATCGGACTGAATGTTCTGACGGGGTTCTGCGGGCAGTTGTCCCTCGGTACAGGCGCCTTCATGGGTGTCGGAGCCTATGCTGCCTACAAGCTGACTACCATCTTTCCTGATGCAAATGTCATCTTGATGGTGCTCTTGTCAGGGATCTTCTCTGCCGGTGTCGGCGCTATCTTCGGGCTTCCGAGCCTGCGGATCAAAGGCCTCTATCTGGCGGTGACTACACTAGCGGCACAGTTCTTCCTGGAATGGTGCTTCATCCGTATTCCGTGGCTCTATAACTACAATGCTTCGGGTGCGATCGAAGTCCCGCATCGTGAGGCATTCGGTGTCGTGGTGTCGGGTGCTGAATCGACCCCGCTGGTTCGGTACTTCATCGTTCTGACAATCACGGTTGGCATCGCAGTCTTGATGGCAAACGTCTTGCGCGGCCGGATCGGGCGGTCCTGGATGATGATCCGCGACATGGACATTGCCGCTGAGCTGATGGGGATCCGCCCGCTGCAGACGAAACTTCTGGCATTTGCCGTGTCATCCTACATCTGCGGCGTGGCGGGTGCGATGATGGTTTTCTTCTGGCTAAATGCAGCTGAACCCTCGTCCTATTCTATTCAACTCTCCTTCCAGGTGCTGTTTATGGTGATTCTGGGCGGTCTGGGGAGTCTTGGTGGTGCCTTCATGGGAGCAGCCTTTATTTGGATCTTGCCGGTCTTCCTGAAGTTCATTCCTGGTGTTCTCGGGATTGATGTGGCGGCCGAAGCAGTCGAGCATGTTACTTTCATGATCGTCGGCGCATTGATCATCTTCTTCCTGATTGTCGAGCCGCACGGATTTGCCCGGCTATGGCAGATCGGGAAACAAAAGCTCAGGGTCTGGCCGTTCCCGTACTAAGGCGGCCAGCCTTATGCCCGCCATCCGGACTTGGACCAGTCCGGGGAGGAATGGCGTCACTGGTCTGGCGGTACCGGATCGTCCGGTCCGCATGGGAGGAGTAAAAAATGAACTTCAAGCAACTTGCTCTTGGAACAGCTGTTGCCGTCGGTGTGGGCTTGTCTGGTGCTATGACGCCTGTCGCCCAAGCCGAAGACGCCAACTATGTTCCGCTGCTGACTTACCGGACTGGACCGTTCGCAGCTTCAGGCATTCACATCGCCAACGGCATGCATGACTACCTGAAAATGCTCAATGAGCGCGATGGTGGTATCGGCGGTGTCAAGCTGGCTCTAGAAGAGTGCGAAACCGGTTACAACGCCCAAAAAGGCGTTGAGTGCTACGAAGCAACCAAAGGCAAAGGCGCGCTGGTCTATAATCCGTATTCAACGGGCATTACACTCCAGCTGATCCCAAAGGCCAGCGTTGACAAGATCCCGGTTCTTTCCATGGGCTATGGTTTGTCTGCGGCCGCAGACGGCAACACCTTCCCATGGGTCTTTAATGTGCCGGACACCTACTGGGACGGTGCTTCCGTGGTCATCAAATACATTGGTGAACAGGAAGGCGGACTGGATAACCTGAACGGCAAGAAGATCGGCTACATCTTCCTGGATGCGGGCTATGGCCGCGAGCCGATCCCGCTTCTGGAACAGCTTGCTGAAAAGCACGGCTTTGAGCTCATGAAGTATCCGGTTGGTCTGAAGGAAATGCAGAACCAGTCCTCGCAGTGGCTGAACGTGCGCCGTGATCGTCCGGATTACATGATCATGTGGGGTTGGGGTGCAATGAACCCGACCGCGATCAAGGAAGCTGTCAAGATCCGCTATCCGATGGACAAGTTTATTGGTGTCTGGTGGTCTGCAGGTGATGATGATGCGGCTGCAGGTGGTCAGGATGCCAAGGGCTACAAGGCTATGAACTTCTCTGGTGTTGGCCGTGACTTCCCGGCGCTGGATGACATCCAGAAGTATGTCATTGACGCCGGCCTGTCTTCGACCGACGGCGAAACACTTGGTCAGACCCTCTACAACCGCGGTGTCTTGAACTCTGTGATCGTCGCAGAAGGCATTCGCACGGCTCAGGAACTGACCGGCAAGAAAGTCATTACCGGCGAAGACATGCGGATGGGTCTGGAAGCCCTGAACCTGGACGAAGCTCGTCTTGCAGAGTTGGGCCTGAAAGGCTTTGCGCACCCCATGAAAGTGACTTGTGAAGATCACTCCGGCAGCCATCCTGTGTTCATTCAAGAATGGAGCGGCACACAGTGGCAGCAGGCATCTGGTTGGATTGAGCCGATGACCGATGTCGTTCGTCCGCTGATCGAAGCTGCGGCCAAGGAATACGCAGAGAAAAACGCTCCGTGGCCGGCACGGACCGAACCCTGCCCGAACTGATTGGCAGCCCGCTCCGCCGCACGACTGCGGCGGAGCCTCTCAGGAGAGGACGGAATGGCTTTATTGGATGTAGAAACGCCGAACACGGAAGCTGCCGCTGAGCCGGCTGAAACGATCCTGTCGGTCAACAATATCGAAGTGATTTATGACCACGTGATACTGGTGCTCAAGGGCGTTTCCCTGACTGTGCCGAAGGGTGGGATCGTGGCTCTGCTCGGGGCGAACGGCGCTGGCAAATCAACCACATTGAAGGCCATATCCAATCTGCTCGGCGCTGAGCGCGGAGATGTGACAAAGGGCAAGATCCTCTTTGAAGGGGAAGAAGTTCAAGCGCTGTCCCCAAATGATCTGGTCCGCCGCGGGTGTATTCAGGTCATGGAAGGTCGGCATTGCTTTGGCCACCTCTCAATTGAAGAAAACCTGCTGACAGGTGCTTATACCCGCAAGGACGGGCATGCCGCGGTCAAGGCAGATCTGGAGATGGTCTATGACTATTTTCCCCGTTTGAGAGAACGCCGCCAGAGCCAGGCGGGGTATACCTCAGGCGGTGAGCAGCAGATGTGTGCGATCGGCCGCGCCTTGATGAGCCGGCCCAAGATGATCCTGCTGGACGAACCGAGCATGGGCCTTGCGCCGCAGCTCGTGGAAGAAATTTTCGAAATTGTTCGCAAGCTCAACCAAAACGAAGGTGTTTCCTTCCTCTTGGCTGAGCAGAACACCAACGTTGCGCTCAAATACGCAACCTACGGCTATATAATGGAATCCGGACGGATTGTTCTTGATGGGGCTGGGAAATCCCTTCTGGAGAACGAAGACGTCAAGGAGTTTTACCTTGGTGTTGGCGGCGAAGGACGCCGCTCCTTCAAGGACGTCAAACACTACAAACGAAGAAAGCGCTGGCTGGCCTAAACAAGGGCTTACAGGCGGAGACGACCATGAGCAATCAACCATATGAGGCGCGCGAGCAGCAAAGCCCTGCTCAGCGCGAACAGGATCTCTTTGCCCGGCTTCCGGAGCAATTGCATGGTGCCATGCAGTCCGCCCCGGGATGGGCGGCGCAATTGGACGGTATCGATGCGCATTCCGTGACAGACCGCGCAGCGCTTGCGAAATTGCCGGTCCTGCGCAAGTCCGAGATGCTGGAGAAGCAGAAATCGGCTCCTCCGTTCGGCGGTTTCCTGTCGCAAAACGGTGTCACGGCCGCGCGCGTGTTCATGTCGCCTGGCCCGATCTGGGAACCTCAAGCACCCGGTCTTGATCCGTGGAACGGGGCGCGGGCCTTGCATGCTGCGGGCTTCAAAGCGGGTGATACGGTTCTGAATGCCTTCTCTTATCATTTGACACCTGGGGGGTTCATCCTGGACCAGGCTGCGATTGCCATGGGCTGCTCCGTGTTTCCTGCCGGTGTTGGCAACACGGATATGCAAGTGGAAGCGGTCGAAGTGTTGCAGCCGACCGGTTTCACGGGAACTCCAGACTACCTCAAGGTTCTCCTCGACCGAGGTGCAGAGCAGGGCCGGGACATGTCCTCCATCAAGGTTGCGCTGGTCTCCGGCGGAGCTTTGTTCCCGGCCTTGCGCGAGGAATATGCATGCAAGGGCATATCCGTTGCGCAGTGTTATGCGACGGCAGACCTAGGTGTCATCGCATATGAGACTGAAGCTCGCGAAGGCATGGTGGTCAATGAGGACTACATTGTCGAGATAGTGCGCCCGGGAACCGGAGAGCCGGTTGCCGATGGGGAAGTCGGTGAGCTTGTGGTCACCAACTTCAATCCTCTCTACCCCTTGATCCGGTTTGGAACCGGGGACCTGTCGATGGTTATGCCTGGTCAGTCGCCCTGCGGGCGGACCAACATGCGGCTGGCCGGGTGGATGGGGCGGGCCGATCAGCGAACCAAAATCAAAGGTATGTTCGTCGACCCGTCCCAAATCGCTCAGATCCTCAGCAACCATCCGGAAGTCAAGAAAGCGCGCTTGTCTGTCAGCCGTGCTGGCGCAAGTGATGCCATGAAGCTGTCTGTCGAGACGGAGGTCATGGGCAACGGGCTTGCTGAGCGTGTTGCAGATACCTTGCGGGATGTGACACGGCTGAAGGGAGATGTGGAACTTGTGTCTCCCGGGACGCTGCCAAACGATGGGAAGGTCATCGCTGACGAACGCGACTACGGCTAAGCCTGCCAGTCGCCTGGTCGGTCTATGTTAAGAAAAGATCATCCGCGCCGGTGATGCCGCATTGGCCTTCCGCAGCCGTTGTCCTATGTATGGGCGAAAGTGACGCAAAGCGTAAGGGTAATGAAAGCAGATGAACGTTCAACCGACAGCTCCCATCCTCGATCAGGCGGCTGAGTTCCAAAAAGTCCGCCTGCCTGAGGGACACCCGGATGTGAAAGCCGGAAAAGTCGGCGTGCTTCTCGTGAATCTCGGCACGCCGGATGCGACGGACTACTGGCCAATGCGCCGGTATCTTCGCGAGTTCTTGTCGGACAAACGCGTGATCGAATGGCCGAAGGCGATTTGGTATCCAATCCTCTATGGCATTGTTCTGATGACCCGCCCGGGGAAATCCGGCAAGGCCTATGAGGAAATCTGGAACAACGAAAAGAATGAGTCGCCCCTGCGCACCATCACCCGCAGTCAGTCGGACAAGCTCACTGAAATGCTGGGCGATGCCAATGGCCGGCTGAAAGTGGACTGGGCGATGCGGTATGGTCAGCCGTCGATCCCGGACAAGCTGAAAGCGCTAAAGGATGCGGGCTGCGACAGAATTCTCGTGTTTCCGCTTTACCCGCAGTATTCGGCCACAACCACTGCCACTGTGAACGACGTCGTCTGCAAAACCCTGCTCGACATGCGTTGGCAACCGGCAATCCGTACTGTGCCGCCCTATCATGATGATCCGATCTACGTGAACGCGCTGGCGAAATCAGTCGAGAGACATCTGGAAAGCCTGGACTTTGAGCCGGAAACAATCCTTACGTCTTACCACGGTATCCCGCAGTCCTATTTCAAGCGTGGCGACCCTTACCATTGCCACTGCATGAAGACGACGCGCCTGATGCGTGAAGTGCTTGGCATGGACGAAACCAAACTGAGAACGACATTCCAGTCGCGTTTTGGGCCCGAAGAGTGGTTGCAGCCCTACACCGACAAGACCGTTGAACAACTCGCCAAAGACGGGATGAAGAATATCGCCGTCATGAATCCGGGTTTCGTGTCGGATTGCCTGGAAACACTCGAAGAAATCGCCGGAGAGGCTGGTGAGATCTTTGAGGAGGCGGGTGGCGAAAACTTCACTCATATCCCGTGCCTCAACGACAGCGATCTCGGTATGGATGTCCTGAACACGATCGTTCGCCGCGAGCTCGGCGGCTGGATTTAATCATAAGTTACGGTCGAGAACCATTGGGCGTTGCGAACAGCAATGCCCGGTGTTTTGAGACCGTCATAATCCAGCCAGGCACAAGCGCCTAAGATCATTCTGAAAACAGTTACACCGCATTGACGCAGGGCGTTTCGTCTGGAACAACCCGCCCTCACGTCGTAGTGTGTTGTCAGATAATGATTTTAGGAGGCTGAAATGCCGATTGCCGGATTTGATATTGTTTTGATCGGTGTGCTTCTGCTGGTCATCCTTGTGTTCTTTGCCGGGGTTAAAACGGTACCGCAAGGATACAACTACACGATTGAGCGCTTTGGCCGGTACCGCAAGACATTGACGCCAGGACTGAACTTCATCATCCCGTTCATCGACCGGATCGGTCATAAACTGAACATGATGGAGCAAGTCCTGGATGTTCCGTCACAAGAGGTGATCACCCGTGACAACGCGACTGTGACAGCCGATGGCGTTACGTTCTATCAAGTCCTTGATGCCGCCCGTGCTGCCTATGAAGTCCTGGGTTTGCAGAACGCGATCCTCAACCTCACCATGACCAATATCCGTTCCGTCATGGGATCCATGGATCTCGATAGTCTGTTGTCCAACCGCGACGAAATCAACGCCCAAATCCTGAGGGTTGTGGACGCTGCCGCAGAGCCATGGGGTATCAAGATCACCAGGATTGAGATCAAGGACATCAATCCGCCGCGTGATCTTGTTGATGCGATGGGCCGCCAGATGAAGGCCGAGCGGGAAAAACGGGCATCGATCCTTGAAGCGGAAGGCAAACGTCAGTCTGAGATCCTGAAGGCGGAAGGCGAGAAGCAATCGCTCATCCTTGAGGCCGAAGGCCGTAAGGAATCCGCGTTCAGGGATGCGGAAGCCAGGGAGCGTGAGGCAGAAGCTGAGGCCAAGGCAACACAAATGGTCAGTGAAGCCATTGCCAATGGTGATGTGCAGGCGATCAACTACTTCGTTGCCAATAAATACGTCGAAGCATTTACGGCGCTGGCGACGTCCCGCAACCAAAAGACCCTGATTTTACCGATGGAAGCAACGTCCCTTCTTGGCTCGTTGAGTGGTATTGGCGAGATCGCCAAGGAAGCTTTTGGTGATGGCGATAAACCTCAACGGTCATCATCTGGGGTACCGGTTACACGGACGTCGCCCGGAGAGGAGCAATGAGTCTCACAGAGAGCATCATTCAGGCTCTCGGGTCCTGGAGCTGGGTCGTCCTTGGGTTGATCCTGCTTGGACTGGAAATCCTGGCTCCTGGCACCGTTTTCCTGTGGTTTGGACTGTCTGCAATAGTAGTCGGGGTTGTTGCGCTTCTCTTCGACTTCAGCTGGCAGGTTCATGTCGGCCTCTTTGTTGTCCTGTCGATTGTCAGCTTGTTGATTGGGCGCAAGCTGATGCTGAAAGCGGCTTCTGAAACTGGGGATCCGGGGCTGAACAAGCGCGGCAGCCGTTACATTGGACGTGAATTCACTCTCACGACGCCGTTGAGTGAAGGCGCCGGGAAGCTGTCAATTGATGATACGATTTGGCGGATTTCTGGTCCCGATATGCCTGCGGGCACAAAAGTGCGTGTCGACGGTGTCGACGGCGCTCGGTTGGTCGTTTCCGACGTTAACGCGGAGAAGACTTCATAGTCGCGTCCGAAGATCGTGACACTAGCCTCACAGCTTGTGACCCGGCGGGATCGGCGGTTCTTCGGCCATCAACAGGATGCCAACCCGCCGGTTGGCAGCAAGATACGGATCGTTCGGGAACAGCGGTTCTGTGTCCGACTTTCCAACCACCGAATAAAATTGCCCGTCCGGCACACCATATTCTGAAAGGATCTGACGAGCGACATTTGCACGCTCCGTTGACAGATCCCATCCGGTGTAACTGGGGTCTACCGTTGCTGCACCTGCAGTCGTGTGACCGGTGATCTCGATCCGGTTGGGCATTCGGGAGAGCACCGGCGCCATTTGGGCGATCAGCCGCCGCGTTGTTTCGTAGGGATATTTCGACCCTTCACGGAACATGGATCGGCCATCCTGATCAACCAGCATGATGTTAAGACCTTCCTCGGTCTCTTCCAAAATGATGTTGGTCGAAACTTCCGTGATTTCCGGCATCTCCTGCCAAGCCTGCCGAAGGGACGCCGCCGCGGTTGCGAACTGACGCGGTTTTTCGATCTCCGCTTCCATCGTGTCGTGCGTGTTGGCTTCCGGCCCCTGTTTGCGGCGTTTTTCGTGCCGCTCTTGCGCAAAATCGGAGTCCAGCTCCTGCTCGACCTGACTGATGTCTTTCATATAGTCGCGGATCGGGATGCCTTCGACTTCGATGATACCAGTCTTGCGCGAACTGTCCTTCACCCCGAAGGCTTCACGCATCGAACCGGCGACGACCTGAAGTTTTTCCTTGTCCTGAATGGAAAATGAAATGATCAGAACAAAGAAACACACAAGGAGCGACATCAGGTCGGCGAACGTCACCAGCCAATCCGGTGCTCCGCCTCCTCCTTGTGGTTTTTTTCTCGCCATAACGCGTTACTCGACCTTAATCCAAACTACGCAGCTTCTGCCAAATCAGCCCGGGCTTTCTCCGGCAGGTACGCGACCAGCATTTCCTTGATCAGAGCAGGGCTCTTGGATTCGCGGATCTGGCAAACGCCATCGATGATCAGGGTTTGGTTCAACTCGTCGACATCAAACTTAGCGTCAAGTTTGTCGACCATCGGCAGACACAGGATGTTGGAAATCAAGGCTCCATATAGCGTCGTTAATAGGGCGACCGCCATGGACGGGCCGATTGCGGCCGGATCATCCATATTCGCAAGCATCTGAACCAGACCGACCAGAGTTCCGATCATACCGAAGGCGGGTGCGGAATCGCCGAGGGCTTTCATCACGCGCTTGCCCTCCGACAGGCGACTCAGTTGCAAGTCACGCTCGCGCTCCATCGCCTCCTTGATGAATTCAAGCTCGTAGCCATCCGCAATATACTGCACACCCTTTGCAAGGACTGGATCGGAAACGTCCACGTTCTCAAGCCCCAGCGGGCCGGACTTCCGGACAATTTCGCCGAGATTGGTGATTTCGGAGATGAGGTCTCGTGGACTGGCGCTTTTCCCAGATAAAGCAACCTTGAAAGCGGTCGCGAATGCCGCTGCGATATCAGAAACCTGAAATCGGATAAGGGTAGCTGCAAGGCCGCCACCGATAACGATCAGCATAGATGGAACATCTACGAATTGGCCAAAACTTCCGCCAAGAAAAATAGCGGTAATAACAATGGCAAACGCACCGACAATTCCAAGTAGGGTCGCGAGATCCATACTACACACACCAAGGTCTCGGGCGATAAGCCCAGTCAAACTTGAGTGCAGTGTAGGCGGCCTATGGCTAATCAAATGCTAATGCTGCGATTTAAATTTCGCAGCACTTAGAAAATGTCAGAATCCGTGACCAGCTTGTGAACGTAAAGCTCTCGATTAAGCGGCGCCGACTCGAAGAAGGTCATGCATGTGAACAATTCCAACCGGCCGGCTGTCTTCAACGACAAACACAGTCGTGATTGAGGAGCTGTTCAGGAGCTCCAGGATCGACGCTGAAAGCGCTCCCGGATGAACCGTCTTTGGCCCGCGTGTCATGATGTCGCCAGCCGTTTTTTCCAGAAGATTGGTTGTCACATGGCGGCGCAAATCACCATCGGTGATGATGCCCATCAACTGGTTCAACTCGTCCACGACACCCAGAACGCCGAAGCCTTTTTGTGACATCACGACGATACCGTCTGTCATCGGTGTCGATGCCGTGACAAGTGGCAGCGCCTCACCGGAATGCATGATGTCTTTCGCGGATTTGAGGCTGGCACCAAGGCGTCCTCCAGGGTGAAAGAGCTTGTAGTCCTGAACTGTAAAACCGCGTCCCTCGAGAAGCGCCACAGTCAAAGCATCACCGAGTGCAAGCTGCACCAGGGCGGATGTCGTCGGCGCCAGTCCGTGAGGGCATGCCTCTGCAACGCTTGGCAGTTTCAGGACAATATCGGAGGCATTGCCCAGAGTGCTGTCCAGACGCGATGTCATGGCGACCAAGGGAACCTTGAAGCGCCGTGTGTAAGCTACAAGGCTCGCCAGTTCCTGGGTTTCTCCCGACCATGAGAGGGCCAGGACAACGTCGTCCTGCGTGATCATTCCGAGATCACCGTGGCTGGCCTCAGTGGCATGGACAAAAAACGCTGGTGTACCTGTGGAGGCCAGACTGGCTGCGATCTTGGTGCCGATATGCCCGCTCTTGCCGATGCCCGAGACAATGACACGCCCGGAAATGCTTTGGATCAGGCTACAAGCTTTCTGGAAGGGTGCCGCTAGCCCATCTTTTAGAGCCACCCGCAAAGCACTCAGCCCAGCCATTTCGGTTTCCAGGGCCCGCTCAGCGGAGACAATATACTCCATGTGCAGCTCTGCGCTTTCCGAAGTGTTGGGGTCTTGAGCTGGGCTGGTCATGGATCGCGGTCTTTCTTGCTTTTCGGCGCTAGAATTAGGCCACCGCAGGCTTTCGTTCAAGAACCTGTTTATTTTATGTCCATATCCAGCAGCTATGGTTAATCAGCCTTGGCATTTTGCAATATGGAAACGAAGCATTAACCATCCTTCGTCAGGTTGGGCGGGTATAATCTGACTGCTTTCTGGCTGTGAATGACCCGATTTTTGACATGCATCATCTGTCTCCCGCTCGCCTTTGCGCTTGCGGAACCGTCGTTCGCTCAGACTGCGGTGCCGGGTCTGCGTGGTTCGGATGATCCTGGACGTGCCAATGCGGCAGATGAGGATGGCCGGGAAGAAGCAGAAACTCGGGCAGGTGTGAATCCGGCACAATCAAACGTTTTTGCCCTGCGCCCTTCTGTCAATATCGCTGAAGAAGAGGATGGATCAACGGGCCTTGGTGCAGCTGGACGTGTTCAGCCCGTGCGGCCATTCTCTGACAGGATAACTGCCGTGACGCGTGCGGTCCCCCTCGCTCAGGGTGGAATTGACGATACTGTCTTTGGAGGCGACACCACGTTTGATGCACCAGACGGGATTCGGCTCGGTTCGTTCATTTTGACACCGCAATTGACCGTCACCACCGGTTACACCGACAACACCTCAAGATCAGCAACAGGTGGTGCGGGCAGTCTTTACAGAATTGCCCCGGACATTTCTCTGACGTCAGACTGGGTCCGGCATCAGTTTGATGCTTCCCTGCGCGGCAGTTACATCGGTTATCCTGGAAATTCGGACGACGATGATATTTTCGGGTCCGCCGCTGCGGGCCTGCGTCTCGATATTACTGAGGCAACACGGGTTGATGCGGACATCAGCTACGGCATTAGCCGGGAGGAAGATGGGAGCGCCGAGTCGCTCGGAAATGACACCTTCATCCATGAAGGCAATATCGACCTTGGTGTCACGCGCAATGTGGGTCTTCTTGCCGCGACTGCAGCCGTCGGCGCAGACCGCAGGGTCTATGATTCAGACAGCACCATCGAAAGCGGGCGTGACAATACAGTCTATTCAGCGAGTTTGAGGCTCGGTAGCAACGCCGGAGGCTTGTTATCACCGTTTGCTCAAGGCTCGCTCCTTTTCCGCCGGTTCGATCAAACCTGCAGCGACAGTATCTGCGAAATCCGGGATGCCGACGGGTATGAGCTTCGTGGCGGTCTTGCTATTGCAGCCGGCCCGAAACTCGTCGGTGAAGTCAGTGCCGGTTGGCGCTTGGAAGATATTGAAGACAGCCGTTTGAAAAACCTGTCGGGGCTTGTGATCGACGGATCGTTAGTCTGGTCGCCCAGCCGCCTGACAACTGTCACAGCTGGCGTTGGAACGAGTTTTGACGCGACGGATATCGACAATGCAAGCGGCTCCATTATCTACTCCGGAGATCTTCGGCTTGCGCATGCCTTCAGCGACCGGTGGGTAGGCGAGGCTGGTCTTGGTTACAGTTATCGGACTTATGAGGGTGTTTCGATCGAGGAAAACACGCTGACCGGCTTTGGGGGAATGACATACGCGTTGACGCAAAATGTTGCGCTCACTGCAAATTACATTCATCGCCGCTTTGAAAGTTCCCAAGACGGTGGTGATTACACCGAAAATGCCATTGAAGCCGGCCTTCGTTTCCGGCATTAACTGCACGGTAACCAAAAACAGATCATTTGGACGAAGCGGGGCGACACTACGGTTAGGGCATTAGGAGGCCCGTATGCGGGATATTTTTCGGCAAACGACACGTGTGATCGGCGGAATGCCTTCGATTTCTTCCATAAAACCAGTGCTGCGCAACGGCATGCGCGCGCTTGTCATCGCGGTTGGCAGCTTTAGTGCCAGTTATGCCTACGCTACGAGCGGTGGGGCATCGGATCCAGGGTTTACCCGCTTTATTAAGGATTTCTGGCCGACAGCCCGGTCTGCCGGTATCTCTGCACAGACCTACAATGCGGTTTTTACGGGTATGCAACCCGACAATGATACGATCCGCCTGATGAGCAAGCAGTCGGAGTTCGTAAAGCCGATTTGGGAATACCTCGATAGTGCAGTTTCCGATACGCGTGTCGAAAAGGGCCGTGAGCTTCTGATTGAGTACGATGGTGTCCTGCGCCAAATCGAATCTCGCTACGGTGTCGACCGTGAGGCCGTGCTCGCCATTTGGGGCATGGAAACCAATTACGGCGGCTTCATGGGCCGACACAACGTTATTCAGGCACTTGCGACGCTGGCTTATGCCGCGCCGAGGCGGACAGACTTCTGGCGCAAAGAACTCGTGACGGCACTTGCGATTGTTCAGGCCGGACATGTGAAGTTTTCCGAGATGGAGGGCTCCTGGGCCGGAGCGATGGGGCATACCCAGTTCATGCCATCAAGCTGGAAAGCCTATTCCGCGGATTACAACGGTGATGGCAAGCGGGATATCTGGACCTCCATACCGGATGCTCTGGCGTCCACCGCCTACTATTTGAAACGCCATGGTTGGCAGACGGGCAAAACCTGGGGCTATGAAGTTCAGCTCCCCAATGGTTTTGACTACAATCTTGCCGATGGTGAGAAGACACTCACACTCGGTGAATGGCAGCGTTATGGCATCCGCCGGGTCAATGGCCGAGGGTTTCCGCGTCAATCCGACAACGGCATTCTGGTCCTGCCGGCCGGCGCCTCCGGCCCCGCTTTCCTGATGTTGCGCAATTTTTATGTGATCAAGCGGTACAACAACGCAACGGCTTATGCCTTGGCAGTTGGCCATCTGGCGGATCGTATTATTGGTGGTGGACCTCTGGCCGGAAATTGGTCGAAGGAGTATCTTCCTCTGACCAGGTCTGAAACGACCGAGTTACAGGCGCTGTTGAACCAGAAAGGTTTTTCCGTTGGGGCTGCCGACGGCAAAGTCGGCCCGGCCACCCGCAGGGGCATCCGGGCATATCAGCGGTCAAAGGGGATGGTGCCAGATGGGCATCCGTCAGTTGTTTTGCTGGCGCACCTGAAAACAGGCCGCTAAACTGACCTGAACACGGATCGGTGTCGGGACGCGAACAGTGGCTTTCAAAACTTCACTTCGTGGTTTGACGCAGATGGCCCGGCCATCTGCGTTACCGTTAGCAATTGCTCTGGCACTTCTCGCCAGTCCGGCTGAGCCAACTGGATGGTTTCAAAAAGAGGCCATGGCAGAAGAGCCCATTGTGCTTGCTCAGAACAATGGGTTTCGGGGCTTCAACCCATTCGCCCCAATTCAGCGTTTGTTTGGTGGTGGCCGCGAGAAAAAACGGCAAGCTCCAGTTCAGCAAGCTCCAAAAGTGGTTCGGCCTGCCGGCCTCCCGCCGCGTTTTGAGGAAGTGGAAAAAGACCCCGACGCCGGTTTGATCCTTGTGGTCGGAGACCGAATGGCGCGGGGTGTGGCCGACGGTCTGCGATTTACGCTGGCGCAACAACCAAAAATCAAGGTTGAGGAAATCACTGAAGACCGCGAGGGTTTTGCAGGTGCAGAGCCGCCGGAGTGGGCCACACGTACGCTCTCCCGTATTCGGGGCGCGGATGTCAAAGCGGTTGTCGTGATGATGGGATGGCGCGACCGGGACGAAGAGTTTCCGGGCGATCCGTCCATCGAGTATATGACAGCGGAATGGCTTGAAAGCTATCGAAACAAGGTCATGGCGCTGGTTCGCAGTGTTCGGCAGGAGAAGCTTCCAATTGTCTGGGTGGGGTTGCCGCCCACCAATGATGAACTACTCAATGGCGATTTCACCCAACTGAACTCTATTTTTGCCGGGGCAGCGGAAGAGCGCCGTGTCCGATATGTTGATTTGTGGGATATCTTCCTCTCAGAGGACGGTGCCTATACATCCTTTGGTCCCGATGTGGACGGTAAAAACACCCGTCTTCGGACGAATGACAGGATAGCATTTACCTGGGCCGGGTACCGGAAGGTTGCTTTCTTTGTCGAGCGCGAGTTGTCACGTCTTCTTGGCGGCTATGGCGGACTGGCCTTTGAAGGTGTTGAGGATGACCCTAATTTCATCGTTTTGACGGGCCGGACAACATCACCTGAAGGTTTTTTGCTTGGCGGCGAAGACGATGCCGAAAATGACACCAGCAGCACGGCCTACCGGTTCTTCGTTGAAGGCGAGCCACTTGCGCCGGTGTCCGGGCGTGTTGATGATCCGCGCATGATCGGGAACGACAGCGTGTCTACATTGATAGAGGCCGGGGGCGGAGATACATAAGTATCTGTTGCACGTCAGATGAACGTTTCAACGCAACAAAAAAGCCGCCGAAATTTCGGCGGCTTTTGTATGTCGTTTGACGTGTTTCGATCAGCGCGGCAGGTCGCTTGACCCGGTCAAGTACTCGTCTACGGCGCGTGCTGCCTGGCGGCCTTCACGGATTGCCCAGACGACCAGCGACTGCCCTTTGCGAACATCTCCCGCTGCAAACACTTTGTCGATCGACGTTTTATAGTCGTCAGTGTTGGCCTTGACGTTGGTGCGGCCATCCAGTTCGAGTTTCTCACCGGCCTGTGCGATGTAGGTGTCCAAGCGTGGTCCGGAAAAACCGATCGCTGCAAAGACAAGATCGGCACGCAGGATGAATTCCGTGCCTTCGATTGGCTTGCGCTTCTCGTCAACACGGGCGCATTTCACACCGGTTACGACACCATCTTCATCTGCGACCAGACCGAGCGTTGCAGCAGAGAATTCGCGCTCTGCCCCTTCCGCCTGAGAAGAAGATGTACGGAACTTGGTTGGCCAGTAGGGCCAGATTGTCAGCTTGTCTTCTTTCAAGGGCGGGATCGGACGAATGTCCAGCTGAGTAACCGACAGCGCACCCTGACGGAATGCAGTTCCAACACAGTCGGATGCGGTGTCGCCGCCGCCAATGACGATAACATGCTTTCCGCCGGCCCAGATCGGAGCTGCATCGCCTTCTGGTTCGCCGCCAACGCGGCGGTTCTGTTGAACCAGGTAGTCCATCGCCCAATGGCAGCCCTGAAGGTCCATGCCTTCAACACCAGGATCGCGCGGACGTTCAGCGCCGGCGCACAGGATCACAGCATCGTGGCGCTCGGTGAGCTCGTCCATGCTGACCGTGACGCCTACATCGACGTTGTAGTGGAAAGTAACACCCTCGCCCTCCATCTGTTTGACGCGGCGGTCGATGAAGTGCTTTTCCATCTTGAAGTCCGGGATGCCGTAGCGCAGCAGACCGCCGGCCTTGGGCTCCCGTTCATAGACGTGCACCGTATGGCCTGCCCGCGCGAGTTGCTGGGCCGCGGCCATGCCTGCGGGGCCGGACCCGATGATGGCAACGGCCTTGCCTGTCTTCGTGGCGGACGGTTCCGGTGCGATCCAGCCCTCTTCCCAGCCCTTGTCGGCGATCGCCTGCTCAATGCTCTTGATGTTGACCGGAATGTCTTCAAGGTTGAGCGTGCAGGCTTCTTCGCAAGGAGCAGGGCAGATGCGTCCGGTAAATTCCGGAAAGTTGTTTGTGGAGTGCAGGTTGCGCAGTGCGATGTCCCAGTCGCCCTGAAAGACCAGATCATTCCAATCCGGGATCTGGTTGTTGACCGGACACCCGCTTGGTCCATGGCAAAACGGGATGCCGCAATCCATGCAACGTGCCGCCTGGTTGGCGACTTCCTGATCGTTGAGCGGGATCGTAAATTCGCGGAAATGGCGAATGCGGTCAGAAGCTGGTTGGTACTTCTGTTCCTGACGATCGATTTCCAAAAAACCGGTTACCTTGCCCAAGGCGACCTCCTCAAATTTGTGCGTCCTCAAGGTGGCTGCAATCGGCCACGATCGGCGGCCGAGAGCCATTTTGTTCAATGTGCCGGTTACTCCGCCGCGACCATGCCGAGGCGTTGCTCTTCCATTTCCCGCAATGCGCGGCGGTACTCGACCGGCATGACTTTCACGAACTTCGGCCGGTAAGTGGCCCAATCGTCCAGGATCGCTGCTGCCTTGGTCGAGCCGGTCAACTCCTTGTGCTTGGTCAGCATCTGCCGCAGGCGCTCATCATCATGACGGGTCATGTCGCAGGACAGGTCTACACGGCCCTTGTGCTCAATGTCACCGCCATGGTGATGCAGCTTCTCAAGCAGGTCGTCTTCTTCGGTGACCGGCTCAAGTTCCACCATTGCCAGGTTACAACGGGATCCGAAGGTTCCATCCTCATCGAGAACGTAGGCGATGCCGCCGGACATGCCAGCTGCGAAGTTACGTCCTGTCTGACCGATGACCACAATGACACCACCGGTCATGTATTCACAACCGTGATCGCCGACGCCTTCAACAACGGCGACCGCACCGGAGTTGCGGACTGCGAACCGCTCCCCTGCGACGCCGCGGAAATAGCATTCGCCCTCGGTTGCTCCATAGAGCACGGTGTTGCCGACAATGATGGAGTCTTCGGCAACGATCCGGGTGTTTTCCGGTGGGCGGACGATGATCTTGCCGCCAGACAGGCCTTTGCCGACATAATCGTTGGCATCGCCTTCCAGGTCCATTGTGACGCCTTTGGCGACGAATGCGCCAAACGCCTGACCCGCTGTGCCCTTGAGCTTAACTGTCAATGTGTCCGGCTTCTTGAGGCCTTTGTTGCCGTAGCGCTTGGCAATCTCGCCAGACAGCATGGCGCCAACCGACCGGTCCACCGAACAGATGGTCTCTTCGATCGTCGACTGTTCCTTGGTGTCCAGCGTATGTTGCGCAGCTGCAATCAAGCGGCGGTCGAGAATGTCGACGATTGGGTGCTCTTGACGCTCTGTCCAGCGGGTTTCTTCCGGTTTTGCATCCGGCTGGAAGAAAATCCTGGAGAAATCAAGGCCGTTGGCTTTCCAATGATCGAGCGCGGCTTCCTTGTCGAGGAAGTCGGATCGGCCAATGAGGTCATCGAGTTTTTCAACGCCGAGGGATGCCATCAGTTCACGGACTTCTTCAGCGACGAAAAAGAAGTAATTGATGACGTGCTCCGGAGTGCCTTTGAAGCGCTTGCGGAGAACCGGGTCCTGCGTCGCAATCCCGACCGGGCAGGTGTTCAAGTGGCACTTGCGCATCATCAGACAACCGGCCGCGATCAGAGGTGCGGTTGAAAACCCGAACTCGTCCGCGCCCAGAAGAGCGCCGATGATCACATCACGGCCTGTGCGAAGCCCACCGTCAACTTGCAGCGCAATACGTGAGCGCAAGCCGTTTAGAACGAGGGTCTGTTGGGTCTCTGCAAGGCCAATCTCCCACGGAGAACCGGCATGCTTGAGCGAGGTCAGTGGTGATGCGCCGGTGCCGCCGTCAAAGCCTGAAATCGTGATGTGGTCCGCCCGCGCCTTGGCAACGCCTGCGGCCACAGTCCCGACGCCAACTTCGGAGACAAGCTTCACCGAGATGTCCGCGACCGGGTTCACGTTCTTCAGGTCGTAGATCAGCTGTGCAAGATCTTCGATGGAATAGATGTCGTGGTGCGGGGGAGGAGAGATGAGGCCAACGCCCGGGGTCGAGTGGCGGACTTTTGCGATGACCGCGTCAACCTTGTGGCCCGGCAACTGACCGCCTTCGCCTGGCTTTGCACCCTGAGCAACCTTAATCTGGATCATATCGGAGTTGACCAGATATTCGGTTGTCACGCCGAAACGTCCCGAGGCGACCTGCTTGATGGCCGACCGTTGCGGGTTCATGGTGCCATCCGGCAGCGGATTGAAGCGTTCTGGCTCTTCGCCGCCTTCACCTGTGTTCGACTTGCCGCCAATCTTGTTCATGGCGACGGCAAGACTGGAATGGGCTTCTTTCGAAATCGATCCGAAAGACATTGCCCCGGTCACGAACCGCTTGACGATGTTCTCAGCAGGTTCAACCTTGGAGATATCGATTTCGGAGCGGCCGATCTCATCTGCATTTTTGATGCGGAAATGGCCACGGATCGCGAAGCGTCCGCTTTCTTCGTTCACTTCCTTTGCAAATGTCCGGTACATGTCCGGGAGTTTGGAGCGAACAGCGTGCTGCAGGTTGGCGATGGAGTCCGGCGTCCACATGTGGTTTTCGCCGCGGATCCGGTAAGCGTATTCGCCGCCGACATCCAAAGACCGGCGCAAGATAGCCACATCGCCGAACGCCTCAAAATGGCGCTGAACGGTCTCCTGGGCGACTTCACTCAGGCCAATGCCTTCGATCATTGTCGCTGTGCCGAAGAAGTACTTCTCGACGAATTCAGAGGACAGGCCAACTGCGTCAAAAATCTGGGCACCGCAATAGGACTGATAGGTCGAAATGCCCATCTTGGACATGACCTTCAAAATGCCCTTGTCGATCGATTTGATGTAACGCTCAACGACTTCGTACTGATCGACTTCTTCTGGGAAATCCATCTCCATGTGCATGGAAAGAAGAGTTTCGAATGCGAGATACGGGTTGATGGCTTCGGCACCAAAACCTGCCAGAACGCAGAAATGATGCACTTCGCGTGCTTCACCCGTCTCAACGACCAAGCCGACAGATGTGCGCAGGCCTTTGCGGATCAAGTGGTGATGGACCGCAGCTGTTGCCAAGAGGGCCGGGATCGCAATCCGCGAGCGGTTGATCATGCGATCCGACAGGATGATGATGTTGTATCCGTCGAGCACCGCTTTTTCTGCGCGCTCGCAGAGTTCGGCCAATGCTCCTTCCATACCTTCAGCGTTCTTGTCGGCGTTGTAGGTGATGTCCAGAGTTTTCGCCGAGAACTGATTGTCAGCGATGTCGCCGATAACCCGGATTTTTTCCAGGTCTTCGTTGGTCAGAATCGGCTGACGGACTTCCAGGCGTTTGGACGTCGACAAACCCTTCAGATCAAACAGGTTCGGGCGCGGACCGATGAAAGAAACCAGGCTCATCACCAGTTCCTCACGGATCGGGTCGATCGGCGGGTTGGTGACCTGAGCGAAGTTCTGTTTGAAATATGTGTAAAGAAGCTTTGATTTGTCTGACAACGCCGAGATTGGCGTGTCGGTGCCCATGGAACCAATGGCTTCCTGACCGACTGTTGCCATCGGGGTCATCAAAAGCTTGATGTCTTCCTGAGTGTAGCCAAAGGCTTGCTGACGGTCGAGCAGGCTTTCGCCTGCGATCGGGGCCATCTGGCGGACGCCCGGCAGATCTTCCAGAACGATCTGTGTCTTGTGCAGCCAGTCTTTATACGGGTTGGCCGTGGAAAGCTGGCGCTTGATTTCATCGTCAGAAACGATCCGGCCTTCTTCCAGGTCGATAAGCAGCATCTTGCCCGGTTGCAGGCGCCATTTCTGGACGATCTTTTCTTCTTCAACCGGCAGTACACCGACTTCAGAAGACATGATTACGAAATCGTCTTCGGTCACGATGTAGCGCGCTGGGCGCAGACCGTTTCGGTCAAGCGTCGCACCGATCTGACGGCCATCGGTGAAAGCAACGGCGGCAGGGCCGTCCCACGGCTCCATCAGTGCAGCGTGATACTCGTAAAAGGCACGGCGATTGTCGTCCATCAGCGGGTTGCCGGCCCAAGCCTCCGGGATCAGCATCATCGCAGCATGCGCGAGCGAGTAACCGCCCATCACCAGGAATTCGAGCGCATTGTCGAAACAGGCTGTGTCTGATTGTCCCTCATAGGAAATCGGCCAGAGCTTCGAAATGTCGTCTCCGATCAGCGCGGATGAAACAGATGCCTGGCGGGCAGCCATCCAGTTAACGTTGCCGCGGAGCGTGTTGATTTCACCGTTATGGGCCACCATCCGGTAAGGGTGAGACAGGTCCCAGGACGGGAACGTGTTGGTCGAGAAACGTTGGTGAACCAACGCGAGAGCAGAGGTAAACCGCTCATCCTTCAGGTCGCTGTAGTAAGCACCAAGCTGATAGGCGAGGAACATGCCCTTATAGACAATCGTCTGGCTCGACAGCGAGACGATGTAGAAGCCCTTGGTGACCGCATCTGTTTCCGCGCGAACCGTATTGGAAATCACTTTGCGCAGAACATAAAGCCGGCGCTCGAAGGCATCCTGATCGTCGCCATTCGAACGTTTGATGAAGACCTGACGGGACACTGGCTCGGTTGCGGCAATGTCCGGGGCTTTGGAAAGGGATGCGTTGTCGACCGGCACATCGCGCCAGCCAATCAGCTCCTGTCCTTCGGTCTTGATGACCCGTTCTACTATCTCTTCGCACGTGGCACGCAGGACATCGTCCTGTGGCAGGAATATAACGCCCACACCATAGTCGCCGAATTCCGGGATTGGTGTGCCAGCTGCAGACATCTCTGCTTCGAAGAACCTGTGCGGGATCTGAACCAGCATTCCGGCGCCGTCGCCCATCAGTGGATCTGCACCAACTGCACCGCGGTGTGTGAGGTTCTCCAGAACCTGCAGTCCATCCGAAACAATCTTGTGGGATTTAGCGCCCTTCATGTGGGCAACAAAGCCAACACCGCAGGCATCGTGTTCGCGCGACGGATTGTAGAGCCCTTTGTCGGCGGCCGTGCCCAGTCGATCGGCAAGTGTTGTGGCTGTCACGGTGTTTGTTTCCGTCTGGCCTGCTTGCATGGCTGTGCTGGTCGTCAGCTCTGTCTTCGTCATGTGCGCCCTCACTGTTACCCCAGTGTTAGCCGTGGTTTGGAGCGTCGGGTTCCGTTCGGGTCGCATTCCATCAAGAGTGCGGCTCGGTGAACCCTGGCTGTTGCCCCGGCTCTGTCGATGTACTTACTGCAGCGGCTTGTTCTGGCAAACCGTCGCATTGCCGCAGCGCCACTTAGCGCCGTTGAAACACAATTGCCTCATCTTGCTGGAGGCCCTCCCCGGACTGAGCAAGCGGCTGCTTGGATCTTACATTTTTCACGACCGGCGGTCCGGCGGTGTTTCCCTAATTTCAAAAGGACAGTATGCCTGTCCTATTCCAAGCGAGCGGAACATGACAGATTTCATTGCAAGGAGCAAGTGTGTTTCTTTGCCGCTATTATAATTGTTTCGTCCATAAAGTGCCAATCGTCCGGAAACGTCGCGTTGAGTTGGGTTTGAGTAAGAATCTTTCGTTTAATAGTCAAAGGTAGGTGACAGCTCGCAGCGGTGTCACAGGCGTTTGATTTCCCATTGAACGCCATTCCGGCCATGTAACGGGTGTAGCAGCACTTATCCGGCATCGTGGTTGCTGCGGTGATTTTTTGAACAGAGGAGTTTGATATGAAAAACAAGGCTATGTCTGCAGCAGTTGTTGCTGGCGCTGTTGCCACCGCAATTGCAGGTCTTTCGGGGACCACTTCGACACCAGCCCATGCTCAAGCCAAAGAGAAGTGCTACGGTGTTTCCCTGAAAGGACAGAACGATTGTAAAGCCGGTCCGGGCACGACGTGTGCGGGTTCTTCAACCGTTGACTACCAAGGTAACGCTTGGACGCTGGTTCCGAAAGGCACATGCGTGTCCATGGAACTGCCGGACGGCCGCAAGGGGTCTTTGACGGAATTGCCTCGCGACCTCCCGGAAGCGTAATTTAACCAATTCGAATCGGTCTTTAACAGTCGATCAAACGAACTCAGGCTGGCGGTTTGCACCGCCCGCCTCATACCGTAGTTCAAGGTCTGGAGCTTGCCATGCGGTCCGATACGCAACCTGTCTCTGCTTTTTGCACTCCGGCTGCCGTTCCGAAACGGCCCGGTGCTGGTTTGAAAGCGGAACATGTCGCCGACATTCTTCAAAGTCGCCCGGACATCGGCTTTTTCGAAGTTCACGCCGAAAACTACATGGGTGCCGGAGGGCGGCCGCATCAACAGCTCACAGCAATCCGCGATATCTATCCGTTATCGCTTCACGGGGTTGGTCTGTCCATTGGCGGCGAAAGTCCGCTCGACAAAGATCATCTGAGTCGGCTCGCAGAGTTGAACAAGCGCTATGAGCCGGGTCTGTTTTCTGAACACCTGGCGTGGTCGACACACGAGACGACCTACTACAATGATCTTTTACCGGTTCCATACGATCATGCGACTTTGACGCGTGTGTGTGATCACATCGATGAAGTTCAAGATGTGATGGGGCGGCAGATGCTCCTAGAGAACCCGTCCACTTACATCGCCTACGCTCAGAGCACGATCAGTGAATTGGATTTCCTGAAAGAGGTGACCCGCCGGACAGGGTGCGGTCTGCTGCTCGACGTTAACAACGTCTATGTGTCCTGCACGAATCAGGAACAGTCACCGGCCGCTTACCTGGCTGAATTCCCCATGCAATGTGTCGGTGAGATCCATCTCGGAGGCCATGCTCCGGATAGGGACGAGGCGGGACGGCCGCTGTTGATTGATGCGCATGACCGCGCCGTCGATGACGCTGTTTGGGCGCTTTATAAAGACGTGATTGGAATGCACGGCGCTCTGCCGACATTGATTGAATGGGACAATGACGTTCCAGCATGGCCCGTTTTGCTTCGTGAAGCAGATGCTGCGCAGGAAATCCTGCTTCGTGCCGAAGACGCAGACCTGAAAGCGGTCAGCTGACATGGCGCAGGCGTTATCACTGCCAAGGCTCTCCACCTCTGATTTCGGCGATGCTCTTATCAATCCGGAACTCGGGACGCCCGAAGGTGCTGTTGGGCCCGATGGTCTTCCGGATATGAAACGCTTCAATGTCTATCGGAACAATGTCATAGTCAGCCTTTGTGAGGCGCTGGGCGAGACCTATCCGTCTGTCAAAGCGCTCCTTGGTGAGGAGTATTTTGCTGCTTTGGCCCGAGCGTTTGTCGCCGAGCATCAACCGTCAAACCCTGTTCTGATCTGGTATGGGGCAGAGTTTCCAAGTTTTCTTGCCGCATTCCCGCCGTTGAAGGCCTATCCTTATCTGGAAGACGTCTCGCGCCTGGAATGGGCTTGGCTTCAGTCCTACCACGCGAGAGACTGCGAAGTATTCGATCCGGCAGCGCTTGCGTCGATCCCGCCCGCAGATCTTGGGGATGTGAGATTTTGGCGCCACCCTGCGGCAACGATCGTGGCTTCAGAGTGGCCGATCTGGGATCTCGTGAAGGTCAATCGGTTCAAAGAGGCAGAGCAATCGCAGATCGATCTCTCTGTTGCCCAGCCCGTGCTGATCGTCCGGCCAGAGTTCGATGTCGATGTCCGAGTTTTGGAACCAAGCCATGCTGCGTTCGGGAGTGCAATTTTTTCCGGAGCGTCGTTGGGTGAAGCGGCTGAAACGGCACTTGAAATAGACAGCGGATTTACACTGGCTGATTGTTTGTCGAACTTTCTTTCAAATGGGGCTCTTGCCGGTTTGCAGACCAAAGAACCCGCCTAAGCGGGGATCCGGCTAGAAACAACAAAAGAGGCTATGAAGCGGATGGTAATTGGTTTTTTTGTAAGGCTTTACACGTTGGTGTTCGGCGCAATTGAGCGGCTGACTGAAGGCTGGTTTTTAGGTCTTGCCTCCCGTCTTATTTTTGCTGCTGTGCTTTTCCAGTTTTTCTGGAACTCGGCGCTCACAAAAATTGGCGGCAGCATCATGAACATCTTCACGCCGACGGCTGGCGCCTATGCCCAAATGCTACCGGCCATGATGGAGCAGGTCAGCTATGACACCAGCCAGATCGCCTTTTTTCCATATGGGCTGATTGTCCTCCTCGGAACCTGGGGCGAGTTCATTTTGCCGGTTCTTGTAGTTGTTGGTCTTTTCACGCGCGCGGCGAGTCTTGGCATGATCGTCTTCATTATTGTCATGACCTATGTCGACATCACAGGTCATGGGGCCGATGCCAAGACGATCGGAGCCCTTTTTGACGGAGATCCTTACGCGATTATTGCTGATGATCGGCTGTTGTGGATCTTCCTGCTTCTGGTGCCGACTTTGAAAGGACCGGGATTGATTTCGCTCGACGCGCTGCTTGGTGTGCAGTACCGCAAGCGGGAAATGTACTACTAGGAAATAGCGGTTGCCCGGTTGGGGCCGTGGTGATTTAACGGCCCCATGAATTTTGCCAGTGACAATTGGGCGGGTGCAGCTCCGGCGGTGATGTCGGCGCTGACCCGACATAATAATGGGCATGCGCCGGCTTACGGCAGTGACCCCCTCACCGAAAGCGTCTCCAACAAGTTCAATGAGCTGTTTGAACGGGAGGTTGCTGTTTTTTTTGTGGCAACAGGGACGGCTGCAAACTCGCTCGCTCTTGCAGCGTACGGCAAACCGGGTGGCGCCATTTTCTGCCACCGCGACTCGCACATTCAGGTCGATGAGTGCAATTGTCCGGAGTTCATGACCAGCGGTGGCAAGCTTGTCAGCGTTCCTGGGCCAAGTGGGAAATTTGACGCAAACGGTTTGATCGAGGCCATGTACCCTTTCCCCGATGGCATTGTGCATCATGGCCAGGTCGCAAGTGTCTCGATCAGCCAGGCAACTGAAAGCGGAACAGTCTACACACTGGAAGAGATTGCCGCGATTAAGGAGGTGGCTGCTTCCCGATCCGTTCCCTTGCATATGGACGGCGCTCGTTTTGCAAATGCGCTCGTAACGCTTGGATGTTCACCCGCCGACATGACCTGGAAGTCTGGCGTGGATGTTCTTTCCTTTGGTGCCACCAAGAATGGGTGCTGGTGCGCGGAAGCGGTCGTCTTCTTCGACCTGGAAGCTGCCAAGGGCTTTGAGTATTTCCGTAAGCGCGGCGGGCATCTTTTCTCCAAGAGCCGTTTTGTTGCTGCTCAGTTTGATGGATATTTCAATGAAGACAGCTGGCTGGATACGGCAGCACACGCTAATGCGATGGCACTAAAACTTGCCGAAGGCATACGGACAGCTGGTGGAAGAACAGCGTGGCCTGTTGAAGCCAATGAACTGTTTCCAGTTTTGAAGCGACGCCAGTTCGAACAGTTGGAGGCCAAAGGCGCAATGATTTACGAATGGCCAGCGAAAGATCTGCCAGAGGGCCACGCTCCGCAGGCGGATGAAGTTTGCGTACGCATGGTCTGCAGCTTTGCGACGACCGAAGACGACGTTGCAGCGTTCTTGAACGCGCTTTCCGGGACATCTTGAGGCAGCAGCAAATACGAAAAGAGGCGCCTGTTGAACAGGCGCCTCCGCACCGCTTCAGCTCAGGGGAGAAGCTGCCGGTTAGTGAGCGGTGCTTTCAATCTGTTTGGTCCCGCCAGATGTGATCTCGATTTTGCGGGGCTTCATGGCCTCAGGCAGTTCACGGACCAAGTCGACGTGAAGGAGACCGTTTTCGAGGCTTGCGCCATCAACGCGGACGTATTCCGCGATCTGGAAGCGGCGTTCGAACGTCCGGGATGCGATACCGCGATATAGGATTTCGCGATCAGCAGATTCTTCTGCTTTTTCACCCTTGATCGTCAGAACGTGTTCTTTGGCTTCAACGGAAAGTTCGGCATCGCTGAAGCCTGCAACAGCCATGGTAATCCGGTAGGCGTTTTCGCCTGTCCGCTCGATGTTGTAAGGCGGATAGCTGGGAGCTTCATTGCCAGCTGCATCCAGCATGGAAAAAAGACGGTCAAAACCGATTGTAGAACGGTGAAGTGGGGTAAAGTCGAAGTGACGCATAGTCTGTCCTCTCTTTGAGCAACTGTTACTTCTGATGTTTGCGATCTCCTGTCCCCCATCATTGGCGAGACTGGAACGCTGCGCAGACCCATTTTGGCGCCTGCACTAATCGAAATGGGCATTCTGTTTTTTGAATTCAAGAGGCCGTGGGCAAGTGGAAATATCGGCGATGAACTGAAGATGAATAGGCCCTTCCGGTCCCGTTCAAACGCTCTTGAGCATTCTCCGGTTATCGCCAGCACGGAGCTGGCGGAACTAGGAGATCACACAATGTCGATGTCACTCATGAAACGCATTTCCACTAGAGCTTCTGCCCCGATTGCAGGCGCGGTTTTGCTCTTGGCCGCCGGTGCAGCAACGCACGCGCAGGCTGTAACTGTCTCAGGTTTGGGCGCAAAAGCACCCGTGGTCAGCGGCATGACGATCACAGTAGATCACCGCGGTGGGCCAGGACGCGGTTGGGATCGTGGGCACGGTCGGCATCAATACGAGTTGGGACCGAGGCAAATTCGCCGCAGCTTGCGCCATCGCGGGTTTCACCGGATCAAAATCATTGATCGCCGCGGCCCGATGTACGTCATCAAAGCACGTGGCTGGCGTGGTTTTCCTGTTAGACTGGTCGTCGATTCCCGCAATGCAGATATCGTGCGCAGCCGCCCTCTAGGCCCGCGGTACAACCGGCACAGCCGGTGGTAACTCTAGTCACTTTTGCGGCCGGCCCTGCGGGGCCGGCTCAAAGTATATTGAGAGCTGGGGCCCAGGCGGCTATCACTGAGCGTTGCGATAAGCGAATCGGATCAAGATGAGCCTGATTGACACCAAGGATAATCCGATCCCGGATGGGGCCGTCTCCGGGTTTTTGGAGATGAATGGCCGGATCAAGCTGCGGTATGCGCATTGGCCCGCTGCACCAGGTGAGTCTTGTCGGGGCACTGTCACCATCCTCCAGGGACGCGCCGAGTTTATCGAAAAATACTTTGAAGTTGTCTCAGACCTGCGTTCGCGGGGATATGCTGTCGTTGCATTCGATTGGCGTGGACAGGGCGGTTCGACGCGTTTGACCCGAAGCCCGGCCCGGGGACATGTTACGAACTTCAAGAGATATCAGCAGGATCTGCTGGCGATCTTGAAAAACGTTTCCCTTGCAACCTACCCGGGGCCGCATTTTGCACTGGCGCACTCAACGGGCGGTCTCATACTCATGTCTTGTTCACAGCGACTGCGGACAATGCTGGACCGGGCGGTTATTACTGCGCCGCTTTTGGCGATCGCGCCAAGGGATTGGGAGAGCGATCTGACGGCCGCTTTGCGAAAGCTGCTTCGCATTCTGACGTTGGGACTGTTCGGAAGACCTCAGCTCAGGGCGACCCGCCCCTCCACTTCCCGGTTGACCGAGACACTTGGTTTTGGCCTTGCCCGTATTTGCGCCTGGACCTTTTTGGGCCGGCTCTATGTTCCAGGTGGAAACGGGAAGCTTACACTCCCATTCGAAGAAAACCGCCAGACGGCAGACCGTCAGCGGTATCACAGGTTTTCCAAGATTCTGGAAGAGCACCCGGAAATCGGTATCGGATCGCCGACGATGAGTTGGCTGAACGCAGCTGCCAAGGCCATGAAGTCGATGCGTCAGCGCAGCGCCGGACCTGAAATGAGGTTGCCGTGCCTGATACTTGGCGCTGGTCGGGACAGGATTGTTTCCACGCCTGCAATTGAAGAGTTTGTCTCCCGCACAAAAAATGCATCTTATATCGAGATCTCGGGCGCGGAACACGAGCTTCTCGTGGAAGCCGACAGATATCGCGACCAGGTATGGGCCGCATTTGATGCGTTTGTCCCTGGATTGGAAGCAGATTTGGTGTTGGACCAGGCGGGCGCTGAGTGAGTGTCAGGGATTTGCCGCCAGGCCGCTCTTTGAGACAATCGTCAGACGGCAGCCTTCGCCAGTTCGGTCAACAAGAAGTCATGAAGGCGTTTGTCGCCGGATGCAACGATCTGGCCGCCATCTGCCGGTGAACCACCTGTCCAGGTCGTCACAACGCCGCCGGCTCCTTCAATAATCGGGACCAATGCGACGATGTCATAGGCTTGCAGCCCGGACTCTATGACGGCGTCGCCATGGCCCGCTGCGACCATGCAATAGGCGTAACAATCCGTACCGTATCTCGTCAGCTGCGCCTTTGCCTCCAGTTGATCAAAGACAGGCCGTTCGCTGGCGTTGAAAAGCGCAGGTGTTGTGGTGAAAAGGGTCGCACTGCCGAGTGATGCACAAGCCCGGGACCTTAGCTCCTTTTGGCCGAGCGGGCCATGATACCAAGCGCGTTCACAATCGCCGCTATAGCGCTCGCCGATATATGGCTGGACCATCATCCCAAGGCTCGGTTTGCCGTTCGACCGGAGGCCGATCAGCGATCCCCAGGTCGGGAGGCCGGTGATAAAGGCGCGTGTGCCATCGATCGGATCCAGAACCCAAACATGATCAGAATCAAGGTTCTCCGATCCATGTTCCTCACCCAGGATGCCATGGTCGGGGTGATGTTCGTTGATCAACGCCCGCATGGCTGTTTCGCCGTTTTTGTCGGCGATTGTGACCGGATCGAAGCCGCTGTCCAACTTGTTGTCGACCGAGAAGCCTTGCCGGAAGTGCGGCATGATTGCAGCGCTGGAAGCGTCTGCCAGGCGATCGAGAAATGGAGCCAGCGGGTTTGCACTGGCAGCGAGCGGCATGGACATATGGCCTCCAGTCGGATGTGTCGCTTTTCGGTCAGAACGACCGCAGGTGGCTGTCTTATAACCTGATTTGCAAAAAAAGAATTCGGAATACCTGAATTGGTGCTCATATTTTGAGCATGAAACACCTGTTGCTGGGGTTGCATTTTGTGCGGTGCGGTGCGATCTTATTGCGGTGCGATAGAGCTTTCTGTCGTGCCGCCCTCCTTGGGCGTTTCCTCCCTAGACTTCGGCCGCCTCATTCGAGTGCGGCCTTTTTTTTATTCGATTTAATTCAGGAATTATTCGGCCGCGATTGAATCTGCGACGAGACCGGCGTCCGGCATTGCGGTCAATTCCCGGACGAAGTCTTTCAGATCGTGGAACAATTGTCCGAAATGGGCCGTCGGCTCATGGGTCGCTTCGTCCATGTACAGGCCGCGATTAATTTCGATTTGAAGGGCATGCAGGCCGCTGGACGGCCGCCCGTAATGCTCCGTTATGAAGCCGCCCGCATACGGCTTGTTACGGCTCACGCTGTAACCTTTGCTCCGCAAGGTTTCGAACGCAAAGTCGGTGAGGTCGCTGTTGCAGCTGGTGCCGTAGCGATCACCAAGAATGAAATCGGGCCGTGTGTCTGTTGTCTGACATTTCACTGTTGATGGCATTGAGTGGCAGTCAATAAGGACTGCATGTCCGAATGTGACATGCGTTTGGGCGAGCAGACGCCTCAGTGTCGAGTGGTAGGGCTTGTAGATGGTTTCGACGCGGCTGAGCGCTTCTTCAACCGGCAGCCTGTGCCGGTAGATCTCATGGTTCTCGCTGACAATACGTGCGACGGTTCCAAGGCCGCCGGCAACACGGATTGAGCGGATGTTTGCATAAGACGGGAGCCGGCCGTCAAACATCTTCGGATCGAGCTCATAAGGTTCCCGGTTCACATCCAGGTAGGCCCGCGGAAAGTGTGCCCGCAGCATCGGGGCACCAAGTGGCACCACATGCGAAAAGAGCTCGTCTACATAAGCATCTTCAGACCGCCGGATCGAGCGCGCATCAAGCCGTGAGGCAGCCAGGAAACTCTCAGGATACTGGCGGCCCGAATGAGGAGAATTAAAAACGAAGGGCAGCCGTTGATCGGCAGGGGACAACACATCAAATGCAGGAAAGCCATTGAAGTCGACTTCGAACTGTCTGTTTGGGGCGCTGGGCGTTGAACTTGTCAATATGTGTGTTCCGTTTGCGGCGATTGCCTATCGTGCCAAGGAATCAACACGCAGTCCACAGTCGAGCGCGCAAAAGCTTAGGAGAACCAATTCACCCTATCTTTCTGTTGATTTCGGGCTATAACCGGCGAAAGACTTGAACGCTCCGTAATGCGAATGAAATTGGTTGCAAACTATGCCGCGTATCCTGCTTGCCGAAGACGATAACGACATGCGCCGGTTCTTGGCGAAGGCTCTGGAAAATGCCGGGTATGACGTCGTGTCATTTGATAACGGCAAAAGCGCGTACGAGAGACTGCGCGAAGAACCGTTTTCCCTGCTCCTGACCGATATTGTGATGCCGGAGATGGACGGCATTGAGCTTGCAAGGCGTGCCACGCAGCTCGACCCTGATCTGAAGGTGATGTTCATTACCGGATTTGCAGCCGTTGCGCTTAATCCTGAATCGGACGCGCCGAAAGATGCAAAGGTTCTTTCAAAGCCCTTCCACCTCAAGGACTTGGTGCAGGAAGTGGAACGAATGCTTGCGGCCTAAGCGTCACTTTCAACAGGCTAAAGAGCGAAAAAGGATTTTTTGACAGTTCGGTGAAAAGGGGGTTGCACAGACTTTGGATCCCCGCTATATCGCACCCCACCACGGCGTTGGGGCGCCGGTGGCCGAAGAAATTCGGGCGTGTAGCTCAGCGGGAGAGCACTTCGTTGACATCGAAGGGGTCACAGGTTCAATCCCTGTCACGCCCACCATTATTGCGCAGATCAGACATGTGATGCGCTCTAGCTTGGAAGACTTGCGCAAAAATCTGCAGCGACTTCCGGCAAAAACGACTGAGAAGAATGGGCGCCTCGGGCGCTCATTTGGTTTGAAGCTAAACAGACGACCCCACGGGGACAATGACATGAAGATCAAGAATTCGCTCAAAGCGTTGATGACCCGTCACCGGGAAAACCGCATGGTTCGCCGTAAGGGCCGCGTTTACATCATCAACAAGAAAAACCCGCGCTTCAAGGCACGTCAGGGCTAAGTGTTCTGACGCTGCTTTTAGCAGCGTCATATAACAGCCATCGTCAGTTGGTCGCATTGGCGAAGTGCCGGGCGACACTGTACGCAATGGTGTTTGTGTGAAAGTGTGAGTTTTCGGGATTGACCGCCGCATTCAACGACCCATAATCGTTGTATGCGGATTTTTGTGTTTGCCACCTTTCTATTTCTGTCTCCGGTTGTTGGTCTTGCCCAACCGGTGCCTGATCTCGGGCCAGAGACAGACACGCCCTCTGTTGACGATTTTGATGCTTTGCCGGATGCAGAGCCGGAGGAAGGCGGGCAGGTGGTCGTGGAAGAAACCGACCCCGGCGAAACTCTTTCCAAGCTGGATGGTCTTTATGAAGATCTGGCGGGTGCCGAAGATCTGGCAGCACGCCAACGCGTTGCACGCGACATCCGGCGCATCTGGATGGACTCAGGATCTGATACTGTCGATCTGTTGATGGCGCGCGCTGGGCGCGCGATCCAGGCCGAGGATCATGGGCTTGCGCTTGATCTTCTCGATGTCGTTGTCGTACTCGAGCCGTCCTTTGCCGAAGGGTGGAACCGCAGGGCGACCGTGCACTACATGAAGGAAGATTTCGGCAAGTCTCTTGTCGATATTGAACGGACCTTGGCCTTGGAACCCCGGCATTGGGGCGCGCTATCGGGCCTTGCGATCATCCAGCGCCGCCTGGGATTCAACGAGCAAGCGCTGTCCACGTTCCGGCGGGCCTTGGAAATCCATCCAGGTCTGGAAAACGCCAGTGAAGCTGTTGAGTCGCTGGAAAAAGACGCAGAGGGTGAGCCCGTTTGATGGAAATGCGCAGATCCTGCGCCACTTAACCCGTATAACGCATTCCAACTATACGGTTTCAGTCCCTCAATATGCTCTCAGTTCTGCTAGCAATCCTTGTTGTGTTCGCATCGCTTGCAGGTTACTCGGCCTTGCGGTTTAATCAGATCAGACGTTCGATCCGACCCGATGGGGAAATGTGCACCGTGGACGGTGTTCAACTCCACTATCATTTTTTCTCAGCGGAAAACGGGTCTCCCGATACGCCGACCTTGGTCTTCCTGCATGGTGCAAGCGGGAACGCTTATGATTCTCAACTAGCGTTTCTAAAGCCGCTGAAAGGGCGTTATCCGTTGCTTTTTGTAGACCGGCCTGGCTTGGGTTTTTCCGGTGCTATATCGGATGGAAAGAACTCGCCCGCTCGTCAGGCAGAGGTGATTGAAGGACTGCTTCGAGAATTGGGCATTGATCAGTGTATTGCCATCGGTCACTCATTGGGCGCGTCTGTAACGGCCGCACTTGGTCTAAGGGCGCCGGACCGGATATGCGGCTTGGCGTTTTTAGCGCCTGCAACGCACCCGTGGCCAGGCGGTGTTGCATGGTATTATCATGTGGCAGCTGCGCCAGTAATCGGGTGGTTGTTCTGCCGGATCTTGACGCTTCCCGTAGCCGAGTATTTGGCGCCACGGTCCATCCGGCACGTTTTTCATCCAGAGCCCCAGCCAGAGAGCTACAATCAGGCAACACGATTGCCTTTGCTCTTTTTGCCGGACGCTTTCCGTTCAAATGCCACAGACATCGCTCGCTTGAAGCCTCACGTAACAGCGCAGTCCAAGGATTATGGTGATCTGGAGCAGCCTGCTGTCATCTTAACCGGCACAGAAGACACGGTCGTGTGGCCATCTATTCATAGCGAAGGTTTGCTGCGCGATCTTCCAAATGCGGAGCTTGTGGTTTTGGAGGGGGCTGGGCACATGCCGCATCACACCCGAACTGAGGCCATTGTCGAGGTTTTGGACCAGCTTGTTCTCCGGGTCGGGAAGGCAGCCGTATCGGAGGGCCGGAGCAGCGAATAAAAAAGGGCGGCCAGGTGCCGCCCTCTGGAAATTTCAACCGATTAGATCGTCAAATGCCGCCCTGGCCGTCTGTGCCAACAAACGCAATCCGCAACATATTGGTGGATCCTGGTGTGCCGAACGGGACGCCGGCGGTAATGATGATCCGTTGACCCGGTTTTGCCCATCCTTCCGAATGAGAAATCCGGCAGGCGCGATCGATCATATCCTCTTCGTTGGCAGCATCTTCACTGACCACGCAGTGGAGACCCCAGCCGAGCGACAGCCGGCGGGCCGTTGCCATGACGGGCGACAATACGATGATCGGGCTGGACGGGCGTTCCCGCGAAGCGCGCAAACCCGTGGCGCCGGATGTCGTGTAGCAAACCACAGCAGCCAGATTAAGCGTTTCCGCAATTTGGCGTGCAGCCGCAGAGATCGCATCAGAGCCGGTCGCTTCTGGTTCTGTGCGCTGGGCGTAAATGATGGTCCGGTAGTTCGGATCCTGTTCCACCTGTTGCGCGATCCGGTCCATTGTGGATACGGCCTCGATCGGAAAGTCGCCAGCTGCCGATTCCGCTGAGAGCATAACAGCGTCAGCACCTTCAAAGACGGCAGTCGCAACGTCCGAAACTTCTGCACGGGTTGGCACCGGTGCAGTGATCATGGACTCAAGCATTTGAGTTGCGATGACCACCGGCTTGCCCGCGCGGCGGCAAGCGCGTGTGATCCGTTTTTGCAAACCTGGAACCTGTTCCAGTGGCATTTCAACGCCAAGATCGCCACGAGCCACCATGATCGCGTCTGACAGCTCGATGATTTCATCAAGGCGGCCGATCGCTTGTGGCTTTTCAATCTTTGCAAGAACACCGGCGCGGCCGCGAGTGATTTTGCGCACTTCTGCGAGGTCGTCCGGGCGTTGAACGAAGGACAAGGCAACCCAGTCGACGTTCTGCTCCAGCGCTGCAATCAGGTCCTTGTGATCCTTTTCCGTCATCGCGCTGGTCGCGATTTCAGAGTCTGGAACACTGACGCCCTTACGGTCAGAGAGCTTGCCGCCAACGATAACTTCGGTTTGAGCTTTCGCCGGAGAGGATTCTGTCACGCGCAGTTGGATCTTGCCATCGTCAAGAAGCAACCTGTGGCCTGGTTCCAGAGCCTTCAAGATTTCCGGATGAGGGAGATGAACGCGATGAACATCGCCTGGTGATGTGTCTGCATCCAAAGTAAAGACTGCGCCGTTCTCAAGCATCACCGGCCCATCGCCAAATGTGCCTACACGCAGTTTTGGTCCCTGTAAGTCGGCAAGAATCCCAATCGGTCTTCCTGTCACTTCCTCCACAGCACGGATGCGGCTAACCAGCATCTTGAGACGATCATGATCGGTATGGCTCATGTTGATGCGAAACACATCAGCACCAGCTACATACAATTTTTCGATGATGTCTTGTTCTGAGGAGGAGGGTCCGAGAGTTGCGAGAATTTTAACTCGTCGGTTTCGCCTCATCGCCCACCTGTCCCTTGTTGCACGGGTTCTGTGAGCTGGACTGTCCAGCTGCTTTGTTCTCCCGTGTCGATTTCAAAAAAGCCTGTCCGCTCGAAACCCCGAGCAACGCAATCTTCAATTCCGCGAATGGTGAATTCTTTTTCCCGGGTGCACATGAAAGCGCGCCCACCCCATTCGCCGAACTGGTCGTAATCCACCGCATAGATGTAATAGTATCGTGACACCAGAGCGCCCGGGACCAGTGTTTCGCAGCTGTTGGACGCAAGGTTCCACCAACCTTCAGTGATCCAGTCGGACTTGTCCTTGTATCCAATAGCCACACCGACCTGGCTGTCCGTCTTGTTGCATAGACGGAGATCAGCGTGTGCGTTTCCGCTGAAAATGGTGTTCAGGAAGAAGGCCAGACTTAAGGCGCAGAAGGTCTGAATGGATGTACGCATCCACGTTTGCGACCAGCCCCGGTGCCGTTCCCCTACCTCTAACATACGCAGTCGTTCACTTTGCTGCTTTACAGACATTGGCTTTTTGCGTGGACAGAAGTGTCTTGTCAACGTCGTTAACAAGATATGTGCGGGAGGAAAACCCCTTGACATCCATCGCTTCCATCTCTTGGGCCCACCCAGATGAAACCAAGCTATCCTATGAAGTTATAATTGGGGCGGGAACATGACCGTTCCTCCGTAGGTAGCCGTTAGCCGTCAAAAAAGGGTAACCAAACACTTTCATCCACATCAAAAACCTATGTTGTTGATTGCTTGCCGGTGCGATCACTAAATGAGCTGATTTTTTTCGATCCGGGGCCGATATAAGCGGTGGTCATTGGAATTGGGCTTGGTTCCGTTGAGCCTTTGTCGTAAATCTGGCGCCCTGCCTCGACACCTGCATTTTGAAATCAAGAAGATCACGATGACCGATCCTGTCCCGATGCCGGACACATCCTTTCAGCCGTTTGAATATGTTCATGGTGACGAGACCGCAGGCATCTTGCTCTTGTGTGACCATGCGCGGAACACGGTTCCGGATGAGTATGGTGATCTTGGGGTCCCTGCCGCGCAGTTCGAGCGGCACATTGGGTATGATATTGGAGCTCGTGCTGTCACGATGGAACTGGCTCGCCGTCTCAATGCTCCGGCTTGCTTGTCGACGTTCTCAAGATTGTTGATTGATCCCAATCGGGGCGAAGATGACCCAACCCTGATCATGCGCTTGTCGGATGGTGCCATTGTCCCAGGGAATGCAGCAGTTGATGCGACTGAGAGGCGGCGGCGGATTGATCTTTTTCACAAGCCGTATCATGACCTGATCGATGCAGCGCTGGATCGGATGATGGCGGTTGCGCCGGCGCCAGTGATCATTTCGATCCATAGTTTCACGCCAGTCTGGCGGGGCGTCCCAAGACCTTGGCATGTCACGGTGCTCTGGGACAGCGACCCGCGCGCTGTCGATCCCATACTGGCAGGTTTGCGGGCACAAGCCGATCTGGTTGTCGGAGACAACGAGCCCTACGATGGTGCTCTTGAAAATGACACGATGTACCGGCACGCAACCAAGCGGGGCCTGTCTCAAGCGCTGCTGGAGATTCGGCAAGACCTGATCGGAGATAACCGAGGGGCGATGGAGTGGGCCGATCGGCTGGAGCCAATACTGAAGGACCTCTCGCAATCGTCAGAATGCCGTCAGGTTCGGCACTATGTTTCGCGTTGTGTCAGCAAATGACCGCTCGGTTTCATGAGCAGAGTTGAGGGAGATGAGTTGATATGGATGAGCAAACGAAAATTGAGCTGGAAGCTGCCGTTTTCCGCCGGTTGGTCGAACACCTGCGTGGGCGTACCGATGTTCAGAACATTGACATGATGAACCTTGCGGGGTTCTGCCGGAATTGCCTGTCCAATTGGTATGCCGATGCGGCTGCCGAAAAGGACATGAGCCTGGACAAGGACGCAGCTCGCGAGATCGTCTACGGCATGCCCTACGGTGACTGGAAGGCAAAGTATCAAACCGAGGCCACAGCCGCGCAAAAAGCCGCTTTTGATAAAAACAAGCCTGAGCATTGAGGGCTTTGGTCTGGTCCGCTTGACGTGCCTCTTGAAGTCTGGCACGGCACCGGCCGGAATTAACGCGGACTGGTGTTGTGACACCGTCCGTGACTTTGACGCAAAAGAAGAACACAACTAGCCAAGGAGAAACACTCGTATGTCCGATCCGGGTGGAGTGGCCGCAGACCAGCTGCGTGCCTTCATTGAACGTATTGAGCGTCTGGAAGAAGAAAAGAAGGTCATCTCGGATGACATCAAGGACGTCTACGCCGAAGCCAAGGGTAATGGCTACGACGTCAAAATCCTGCGCAAGGTTGTCTCTCTTCGCAAGAAGCAGCCGCATGAGCGCGAGGAAGAAGAAGCTGTTCTCGACCTCTACCTGCATGCGCTCGGCATGGCGGGAGCTGGGCCTTCGGAGGGCTGAGCTACTTATCGATACAGAAAACGCCGGGCTGTTGACCCGGCGTTTTTTTGTCAGAGCGCTCTGAAACCCTGCTATCTGGCAAACCGGACAGGCAGCACTACGATGGCGGGCCCGTCGAATCGGTCGGTGCGCAGATTGCCGTAGGGATCTTGCTGGAAGCTTGCAGCTACGAACCGGTTGCCCGGCTTCATGACATTGTTCAGTTGCCGCTGATTGGGATGGCTCAACCACGCAAATGTTTGGTGGCGGGCTGTACCAGCGCCAGTTAGCAGAAGTGGTTCGGACCGGTCCGGCAGGCTTGCGAATCCAGCAAGCGGATCAACAATCTGGTCTTTCGGAATTCGCCCGGATACCGATGGCCGCGCGGCCACTGCAGGTGCAGCCGCCGGACGCGGCGCTGCGGCCTGTTGGTTCGTGGCGGTGCCAGGCCGTAGTGACCGGGTCAATTCAGGCGGTGTCGGCGCCGCCGATGCATAGGCAAGAGTGGTATCTGAGCGCGGAGCAGGGGCTGGTGACGGGATCGCAGTGCCCGTTGCAGCAGCAATTGCCGCCACCGGATCGTCAACTGTCGTTCCCTCAGAGCCACCTACTTTCTCTGCTGCAGCTTGTGCTGCTGCTTGGAGGCTCGCTGCAGGCTTTTGTGCCGGAGCCCTGGCAATCTGGAAACGCGCGTCCAGTGGTTCGCTTGCAGCTGAAGGCTGGCCGTCATTCAAAGCTGCCCGTTGACCATCGAGCGTGTTGGGTGCGGGTGTTGGAACAGATGCCGCGCTTGCAATTTGAGCCGGCTGCTCGTCGATTGGCTTCAACTCCGGAGCCGCGCTTGCCACTGCAGTGACCGGGGCTTCCTCAGGCGTGTCTATGATCTTGCGGGTGGGCACAGGGGGATTGGCTACGACCGGAGAAACTGTCTCAGCCTGCGATGCCGTCTGGCGGCCTCCGACTGCGCCTGGCCGGGTTGCATCGGAGTTCCCAGTGCGCTCGCCGCCACCAAACAGGCTGGCAAACAAATTACCCCCACCCTCTGGTGCTTCACGTGTGACATTTGCCGGAGGCGTGGGGACTGGAGCGCTGCGGACACTCTGGTTCCGGGTTGTAAGCGTCCGTGCGCCTTGGTCTCGATCATTGATGTTCCGCGCGGCAGACGTGTCGTTTGATGCGACAATGGTCGGCCGTGTTGAACTCCGCCGGCCCGATTTGGATTCCGCAAGGGCGATCTTGTAGCCCTTCATCGGCTTGCCGTCAGAGGGGATATGCAAAGTCCTGCCGTTCGGGAACACCCGCGCAAGCTGCGATCGGCTCATCTTCGGCCAATGCCGAACACTGCCCGTATCCAAATGGACAAACGGAGAGCCAGAACGCGGATAATAGCCGACCCCGCCAACTTGCTTGCGCAAGCCGGTTTCACGGAGCTTTCTGATGTTCACGCCCGGAATAAAGAAGTCCATGGCTTTGCCGAGCGTATGCTGGCTGTTTCTGGCAACGCCTTTGGAGCGCTTGCGCAACATGTTGTTTGTCGCAGGCGACCGGTAGCTGGATACAACGTGAATGTAATCCCCGGCCCGAACCTTTTGATAGACTTCCCAAACAAGATCGAGCAGTTCCGGATCAATCTTTGTGATTTCGTTGCGCCGCCAGTCGCGCAGAAACCGATTGGCTTCCCGCAGACCGGACGGAATATACCGGCCGTTCTTCTTGAAAGTGATCGAAACACGCTCTTTGGTATGCGTGTTATATAGCTTCAAGGTTCTGGTTTCTGCTTGAACCGTGCCTGCAAATGTCATGGCAAACGCCACGATCACTGCCGCGGAAATCGCGGCGCGTTTTATCCAGGCGACGGCGTCGAAACCAACAGACCGTTTACGCAATTTCTATCCCGCCGTTTTGTGGTGGCTTGCACCCATCCCGTGCTCCCCAGCAGAACCCGCGTTTTACATGCCGCAGGTTAAGAAGTTTTTACCCTAATCTCAGTTCTGCAGAAATCGTGGTAAAATTGCAACTTGTTGGGCGGTTATCGGCAACGGATTGCGCGCGATACCCCGAGGAAATCCCGTACCGCTCGAATGTGTTCAAAAATCGGCCAAAGCCGAGTGGGAGGCTTAAAGTGTCTGGAAATTAGGCAGCTGCATCCGTGCCGCCATCGTCCAGACCGTATTCCTTGAGCTTGCGATAGAGGGTGGACCGGCCAATGCCCAGCCGTTTGGCAACCTCTGTCATCCGTCCGGAGTAATGCTTGATGGCGGCCCGGATAATCTCTTCCTCAATATCAGTCAGTTTTCTGACATGCCCTTCCGGGTCGAGGTTCCGCATGAAGCCGAAGGGTGCTGATCCCTCAAATCCGGCCGGCGTTGTGGTGTTCGCTACTGTCGGGGCACCCGGTTGGGCAGGTGGCGGCGGCGTAACAGCAGCGGGGTCTTGCGGAGCCGCAGCAAAGGGGGCTGCAACGCTTGGGGGCAAAACGCCGGACTGGCTACCAGGGTGCTCAATTGCGGCGGAAACTTGCGGAAAATCGTCGATGGTTAGCTGGGCTCCATCACATAAGACGACTGCCCGGAAGACGGTGTTCTGCAATTGCCGAATGTTGCCGGGCCAAGCGTACTCCTGAAGCATGGCCAATGCGTCTTGGGCAACACCGGACACCTGGGGCTTGCCTTCTTCAGCCGCAAATCGTGCCAGGAAATGCCGCACGAGCGCTGGGATGTCTTCCCGGCGGTCTCGCAATGGCGGGATCCAAATGGGGAAAACGTTCAAACGGTAATAAAGGTCTTCACGGAACGCACTGTCCTTAACTTGATCAATGAGCCTGCGATTCGTTGCAGAGATGAGCCTGAAATCCACTTTGACCGGACGGCGGGAACCGATCGGATCAATCTCGTTTTCCTGTATGGCGCGGAGCAGTTTGACCTGCACATCTTGTGGCAACTCACCCACTTCATCTAGAAAAAGGGTGCCGCCATGGGCTTCCTGAAATTTGCCGACATGCTTGTCGACTGCTCCGGTGAAAGCGCCTTTCTCGTGGCCGAAAAGGATTGATTCCACCAAATTATCGGGGATGGCGCCGCAGTTGACCGTGATCAATGGTTTTGACTTGCGGTCACTGGAGCCCTGGATCGCGCTTGCAATCATTTCCTTGCCAACACCGCTCTCTCCTTCGATCAGGATCGGAATGTTGGAGGCTGCGGCCCGCTTGCCCAGATTAATCACCCTCTCCATTGCGGGCGAATGAGTAATGATGTCGGCGAAGGTCAGGGTCCCGGAGGCCTTCTTCTGGATCCGAGTGATTTCTCCTTCCAGGGCGGACGTTTTCAGGAGGTTTCGGATTGAAACGTTTAGCCGCTCAGGTGCGACCGGCTTGACCGCAAAGTCCTGTGCGCCGGCATTCATTACCGAAACAACCGTGTCGATGCCGCCATGTGCTGTTTGGACGATCACGGGGGTGGAAATCTTGTCCGCGCGCAGGCGCTCCAGTACGCCCAGGCCGTCAAGTTCCGGCATCACCATATCGAGGATAATCAGATCGATTTCGCTGGCTTCAGGGCCGGTCATGATCCGCACAGCTTCTGCGCCGTTTTCGGCAGTTTTGGATCTGTAGCCAAATTTGTGCACAGCTTCCTGCAGGAGCCGACGCTGAATTGGATCGTCGTCAACAATGAGTATTTTGCCGCTGAGTGCTTGCATCAGGTGCCTTTGAACTCGTCAAGGTGTCTCGTTTCGGGCCATTCTGGTCGTAAAGCGGTAAACAAATTCTCCAGCCCAATTGAAAAAAGATGCTGTTTTTCGATTGCAGCTAAAGGTGGCTAGGGCCTACAAATTCCCTAGGTATCCCATCGGAGCAACCAATCGTTCCGCCGTTTTCCGGAGTATGAAATGCCCTTTTTGAGCCCAAAATTTGCGCCTGCCGCCTCAGGAAATGCAGAGCTTGGCGATCTCCCGGTTTGGGATCTGACGGACCTCTATCCTTCCGTCGACGCACCGAAAGTCACCTCTGACCTGAAAGAAGCGCTCGATCGCGCAAAAACATTCGAGGCGTCCTACAAGGGACGGCTTGCAGATTTGGCGGCAAACAATGTTGCGGCTTTGGTGACAGCCATTCGAGCGTATGAAGATCTGGAAGACCTCATGGGCCGCCTGATCTCTTTTGCCGGACTGGTTTATGCAGGCAATACAACAGACGCAGCTGCACAAAAGTTCTACGGAGATGTTCAAGAGCAAATCACGACGGCAAGCTCGCATCTGCTGTTCTTCAGCTTGGAACTGAACCGGATCGAAGATGCTGTGGTCGATGCCGCATTAGAGGACGCACATCTCGCCCATTATCGGCCCTGGATCGAAGATCTTCGTAAGGACAAGCCGTACCAGCTGGAAGATCGGGTCGAGCAGCTTTTTCATGAAAAGTCAGTTACGGGCAGCAGTGCCTGGAACCGCTTGTTTGACGAGACGATGGCGCGGTTGACCTTCACCGTTTCGGGCGAAGAGTTGCCGGTAGAGCAAACCCTTAATCTGTTGACCGACCCTTCACCGGAAAAGCGGGAAGAAGCGTCAAAGGCGCTCACTGAAACGTTTTCAAAAAATCTGAGCACCTTTGCGCTGATCACAAACACATTGACCAAGGACAAGGAGATTTCCGACCGGTGGCGGAACTTCTCCGATATTGCCGATAGCAGGCACCTGGCCAATCGTGTTGAGCGTGAAGTCGTCGACGCAATGGTATCCGCAGTCCGGGAGGCCTATCCGCGGCTTTCGCACCGATACTACAAACTCAAGGCAAAGTGGCTCGGCGTTGATCAACTCAACACCTGGGACCGAAACGCTCCGCTACCCGATGCCGATACGCGGATCATTCCTTGGGCTGAAGCCAAGGACACGGTGCTTTCTGCCTATAATACCTTCTCCCCGGACATGGCGGAGATCGCGAGCCGGTTCTTCGACAAGGGCTGGATTGATGCCCCAGCAAGGTCCGGCAAGGCACCCGGTGCCTTTGCCCATCCAACCGTGCCAAGCGCGCATCCTTATGTTCTGGTCAACTACCAGGGCAAAGTCCGGGATGTCATGACCCTGGCTCATGAACTCGGCCATGGCGTTCACCAGGTACTGGCCGGTCCGAATGGTCCGCTAATGGCGCCGACCCCCCTGACACTTGCTGAAACCGCGAGTGTCTTTGGCGAAATGCTGACCTTCAAATCCCTCTTGGCAAAAGCAGAAGACCCGAAAACCAAAAAAGTCATGCTCGCCTCCAAGGCCGAGGACATGATCAACACGGTCGTCCGGCAGATCGCTTTTTACACTTTCGAGCGGAAACTTCACACGGAGCGGCGCAATGGCGAGTTGACCGCGGACAAGATCGGGGAACTCTGGCTGTCGGTGCAGGGCGAGAGCCTTGGTCCGGCCATCAAGCTCAATGCAGGGTATGAGACTTTCTGGACTTATATCCCGCATTTCATTCATTCACCGTTCTATGTCTATGCCTACGCATTCGGGGATTGCCTCGTGAACTCGCTTTATGCGGTTTACGAGGAAGCTGAGACTGGTTTCCAGGAGAAGTATTTTGAACTCCTGAAAGCTGGCGGGACCAAGCATCATTCAGAATTGTTGAAGCCATTTGGTCTCGATGCGACCGATCCTGATTTCTGGAAGAAAGGCCTGTCCGTCATCGAGCGTTTGATCGATGAGCTGGAAACTCTGGACTAGGCCTGAGAAACGGTCCGCTTTGATGTCCCAGGAAACAATCCGGTTTCAGCATACCCCCTATGATGGCTCCAGCCATCCATTCACAGTGGGTCTAAAGCCGATCAGCGAAGGGGAGTGGCTCGAGCCGGACGCTTTCCTTGTTCCGCATCTTGCGGAAAAGGACCGCTTGGTATCCGAACGCCGTGATGCTGTTTTCCGCGCTGAGGACGGCACGGAAGAGGCCCAGCAGGAGGTGCTTGCGCTTATTGTCGAAAACTTGAATCGGTATCACTCCAAGACCCACAAGTTTGTGGCCAATCGAGTGGTGATTGCGGGTCGAGGGCCGGTCGTCGACCTGTCCAGCAAGCCAGCACTTCTGACAGCCGCGCGCCTTGTCCAAGAAGACTTGGTTCTGATGCGTCCGGGGCCGGACGGCTACAGGTTGGCGGCGGCCAGCCTCAGTTTTCCGTCCTCTTGGTCATTGGCCGAAAAGTTCTCGAAATCCATGAGCGCAATCCACGAGACCGTCCCGGGTTTTAACGGAAAGCGTATGGGCGTAATGGTCGCTCGCCTTTTCGATAACCTGAAGGTGGGCCAATATGTATGCCGCTTTAACTGGTCGATTTACCCGGATGATGAGCTCTACAATCCGAAGCCGCATCGCATCGATTTGCGGGACAGCGATTCTGTCCTGTCGCGCCTTTTCCTTAGAGTTGAACGCCAAACTCTGCGCCGCTTGCCGGGAAGTGGGGACATCATTTTCACGATTAAGATCCATCATGATCCGTTGCGCGCATTGGAGGCGCATCCAGATCGGGAGCAGTTGGCCGGGCAACTCAGAACGCAGTTGATGGTGTTGGATCCGGACCAACTGCGATACAAAGGGTTGGCCAATGCGCGGGATGAGTTGGCGCGCGCCTTGTCCGAACTCTTCACTTCTGAAGCCGGAGTGATGTGACAGATCGTCGTTTCTAAGCCTCTGGACTGGAAGTTGGCGGGCAATTTTATATGTACCGGTCAATAGAAACGTTTCGTTCGGTAAGGAGCATCTGGGCACATGCCTCAGGACAAGGATCGGGAAAGCAACCGTTTCAGCGCACGTATGGGCCGATATGCACGGGTCGGCACCAACGTTGGTGGCATTGCTGCCAAAGTTGCCGGCGCGAAACTACTGGGCATGGATCTTGATAACGGCAAGAACGCTTCCGAGCTGGCTGCTGCCTTGGGAGGGCTCAAAGGTCCGTTGATGAAGGTAGCGCAACTTCTATCCACGATCCCCGATGCATTGCCGCCGGAATACACCACCGAACTTGCAAAGCTCCAGGCCAGTGCCCCCCCTATGGGTTGGGCGTTTGTCAAACGGCGCATGCGGGCTGAGCTTGGTGCCGGCTGGGAAAAACGTTTTGAAAGTTTTGAGCGCGAACCGGCTGCTGCCGCATCGCTTGGCCAAGTGCATCGCGCTGCTGGACACGACGGACGTGTGCTGGCCTGTAAACTTCAGTATCCGGATATGGCATCCGCAGTAGAGGCTGATCTCAAGCAACTTCAAATGCTGTTTTCATTACACCGGCGTATGAAGCCGGCAATTGATACCAGCGAGATTGCGAAAGAAATCAGTGCCCGCGTTCGCGAGGAGCTCGACTATGGCCGCGAGGCTGGGCACATCGGGCTGTACAAGCAGATCCTCGAGGATGCGCCGCATATCCGTGTTCCCGACGTTGTACCGGATCTGTCGACCAAGCGGCTCTTGACGATGAACTGGATGCACGGACGTCCATTGCTTGATTTCAAAGAGCATGATCAAGAAGACCGCAACCGGTTGGCGCGGACTATGTTTCACGCGTGGTGGCATCCTTTCAGCCGCTACGGTGTGATCCATGGTGATCCTCATTTGGGCAATTACACGGTCTTTGAGGAAGATGGCGTGCCATCCGGTATCAATCTTCTGGACTATGGCTGCATCCGGATCTTCCCGGAAGCTTTTGTAGAAGGCGTTGTTGAACTCTACAAAGGGCTTTTGGAAGAGGACAATGATCGTGTGGTTGCCGCATATGAACGCTGGGGATTTCAAAACCTGAAAAAGGAAGTCATTGAGGTCCTGAATATTTGGGCCCGCTTTATTTACGGTCCGCTTCTCACGGATCGTGTCCGGTCGATCGCAGATGGTGTTTCGGCGGCTGAATACGGCCGGAAAGAAGCGTTCCGGGTGCACTCTGCGCTGAAAGAACTTGGCCCTGTTACAGTGCCGCAGGAGTTCGTTTTCATGGATCGGGCCGCAATTGGCCTAGGAGGTGTCTTTTTGCACCTGCGGGCAGAGTTGAATTTCTTTCAACTGTTCAATGAGCAAATTGACGGATTTGAAGCAAGTACAGTTCGCAATCGGCAGGAAACTGCGCTTGAAGCTGCCGGACTTCTTGAGGCTGGACGGGCTGCTTAGGTACGGTTCCTATCTTTGTTGGCTCGCAGGCTTAACTCGAAAGTTGGATATATATTCCGTTTACGTAAGCGGAATTGCTGCTATGCTTCCTTCGAATTTGCAATGCAAAAGATTGCCGAGCGGCAAGGGTTTATTGTAAGGAAGACCACTGAATGAGGAATTTATTTGGGGGACTTTATGTCTGACGAAACTGCACCGGCAATGGACTACGAAACGCACGAGAGCACTTACGAGGGGTTCATCAACTTCTCCAAGATCGGCACTGTCGCGGTTTTGAACATTGTTCTTTGCCTGATCCTGTTCGCATTTGGTGGCACTTCTGCTGTTGTCTTTGGTTGGTTGATGCTCATCGCGACGCTTGTTGCCTCTGGCATTGGCATGGCGCTGGGGGAAAAAGGATGGGTCCCGCCAACAGTCGTATTTGCTCTGACCGGCGTTCTGTGCATCCTGCTGGTCTAAGCCTTACCTGACATACGCTCTGGCCCCGGATCCCGGGGCCGCAAATCCTGGGGAGGGGTATATGAAAATTGCTGTACCGCGCGAAACCGACGCGGTTGAAACACGCGTGTCCGCCACGCCTGACACGATCAAGAAACTGATCGGCTTCGGCGCAACCGTGGTTGTTGAGAAGGACGCCGGCAAGCTTTCGCGTATTCCCGACCAGGATTACAAAGACGCTGGCGCGGAAATCGCAGCCGACTATGCATCGACGGTTGGCGACGCCGACGTGGTGTTGAAAGTCCGCCGCCCATCCGCAGGTGAGCTCGGAGCCATGAAGAAAGGCGCGCTCGTTCTGGCGTCCATGGATCCCTATGGCAACGAGAAGGATGTTGAGGCCATGGCGAAAGCTGGCATCACGGCCTTCGCAATGGAATTCATGCCGCGCATTACCCGCGCGCAGGTCATGGACGTCCTTTCCTCCCAAGCCAACCTGGCAGGTTATCAAGCCGTCATCGAAGGGGCGGCCGAGTATGATCGCGCCATGCCGATGATGATGACGGCAGCAGGAACTGTCCCTGCCGCGCGCGTCTTCGTCATGGGCGCTGGCGTTGCCGGTCTTCAAGCCATTGCGACCGCTCGGCGTCTCGGTGCTGTTGTCACCGCAACAGATGTGCGGCCAGCTGCCAAGGAACAGGTTGAATCCCTTGGTGCAAAATTTGTTGCCGTTGAGGACGAAGAGTTCAAGCAGGCGGAGACCGCAGGCGGTTATGCCAAGCAGATGTCTGAAGAATATCAGAAGAAGCAAGCGGAACTTGTCGCGACCCATATTGCCAAGCAGGACATTGTGATCACCACTGCGTTGATCCCTGGGCGCCCGGCTCCGCAACTTGTCAGCAAGGCGATGCTGGAAAGCATGCGTCCTGGGGCCATCGTTGTTGATCTGGCAGTCGAGCGAGGCGGCAACGTGGAAGGAGCAAAACCTGGAAAGATCGCAACCGTCGCCGGAGTGAAAGTCGTTGGTCATCTCAATATGGCAGCCCGGATCGGTGCTTCCGCGTCGGCTTTGTACGCAAAGAACCTGTTCGCTTTTCTTGAGACTATGATCGACAAAGAAGCCAAGGCCTTGAAACCCGATTTTGAGGATGAGCTGCTGCAGGCAACCGTATTGACCCGCGATGGCAAGGTGGTTCACCCCGCCTTCGCTCCTGCGGAAAGCTCAGGGGGAGAGTGATGAGCGACTTGTCTCAAACTGAAGCCTTGGAACGCGCAGAAGCGGCCGCGGAAGCAGCCAGGGAAGCCGCGTCCAATGCGCAGGAAGCTGCAACGGCAGCTCAAAGTTATGTGGATCAGATCGCAGGCGGAGCTGCCGATGTAGCCGTTCAGGCAGCATCAACGAGTGCAATCGAACCGTTTGTGTTCCTGTTCTCGGTCTTCGTCCTGGCGATCTTCGTCGGATACTATGTTGTCTGGTCGGTAACGCCGGCTCTGCACACACCGCTCATGGCGGTGACCAACGCGATTTCATCGGTTATCGTAGTTGGTGCATTGCTCGCAGTTGGTGTTGACTTGACCCAAAGCGACGGCGCCTACATGGCGCGGGTGTTTGGATTTTTGGCCCTTGTCCTTGCAAGCGTGAACATATTTGGCGGGTTTCTCGTGACCAGCCGAATGCTCGCTATGTACAAGAAAAAGCAGCGATAGGAGGCCGGACCCATGTCAGCTAATCTAACGGCGGTTCTCTACCTCATATCCGCAGTCTTGTTCATTATGGCCCTTCGTGGCCTGTCCAGTCCGGAAACGTCTCGTCAAGGCAACACTTACGGCATGGTCGGGATGGCTATTGCCGTCCTTACAACGCTGTTTGCAACAGGCCTCACGGCAGGATCGTTCTTCCTGATCGTCATCGGTGTCGGCGTCGGCGGGGGCTTGGGCGCGTATATTGCTCAGCGCATCCCGATGACGGCCATGCCACAGCTTGTGGCAGCCTTTCACTCGCTGGTTGGTCTCGCGGCAGTGTTTGTCGCGGCCAGTGCACTCTATGCGCCCGGCGCTTTCGGGATCGGTGCGCCAGGGCAAATCTACACCTCTGCAATGGTGGAAGCCTCCATTGGTGCCGCAATTGGTGCAATCACCTTCACAGGGTCGGTTATTGCCTTCTTGAAGCTCGACGGCCGCATGTCCGGCAAGCCGATCATGTTGCCGATGCGTCATGCCATCAACTTAGCTTTGGCAGTCGGTATGGTCGTGCTGACGATCATTCTGGTCGGCTCGGAAAGCATGACGGTGTTCTGGGCCTTGGTGATCGTAGCGTTCATCTTCGGCGTCTTGATCATCATCCCGATCGGCGGCGCGGATATGCCGGTGGTCGTATCGATGCTGAACTCCTATTCCGGATGGGCCGCGGCCGGCATCGGTTTCACGGTGTCCAACATGGCGCTGATCATCACCGGTGCGCTTGTGGGCTCCTCCGGTGCGATCCTGTCCTACATCATGTGTAAGGGCATGAACCGGTCGTTCATCTCCGTTATCCTTGGCGGCTTCGGCGGCGAAACGGCTGCAGCCGGCGGCGATGATGGCGAAGAGCGTCCTGTCAAACAAGGTGCCGCGGACGATGCGGCCTTCATCATGAAGAACGCGTCCAAGGTGATCATCGTTCCAGGTTACGGTATGGCCGTCGCGCAAGCACAGCACTCGCTGCGTGAGCTCGCCGACCAGCTCAAGGAGGAGGGCGTTGAAGTCAAATACGCCATCCACCCTGTTGCAGGCCGTATGCCGGGTCATATGAACGTGCTCCTTGCCGAAGCAAACGTGCCGTATGATGAAGTGTTCGAGTTGGAGGATATCAATTCCGAATTTGCGCAGGCAGATGTTGTCTACGTAATCGGGGCGAACGATGTCACCAACCCGGCCGCTCGCGATGATCCGCAATCGCCGATCTTCGGCATGCCGATCCTGGATGTTGACAAGGCTGGTACTGTCCTCTTTGTCAAGCGCGGCATGGCTTCTGGTTATGCGGGCATTCAGAACGAGCTCTTCTTCAACGACCGGACAATGATGCTCTTCGGCGATGCCAAGAAAATGACCGAGGAAATCGTCAAGGCGCTTTAGCAAGCGCACTGAGGCTTGGATATCGGAAGGCGCGGCACTGGCCGCGCCTTTTGTTTTTGGGAGATCCCGCTATAAACCGGTTCATGAGCCCGAGTGCACCAGCCACATTTGTTTATGATCCACCACGCGAGCCTTTCCTTGACGTTCTCCACGTGGATGCGGATCTTTTGGTGGTCGATAAGCCAAGCGGGCTGCTCAGTGTTCCAGGAAAAGCCCTGGAGCACTCTGACTGCATCGAGGCCCGCGCGCAGCAAACCCATCCTGAGGCGCGGATCGTCCATCGGCTGGATATGGATACCTCCGGTGTCATGGTGCTTGCCATGAATGCACAGGCCCACCGTCACCTTGGTCTTCAATTCGAGCGGCGTAAAACGGAGAAGACCTACGTGGCCGAGGTTTGGGGGCAGATTGAGAAGAATGCCGGAGTGATCGATCTGCCGCTTGTCTGTGACTGGCCGAATCGTCCAAAGCAAATGGTGAGCTTTGAACACGGCAAACCGGCCTTGACCAGATGGCAGGTGATTATGCGGAACGAGCGGACCACGCGTGTCCGGCTGTTCCCGTTTACCGGCCGGTCTCATCAACTGCGTGTACACATGCTGTCACTCGGCCACCCGATCGTTGGTGACCGTTTTTATGCGACTGGTGATGCGCTTGAAGCTTCGCCGCGCTTGCGCTTGCATGCAGAAAGTCTGACCCTGCATCATCCAACCGGTGGGAAGCGTGTTACGTTCGAGACAGCCTGTGAGTTTTGAGCTCTGAAATGCCCTAGGCTGCTTTTTGTCCAAGGGTGCTTATTTTTCGCTTCCACCCTGAGATCTTGGTGTCATCTGCGGCATCAACCATTCCGAATATCGTTGACCTGACGTGCGAAAACCCGATGAAGCGAAAGATGTTCCGCTCGAGGCTTTTTAGACTGTGGGCCCGGTACCAGAGGCGGTAGAAGAGCGAAGGCATCCCCATCGTCACAACTATTCGCGCTGACTTTCCCTTCATTTTACCTTTAGGCCAAGCGTCATCCGCGCCGCGTTCGAACGCGGTGTCGTAATGAAATATCTGTTCCAGGAAGGCTTTTGTGTAGGCTGGCAACGTGCCGAGCCACAGGGGGTAAATCAGCACAACATGGTCCGCAGCGAAGAGGACGTCTCTGGTAGCTTGCAAAGGGACTGGTGTCGGCTGTTTTTGAAAGTCGGACGGTGTTTGGAGGATCGGGAAATCCAGATCGGCAATCCGAATCAACGTTGCATCGTGACCGGCTTCGATAGCTCCGCTTCGATAATTCTCCGCAAGGGCGTGGCACAGATGGTTGGGGGCAGGGTCCGGGTGCCCGTCCAAGATGACGATACGCTTTGCAATGGCCATTGACCTCTCCGAAATCTGTTGGAGAAAATGGCATTCTATCGTCTTTGCATTTGATCGCCTTGAGGCCAGTCAATCAAATAAGGAATAAACTGCGTCGGCCGGTTATGCGCCGCCAACCCGGCGCAGCCCGTCCCGTGCGACCTGGTTCGAATTGTCGAGGGTCATGGCGCGGGTGAAATTGCGCCGCGCGTCCTTTGGCTTATCCAGCATTTCCAATGCAAGCCCCCGGTTTGCCCAAGCAACGGACGAATCGCGGTCCAGATTGACCGCCATAGACAGGTCAGAGAAGGCTGCATTCGGGTCGTTGACAGCGAGATAGGAAATTCCCCGGGCGATGTAAGGAGCACTGGCTTTCGGGTTTAGGCCGATAGCTGTTGCAAAATCTTCGATGGCGCGCGGGTTCTGGTTCTGCGCCTGATAGATTAGTCCGCGATTATAGAAAGCCCGTGCGTCGCTGCTGTCCCGAGAAATCACGGAGTTGAAGTCGTTCAAAGCCGCAGTGAAGTTGCCCTGCTGACGGTAGATGTTCCCGCGGCCGACATAGGCGACGTCATAGTCCGGCTTGATGTTGATCGCCCGCGTGTAGTCGGAGATGGCCAGATCATTTTGGCCCATCCGGCGGTATACCAAAGCTCTGTTGGCATACGTCTGGAAAGACTGCGGATTGAGCTGCAGGGCCCGATTGAAGTCCTCGATCGCGTTATCGAGTTTTCCCGCCTGACCATACGCAATGCCGCGTGTGCTGTATGCGTTGGCATCCGACGGGTTGGCTTCAATCACGGATGTCAGGGAGGCGATGTTCGTCGAAGAACCTGCAGACGAGTTCACCGGCACACCTTGATAGACCCCGCTGCCCTGACAGGCACCCAGAAGCGTGGCAATCCCGAAAAGGGCAGCGTATGGCACAAACTTCCTGATCCGGCGCATGGAACTCATTTCGTTAAAGCCAATGGACATGCCGTTCATCTGCCTCCAATTGGGCGGTAATGTGGCTTTTGGCTCCGCCGCCATCAAAGACGGAGCGGGTATCCCCGTCAAACGCCAAAAAGCCGACCGATCTTACGGCCGGCCTCTCGGCAGATATGATGTGCAAGAAGCTTGCTCCCAGCAGCGCGCTCAAGCCGGTATTAACGGCGAGCGGATTTGCCCGGCAAAAGACCTTCGCGCTGAGCCCGCTTGCGCGCCAGCTTGCGTGCGCGGCGGATAGCTTCAGCCTTCTCACGCGCTTTCTTTTCAGACGGTTTTTCGAAGTGACCGCGAAGCTTCATTTCACGGAAGATGCCTTCGCGCTGCATCTTTTTCTTGAGCGCCTTAAGCGCTTGATCGACATTATTGTCGCGAACCAGAACCTGCACGCGTTTTTTCCCGTTTTTAATACGCTACGGTCAATTCCGCAGCTAATTAAGACCATGATTGAAGCGAGACTTCGTCAAACGATCTTGCGACTGCTCTGAACAACATGCAGTCAACGCAAGAATGCATCCACTATGTCACAGAAACCGGATCGCCGCTGACGCGTCGCTCACTTTGAGCCGGGTTATTACCAGAGGCCGCGGATTGAGTCCACAGTGATTTGAAAAAGAAATGGCGCAAAACGGTGATTTGGTCATTTCCGACAACTTCCGCAAGTAGGGAAACGTGGTGGACACCGGTGACCGGGACGAGTAGAGGTGGATACTCAATTCCCGCCCAGACTTTGGAGTGACGAATGGCGCAGCGCGCTGCAGGGGCTCCTGATTCGACCAAAAAACAAACTCTATGGCAGAGCGATATTCTGCCGACCCTGTCGCTCGGTCTGCCTTTGGCTGGTGCACAGTTGGCGCAGATGGCGATCAATACAACCGATGTGTTGATGATTGGCCGCCTGGGCGCAGAAGAACTGGCTGCCTCTGTTCTGGCATTCAATTTTTATATGTTGCTTTGGTTCTTCGGTATGGGACTTTTGCAAGCAGTGATCCCCCTTGCAGCCCGCGCCCGTGGACGCCGCCAGCCGCGGGAGCTCCGCCGTGCGGTCCGGATGGGGTTTTGGGTCTCGGTTTTGTATTGTTTGCCAATCTGGGTGCTTCTTTTCTTTACCGAAGAGTTGTTGCTTCTGTTTGGTCAAGACCCGGAGCTTGCCCGTCTTGCCAACGTCTATATGGGCGTTTTGCTATGGACCATGCTGCCGGCGCTATTGATCATGGCGGTTCGCGGTTTTTTGACCGTGATGGAACGCACGCAGGTGGTTCTGTGGGCGACAATTGGCGGAGCTCTGGTCAATGCGGCGCTTGATTATGTTCTGATTTTCGGCGAATTCGGGTTTCCGCGCCTGGAGTTGATCGGTGCCGGTATCGCTTCCGTTTTCAGTGCGACGACCACATTCCTGTTCCTGCTCGTTTATGCGCTCTACCATCCAAGGCTGCGGCGGTATCACATTCTTGGCCGGATCTGGCGGTCGGACTGGCCCGTTTTCTTCCAGATCGTTCGATTGGGGACGCCGATCGCGATTACGATTGTGGCCGAAGGATCATTGTTCACGGCATCTGCGATAATGATCGGATGGCTAGGCACCATACCGCTGGCCGGCCATGGCATTGCGCTCCAGATCGCATCGCTGACATTCATGGTTCCCGTTGGATTGTCTGTTGCAGCGATGACCCGGGTGAGCCTTGCGGACGGACGTGGCGATAGCGAAGGCGTGGGCCGTGCCGGCTGGACAGCACTCGGTGTCACAATGACATTCATGGGGGCATTCGCGGTCCTGTTCTGGACTGTACCGGAGACGCTTGTCGGGCTTTATCTGGATCTCAGAGATCCGCAGTCGCAAGAGGTGCTCGCCTACGGCGTGTCGTTCATTCTGGTTGCAGCACTTTTCCAGCTGGCCGACGGCGGTCAGATCATCGGCGTCAACAACCTGCGTGGGCTTGGCGACACCACCATTCCGCTATTTTATGCCCTCTTCGGCTACTGGGTCGTTGGGATCAGCCTATCACTCGGCCTAGGGTTTCTGGCGGGCTGGGGTGGCGTCGGGGTCTGGTGCGGTCTTGCTGGGGGTCTCTTGTCGGTCGCGATCTTGTCCAATGCCCGCTTTGCCCGCCGGGAAAAACTCGGGTTGCTTCAGCGCAATTGATCAGCCGGTCTTGGGAGAGATCCGGTTCACATGCCCCATCTTGCGGCCATCCCTGATTTCGGCCTTGCCATAGAGGTGCATTTGGGCCGCCGGGTCTTTAAGGACGGCGTGCCAGTCTTCGGCATCACGGCCGATGAGATTTTCCATAACGGCATCAGAATGCCGGTCTGCGGAGCCCAGGGGCCAACCGGCGACCGCACGAATGTGCTGATCAAACTGCGACGTCAAACACGCATCCTGAGTCCAATGACCTGAATTGTGAACGCGCGGCGCGATCTCGTTGACCAGCAGCTTTTCGGTATCGCCGTCGCGAACAAGGAACATCTCAACGCCCATCACGCCAACATAGTCGAGACTTGAAACGATCCGTTCGGCCATTTTCCGGGCTGCCGTCTGCGTTTGCTCAGAGACGCCCGCCGGAACAGTTGATGTTTTCAGGATGTGGTTTTCGTGATGGTTTCGGGCAATGTCATAACTTTCGCAGTTGCCGTCCAAGTCCCGTGCGACGATGACCGAGACTTCACAGTCAAAGCCGATCAGGGCTTCCAGAACCGCAGGAGTATTGCCGATCCGTTCGAATGCACCGCCAATATCCTTTTTCGAGCGGATCATGGTCTGGCCTTTGCCGTCATATCCGAACCGCCGGGTTTTCAAGACGCCTTGGCCGCCAAAGTTTTGAACAGCTGTTTCGACATCTGCCTGGGAGGTGATTTCTGCAAAATCAGCAATCGCCACACCTGATTTTTTCAGGAATTCTTTCTCAAACAGGCGATCCTGAGAAACTTCAAGAGCGCGGACGCCCGGGCGTACCGGTACCTTGCTAGCAAGATGCTGCGCGGTTGGTCCGGGAACATTTTCAAACTCATAGGTCACGACGGATACGGCGTCCGCAAACGCCGCCAGCGCAGCTGTATCCTCGTAAGCTGCGATCGTGTTTTGGGCACTGACATCAAACGCAGGGCTGTTTTGCTCAGGACAGAAAATGTGGGTCTTAAGGCCCATGCTGGCTGCCGATTGAGCCAACATGCGACCCAACTGGCCGCCGCCAAGAATGCCGATCGTGTCACCGGGTTGAAGGCGAATGGAAGCGCTCATGGCAGCCTATCCTGCGTCTGGTGATTAATTGGTGTCGTCGACTGGGAATTCGGCGACTGCGGCAGTACGCTCGGCCCGATATGTTTCGAGGGCTTCTTCAACATCGGAATTGTTGAGGGCAAGGACCGCACCCGCCAACAAAGCTGCGTTGGTTGCTCCCGCCTTGCCGATTGCCAATGTGCCAACCGGGATGCCGCCGGGCATCTGTACGATCGACAGAAGGCTGTCCTCGCCGGAAAGCGCGCGGCTTTCGACCGGGACGCCGAATACCGGTAGCGGGGTCAGAGCTGCGGTCATCCCGGGCAAGTGAGCCGCACCGCCGGCGCCAGCGATGATAACCTTGAAACCTTCGGCCTTGGCGCCCTTAGCAAACTCATACATCCGGTCTGGTGTCCGGTGCGCGGAAACAATGCGCGCTTCGAAGGAGATGCCAAGCTCGGCAAGCGTGTCGGCAGCGTGTTTCATGGTCGGCCAGTCGGACTGACTGCCCATAATAATTGCAACGTCTGCCTGCGCCATTCTCTACTCCAAGTGTTGTGGGAGGCCGGAAGAGCCGCGGAGTATAGGCACGGAGCGCTGCTTCGCAAGCATCAATGCAGACTAAACATCAGGGAGCTCTGTCAAGCAGGGCTCTTTGGCAATGACCAGCTGAGATTAGGCAATAATGTCGGGGCGCAGCTGATCTTCCAAAACCATGATCCGGTCCTTGATCATCAGTTTCTTTTTCTTCAAGCGCTGAAGCTGAAGAGCGTCGTGATTGGGTGTTGCCGCCAATGCCTCTACGGCGACGTCTAGATCCCTGTGTTCCTGACGGAGCTGCGCAAGCTCCACCCGCAAAGCCTCAGTATCCATTCGTGCCTTTAATCCCCAAGAACCGGTTCCTAGTCCTAGTCCATTTTTGGGTGTACGGGCAAGACAGCTTTGGTTTTTGCTGTTTATTCACTGATGGCGAACAGTCCGGTCCCGACGGCTACTTTTTTCTAAGTGCTGAAGTTTCTGAGATGGCAAATCTGTCATGATCAAAAACTGATAGTTTTTAGTGTCTTAAGTGTGAGCCGGAATTTAGGATTTTTAAAGGATACTGGTGAGAACTCATTCTACGACGGCAAAATGGTTCCGGTATGCAGAATCTGCAATCGACAACGCCTGAAAATGTGTGGCACGATGAATTCCGTTGAGCCAACAGACAGGAGGTTTATCCATGTCAATGCAGTCACATCTCGCAGAACTTGAGCGCCGTCATGCGGAAATGGAACGCAAGATCGAAGACGCTTTGTTACATCCGAGTACGGACTCCCTGAAATTGGCTGACATGAAACGGCGAAAACTCAAGATCAAGGATGAGATTGAGCGAATACGAAAAGATGTGACGATCCACTGATCGTCCGGCCTTTGGAAATTTCAACGCCGCGCGATTTGTGCGGCGTTTTTTATTGCTTAGTAGACTTTGCTCATAAGGCTTTCGCTTGCTCCCGCAGGGCAAACTTCTGGATCTTGCCGGTCGAGGTCTTCGGCAGGTCACAAAACACAATTTTCCTGGGTGACTTGAAGCTGGCCAGGTGTTCTTTGCAAAAGGCCATCAGCTCGTTTTCCGTGGTGTCTGATCCTGATTTCAACTCAACAAAGGCGCAGGGCGTTTCGCCCCACTTTTCATCCGGACGGGCCACCACCGCCGCAGCCTGAACATCAGGATGTTTGTAAAGAACATCTTCGACTTCGATAGAGGAAATGTTCTCTCCACCCGAAATTATGATGTCTTTAGACCGGTCTTTCAATTGGATGTAGCCGTCCGGATGCATCACACCAAGATCGCCGGAATGGAACCAGCCACCTTTGAAGGCTTCATCTGTCGCGTCCTGATTTTTCAGGTAGCCTTTCATAACGACATTGCCGCGGAACATGACCTCGCCGATGGTTTGGCCGTCGGCTGGAACGGGCTCCATGGTCTCTGGGTTGAGGACCTTGAGATCTTCGAGCGCAACGTAGCGAACACCCTGCCGCGCTTTTTTCTGAGCTTGTTGTTCAAGAGGCAGCGAATCCCATTCGCCCTTCCAATCATTGACCACTGCCGGGCCATAGACTTCAGTCAAACCATAAAGGTGGGTCACGTTGAACCCGGCGGTTTTCATCGCTGCCAGAACGCTTTCCGGTGGGGGCGCTGCAGCGGTGAAGAACTCAACCTCACGGTCCAGATCGCGCTTGTCGTCGCCGGCATTGAGCAGTGTCGACATGATAATCGGTGCACCGCACAAGTGAGTCACGCCTTCATCTGCGATCAGATCCCACATGGCTTTTGGCCGGACCCAGCGCAAACACACATGCGTCCCGGCGACAATAGATAAGGACCAGGGAAAGCACCAGCCATTGCAATGGAACATTGGCAATGTCCAAAGATAGACAGGATGCTTGGCCATCGAAGCGGTGATAACGTTTGCTTGGGCCAGCAGGTAGGCGCCGCGATGATGGTATACGACACCTTTGGGATTTCCAGTGGTGCCGGATGTGTAATTCAGCGTGATGGCATCCCATTCATCATCGGGGAGGGACCAAGTGAACTCCGTGTCTCCGGATTGAAGGAAGTCCTCATAATCCAGTGACCCCAACTGCTCGCTATCCTGCGGGAATTCGGGGTCTGAATAATCGATCACGGTCGGTTTGACGGTGGCCAGTTCCAGTGCTTCTTTCATGACGGATGCATATTCTCGATCCGTAATCAGGACCTTGCAGTTGGCGTGATCGAGCTGGAACGCGATGATCGCAGCATCAAGTCGTGTGTTGAGGGAATGCAGGACGGCTTTTGTCATCGGCACACCGTAGTGGGCTTCAAGCATTGGCGGGACATTGGGCAGCATCACGCTGACGGTGTCTTCTTTTCCAATGCCGTGTCTGCTCAAGGCCGATGCGAGTTGTTTCGAGCGCTTGTAGAACGTCCTATAATCAGTCCGCTGTTTGCCGTGGATGATCGCCGTGTGATCTGGAAACACATCTGCGGCTCGCGCCAAAAAGCTCAAGGGGCTCAGCGCTGCATAGTTAGCGTCAGTCTTGTCCAGTCCTTTTGCAAAGGGGCTAACTGTCGCGTCCATGATATTCCTCCCAATCGTCTTTGTCCGGTATCAAAGCCGGAAAAGTCTTTGGGAGCAATGCAACAAAGGGTGTTTGTGGTACTGCAGTCAGGCAAGCAGTCCGGCGAGCCCATCGTATGTCAATTTTGCGCCGATTAGGCCCATAACGACATAAATGATGGTGTAAAACGTTTCCGCCTTGATGATGCGGACAAGACGCACACCGGCCAGCGTGGCAACAAGTGCGACCGGGAACAGAACCGCCGATGTTGTAAGGTTCGTCGTATCAAATTGTCCGAGAAAGAAATAGGGGATGACCTTTACCGCGTTCACCGTGGCAAAGAAGATCACCGCTGTCCCGGCGAACAACATCGGTGCCAGTTTCAGGGGCAGCATATACATCTGAAACGGCGGGCCGCCCGTGTGGCTGATGAAGCTTGTAAAACCAGCGACCGCTCCCCAGAAAGATCCTTTCGGTATGTTGTGGCTGAGCGCCGCAGCCTCTTTTCTACGTTTGAAAACGTAGTCGGCGACAAACGCCAGCGAGATCACCCCGATCATCAGCGTGACGAATGTATCATTCACGTAAGCAGCAGTGCCCCAGCCGATACCGATCCCGAGCATTGCTGCCGGCAGCAAAATAGCCAGGCTGCGCCAATCTGCTTTGCCTTTGTAAGCCATCAACGCAACGGCATCCATCACCAGCAGGATCGGCAACATGATCCCGGCGGCCTGAAGCGGCGAAATCACCAATGACATGATGGGGACGCCAAGCATGGCGAACGTTCCGCCGAACCCTCCCTTTGACAAGCCTACGCAGATTACGGCAGGGACAGCAGCTGCATAGAACCAAGGGTCGGTGATGAGAAGCATCAAAAATCACTGTTATGACGTGGAAAAAGGCGCTGCAAACAAGCACGACGGAGGGATTACGTAAAGGTCCGCTCATCGAATTGCTAAGTCAGTGACACTTGCTTTTCAAACCACACTTGCAACACACTCGCCAAAATCGATGAGTGCTGCTGTTTGGGAGGAAGACGATGGCAAGCCGGTATCATGACGTTTATCAAGGCTGGCATTCCGATCCGATGGGGTTTTGGAAAAATGCCGCTTCCGAAATTGATTGGATCAGCACGACAGACAAGGTCTTCGACCCCGATCAAGGTCAATTCGGCCGCTGGTTTCCAGATTGGGAATGTAACACCTGCTACAATTGCCTGGACCGTCATGTGGAGCGCGGCCGGCCCGGCCAACCGGCGCTCATCTACGACAGCCCGATCACTGGAGCGCAAGCAACCTACACCTACGCTGAGCTGCTCGAAGAGGTCGAGGCACTGGCGGCTGTTCTTCAGGACAACGGACTGGAGAAGGGAGATCGGGCAATCATCTACATGCCGATGATCCCGCAAGCGGTCATGGCGATGTTGGCCTGCGCGCGTCTTGGCGTGATCCACTCTGTGGTGTTTGGTGGCTTTGCAGCCAATGAACTTGCCACCCGGATCAATGATGCGACCCCTAAAACGATTATCGCAGCGTCCTGCGGGATCGAGCCGGGCAGGGTCATTTCCTACAAGCCTCTCATTGACGACGCTATCGGGCTGTCCACGCACAAGCCGGACAGCGTGTTCGTCTATCAACGTGAGGCTGAGATTGCCTCGCTGGTAGAGGGCAGGGACCATGATCTTGGCAAGCTGATGGAAGATGCGGTTGCCGCTGGCCGCCGTGTGCCGCCGGTGCCGGTCAAGGCGACCGATCCGCTCTATATTCTCTACACTTCAGGCACAACCGGGCAGCCGAAGGGCGTGGTCCGTGACAATGGCGGCCATATGGTCGCGCTCAAGTGGTCCATGTCGAACCTCTATGACATTCAGCCCGGCGAAGTTTTCTGGGCAGCGTCAGACGTGGGGTGGGTCGTCGGCCACAGTTACATCGCGTACGCACCGCTTCTTCATGGCTGCACCACGATTGTATTTGAGGGCAAACCTGTGGGAACGCCGGATGCAGGCACCTTCTGGCGTGTGATCTCTGAACACAGCGTCGCGTCCCTTTTCACCGCGCCAACTGCGTTCCGGGCAATTCGTAAGGAAGATCCGAACGGCGAGCTGATCAAGAAATACGATCTGTCGACCTACCGCTCTTTGTTCCTTGCAGGAGAGCGTGCCGATCCGGAGACGGTGAACTGGGCGATTGATCAGTTGCAGGTGCCTGTCATTGACCATTGGTGGCAGACAGAAACGGGTTGGTGCATTGTCGGCAACCCGCTCGGGCTGGGGGCACTTCCCGTCAAGCCTGGGTCGCCTACAGTTCCGATGCCCGGATACGATGTCCAGATTTTGGACGATGCCGGGCACCCGCTGGGTCCAAACACGCTTGGCAATATTGTTGTGAAATTACCATTGCCGCCCGGCGCATTTCCGACCCTCTGGAATGCGGACAAACGTTTCCATGACGCTTATCTTGCCGAATTCCCCGGCTACTACAAAACGGCGGATGCGGGTGTGATCGACGACGACGGATACCTGTCGATCATGGCGCGGACGGACGACATCATCAATGTTGCCGGACACCGTCTGTCAACCGGGGGCATGGAAGAAGTGCTGGCGACCCATCAGGATGTCGCCGAATGTGCCGTTATCGGGATTGCTGACAAGCTGAAGGGCCAATTGCCATGCGGCTTTGTTGTCTTGAAAGCCGGTGTGGATCGTGACCATGCAGATATTGAAAAGGAGCTGATCAAGCTCGTGCGTGAGAAGATCGGCCCGGTGGCGGCGTTCAAAATTGCCATCACGGTCGATCGATTGCCGAAAACCCGCTCTGGCAAAATCTTGCGTGGGACAATGCGTCAGATCGCCGATGGCGAAGAGTACAAGATGCCGGCAACGATTGATGACCCCGCAATCCTGGATGAAATCACCGATGCGCTGAAATCGCATGGGATTTCTGCATAAGCGGGAAAGTTGACGCAACTGGAGGTGTGCCAGGGGCATCGACAGACGTACTTTTCGGACTTATGGTCGGGCCGCCGCGAAGCGGCCCGTCGCATTTGCGGCGGTGTTTTTGTTAGCACAGCCGTGAGGTTTTCCGTGTCTTTAGAAAATAAAGTCGCCATCGTAACCGGCGCAGCCCGAGGTATCGGTTTTGCTGTTGCCAAGCGTTTTGTCATGGACGGCGCCAAGGTTGTGATTGCCGACGTTGATGATGAGGCTGGTGAAGCGGCTGTTGAAGACCTGAGCGGTCTCGGCACCGTTATGTACATCCACTGCAACGTTGCGGAGCGGCTGGATGTTCGCAATATGGTCGCCGAAACTCTGAATGCTTATGGCGATATCGATGTTTTGGTCAACAATGCCGGGATCGTTGTTGGAGCCGAGTTTCTTGATCTGGAAGAAGACGATTTCGACAAGGTCCTGTCGATCAACCTGAAAGGGGCTTTCCTGTGTTCCCAGGCGGTGGCCCGGCATATGGTCGAGAAGGTTGACAATGGCGGCGATCCAGGATGCATCATCAACATGTCATCGATCAACTCGGTGGTCGCGATCCCGAATCAGATCCCGTACTGCGTCTCCAAAGGCGGGATGACACAGCTGACCAAAACGACGGCTCTGTCTCTTGCGAAGTATGGTATCCGCGTCAATGCGATCGGACCCGGCTCGATCATGACCGAGATGCTTGCCTCCGTGAACAGCGACCCGGCAGCGAAAAACCGGATCATGTCGCGCACACCGATGCTGCGTATCGGGGAGCCATCGGAAATTGCAGGTGTCGCGGCCTTCCTTGCTTCTGAAGATGCCGGATACGTCACGGGTCAGACGATCTTCGCAGATGGCGGCCGGATGCCACTGAATTATACCGTAGCCGTTCCGGACGACGACTGATTATATCCGGTAGACTGGGTCAGAACGCAAAAGGGGTGGAAGCTAGACGGCTTTCGCCTCTTTTCCGTTTCCAAACTGCAAGTCTGCAAGTTTGGCGTAAAGGCCTCCGGCTGCACTCAATTGCTGATGTGTCCCGGTTTCAACGATCCGTCCCTCGTCCATGACGACGATACGATCCGCTTTCAGCACCGTGGCTAACCGGTGTGCGATGATCAGGGTCGTTCGCCCTTCCATCAATTGATCCAAAGCCCTTTGGACGAGTTGTTCGCTTTCAGCATCCAGGGCGCTGGTTGCTTCGTCAAGCAACAGCACAGGTGCCTGTTTCAACACGGCACGGGCAATGGCAATGCGTTGGCGTTGCCCGCCCGACAAGGTGATGCCGCGTTCGCCGACGAGTGTGTCGTAGCCATTTGTCATCGTTTCGATGAAAGGGGAGGCAAGGGCGGCCGTGGCCGCATTGATGATGTCCTGACGTTTTGCATCAGGAAGGCCATAGGCAATGTTCTCGGCGATGCTGGCGCCGAATACAGCAGTGTCCTGCGGAACCAGCGCAATGTTGCGCCGAAGTGCGTCCGGGTCGAGGTCACGCAGGTCCACGCCATTCATTCGAATGGCCCCGGATGTCGGGTCATAGAAGCGCATCAGCAGACTGAAAAGCGTGCTTTTGCCGGCGCCCGAGGGCCCGACGACCGCAACTTTCTCCCCCGGAGCAATGGTCAAGGTCAGATCCTGCACCACCGGCAGATTGCCCGCTGCTTGGTAAGCGAATGACATGTCCTCAAAACGAATTTCACCCCGTGGTGTGTCCGGCAGGGGAATGGGATTGAGAGGGGCCCGAATCTCGGGCGTGATCTCCAGAAGTTCGGAGAGACGTTCAGCGGCGCCAGCGGCCTGTGACAGCTCGCCCCAGACTTCGGACAAAGCGGCCAATGAACCGGCGGCGAGGATTGAATAAAGAAGGAACTGGCTAAGTTCTCCGCCGGTCATGCGTCCGGCAAATACGTCACTTGCGCCAATCCAGAGAACAGCAACGATGGAAGAGCCAATGACGAGGATGGCAAATCCCGTCAATGCGGCGCGGGCCGTGATGGCCTGGCGCGCAGCGGTAAACGCCGTTTCCACAGCAGACCGGTAAATCCCGGAGCTGCGGCTTTCGTGCGTGAAAGCTTGCAATGTCCGAACCGATCCGAGCATTTCCCCGGCATAGGCTGAGGCGTCCGCCAACATATCTTGCGCAAAACGCGAGCGCTTTCTGACCTTCCGGCCAAACCCGATGATCGGGATGAGTATGATCGGGATCGCGGCCAGCACAATGACCGACAAGCGCGGGCTGGTTACCACCATCATCACCGAGGCGCCGGTGAACATGATCGTGTTCCGCATTGCAAGCGACGCACTTGCGCCAAATGCCGCTTTGATCTGAGTTGTGTCTGCTGTCAGTCGGGACAGTATTTCGCCTGACTTTGCGCTGTCGTAAAATGATGGGCTCAGCCGGGTCATGTGGGCAAATACATCTGCCCGAACCTCTGCTACAACGCGTTCCCCCAGCCACATGACCAGGAAGTATCGGACAGAGCTGGCGCATGCGAGGGCGCATACCACCCCAATCAGAACAGCGAAGTAGGAATTGACCAGCGCCGGATCATCGGCGCCAAAACCAGAGTCGATCATGCGCCGGACGGCGGCTGGCAGTATCAATGTGATGATCGCGGCGGAGAACAGGGCAGCGAGTGCGGCCAGCACCATGCCTTTGTGCTTCAACAGGTACGGAAGCAGCCGGCTCAATGGGCGCAAAGACCTTCTGGGGTCAGAGGGGGCATTTGTTGTCATGTACTGCCTTGCGAAAACCGGTCTTCCAAAACTGTGTCTCAGCCTACTTAATTGGACAGGTGCGGTATGCCAATCCCGTATTGGTCTAACCGTAGGTTTCTACAGCCATGTATGCGGTGAAATGCTGTAGCGAATTTGTTTCCCGGAAATGTCCGGATTTGCGGGAAATTCGGTCTTGTCTTGTGCGCTGCCTTGGGGTATATCCCCGCCTCATGTTTCTAAGGGCGGCATCCGCAACTGGATCGGCGGCCCTTTATCTTGTTTGCGCTCCATAGCATTCTGACTAAAGATGGCTTGAAGGCGCTGGAAAGGACCGGTCATGAAAGCGGATATCCATCCCGACTACCACACCATCAAGGTCGTAATGACCGATGGCACCGAATTCACCACCCGCTCCACTTATGGCGCGGAAGGCGACACCCTGCAGCTTGACATTGACCCGACGTCTCACCCGGCTTGGACCGGTGGTGACCGTCAGTTGATGGACCGCGGCGGCCGCGTGTCCCGCTTCAAGAACAAGTTCGCTGGCTTCCTGGGTTCCTAAATCCGAGCTAACAGCGTGACTGTTCAAAACCCGGCTGAAAGGCCGGGTTTTTTGTTGCCTTGTTTTCTGGTGACAAAAAAGCCGCCCCAAGGGGCGGCTGAAAAGAAGAAAAACCTGAAGACGATCTATCAGCCGATTTTGCCGAAGGCTGCGTGAAGCTGGTTGATCTGAGATGCCACAGGGTTGTCGTTGTTCGCTTCTTCCTGCGGTGCGGCTTCTTCAGCCCTATAGAGCATCTTGTCGAGATGAACGACGCGCTCCTGCAGCCGGGTCGAACGTTCTACAAGATTGCGCAGGCTTTCCGGCAGGTCGTCCCAAGCCGGGCCGCCCATCGCACTGCTGAGTTTGTCGAGGCGGACTTTGTTTTTGTCACTGCCGGCTTGTTCATGGGACATCTCGCCTTCATTGACGGCGCGTTGCAGCAGCAGCCAGGATGCCAGCTGCATAAGGCGCGTTGTCAGGCGCATGGATTCAGTCGCATAAGCCAGCGAAGCCGGGCGTGGCAGTTTCTTGGCCTCTTCGCGCCCATCGCCATCAAGATATAGCGCTGTTTCTTCGACGAGGGACATGCCTTCCTGGAAGAGCGTCTGGAAGTTGTCGGAGCTAGCCAGATGATGCGCGATGTGCACGGCATCAGAAGAGCGGTCCATTGTCTTGATATCTTCCGTCATGAGCTTACTACGCCTCGGTTACTTATTCTGGTTGCCCGCGGTTTGTTGTCCCGTTTGTGTCACCTCTGGTCAGGTGTGCACATTTGGAACAGTGCGAGCACTTGTGTCCTTTACACAGCAATCTGTGTGCCAGATGCAGTCGCTTGAGCCGCGTTAACCAGAACTACCGCAGAGTACTACGCTCGAAGGGCAAAAAAAAGAGCCGCACGGCTGCGGCTCTAAGTCTTTAACAGGGAGGCGTCAAACAGAGTGGTCTGAACCACTCCTATCCAGATGACTGGATGCATAAATTTATAATTTGGAAAGATTAATGATTGGTAAATGAATAAAAACCTATTAAAGGCGTTAAGGATAAAAGGCGTCTATTTCGAATAAATTCATAATTTTTGCAGATAGTTACAAGGTTATTTTTGAAAGAATGCGTCTGCGGCATTGCGAATAGTGCTGCGTTGCTCTAGCGCCTCTCTTGTGCGGTTAACTTCCCGGGTTAATGCTTCGATCCGGTCCCGGAGTTCGTCCTCTGACAAGCGGCTCAGATCTTCGCCAACGGTAACCACATTCGGTTCCTGCTTTTTGGGGATATCATCGTCAAAGTGGCCCATGTCATATCTCCTGCCGGATCTGCGCGAATGGCAGCCTTGCTCACCCATGTTTGATCCTCATAAACTTGGCCATTATTTACCATAGAACCGGGACAAGCGCAGCCGTATGTCCCAATTTGGATCATAAGGACAGCTCCATATGCAGAATTTGCCGGACACCATGAAAGTTGTTGCGATTTCAGAACCGGGCGGACCTGAAGTTCTCATTTTGGAACAACGCGCCCTGCCGGACGTGGGTGAAGGTGATATCCTGATCCGGGTGGAGGCTGCTGGTGTGAACCGCCCCGATGTCCTTCAGCGGATGGGCGCCTATCCGCCGCCGAAGGGCGCATCGGATCTTCCAGGCCTTGAGGTTGCCGGTGAAGTGGTTGCTGTCGGGGCGGCCGTTAAGGGGCATTCTGCGGGTGACAAGGTTACAGCTCTTTGCCCGGGCGGAGGCTATGCGGAGTACTGTAAGGTGCCAGCGGGCCATGCCTTGCCGGTGCCAGCTGGTATGAGTGTATTCGAAGCGGCTGCGCTGCCGGAAACATTCTTCACTGTGTGGACCAACGTTTTCGACCGTTGCGGTCTAAGGAAGGGCGAGCGCTTTCTGGTTCATGGTGGGGCATCCGGAATTGGCACATGTGCCATTCAGTTGGCGAAGGCCTTCGGTGCTGAGGTGTTCACCACGGTCGGTTCGTCAGAGAAGATCGAAGCGGTGAAAGCCCTTGGTGCGGACCACGTCATCAATTACCGGGAACAAGCATTCGAGAAGGTCATCCTTGAGGTCACTGGCGGACAGGGTGTTGATGTCATCTTGGATATGGTTGGTGGTGATTATGTCGAGCGGAATTGGAAGGCTGCCGCCATTGAAGGCCGGATATGTCAGATCGCGACCCTGAACGGCGTTTCCCACGATGTGAATTTCTCACGCCTCATGGTGAAGCGGCTGACACACACCGGCACGACGCTGCGGCCGAGAGATGATGCATTCAAGTCTGCTATTGCCGATAGCCTCCGATTCAAAGTTTGGCCATTGATCGAATCAGGTCAGATCAAGCCGCTGATCGATTCCACCTTTCCGTTAAGTGAGGCCGCCGAAGCTCATCGGCGCATGGAAAGCTCTGGCCATATTGGCAAAATCGTCATGACGGTTGGATCCTGATACACTTGCCGGATTTGTGCGCCGTGGTGGTTCGCAAGATCATTTGCGTTTCCGCCGCGTTCAGCCTATATTCGCGCCAATTCCCATTAAATTGAAATGGAACACCGCTCTTCCGTCCTGCCGGCCGGGGGAGCAGACAAGAGGAATTTGACCGATGGCGAACACGCCGCTTATGCCGAAGGCAACTGCCGTCTGGCTCGTGGACAACACTGCGCTGAGCTTCACGCAGATTGCGACGTTCTGCAAGCTGCATCCGCTTGAAGTGAAAGCTATTGCAGATGGCGAAGCGGCCCAGGGCATCAAGGGTTTGGATCCGGTTCTGACCGGCCAGCTGACGCGTGAAGAAGTTGAACGCGCTCAGAACGACCCGAACTACCAACTCAAGCTGCATGGTTCTAAGGTTGTTGTTCCTGAAACCAAACGCAGGGGGCCGCGCTACACGCCGGTGTCCCGCCGTCAGGACCGTCCGAATGCAATCCTCTGGCTGGTGCGCAATCACCCGGAGCTGAAAGACGCGCAGATCATGCGTCTCGTTGGAACCACCAAGCCGACGATTGCCGCCATTCGCGACCGTACCCACTGGAACTCGGCGAACCTGACGCCCTCCGATCCGGTGACGCTCGGCCTGTGCAGCCAGCTTGAACTCGACATCGAAGTCGAAAAGGCTGCGAAGAATGCACCGCAGCCGATGGTAGGCGAGCCGGCAGAAACGCTGATGTCGGTTGATGATAGCACAAGCGAAGATGCAATTGCTGCTGCGTTCTCGCTCGATCCGAATACCGCGCCGAAGCGCGAGGAAGAAGAAGAGATCGATGTCGACGCCGTGTTCGCGAATCTGAATTCTCCAAAAGAAGCAGATGGCGATGACGAAACAGACGGCGACAGCTCGAACAAGCTCTAAGCGCTCGTGACAGCAACAATTCTTGAGCCACCGGGTGAGGTGTCATCCGGTGGTTTTTTGTTTTGCATGTCAGTGGTGGAAACCAATGCGGCCCGGCGTCTGTTTCTCTTCCTAACCTGCGACGAGGTGCGGACGTCGGCTAAAATTTCTGGATCTGTGGGGCGTCGTCGGTGATGTCATAGTAGTCACCTTTGTCTTTGACAAAGATATGTTTGCCAATTTCCAGCCCGGTCGGGCTCTCCAGACATCCGGCGGCTATTCCGATGCCATCTTCGGTGTTCATGCGGTAAAACAGGCTGGACCCGCAGAATTTGCAAAAGCCGCGTTTGGCAAAATCAGAAGACTCATACCAAGTCAGGCCTTCGTCAGTTGTGAACTGCAATTCCTCGAAAGGGGCGTGGGTCGACGCCCAAGTATGTCCGCTGGAGCGGCGGCATTGTCCGCAATGGCAGATCGTGACTGTTTTTCTAACTTCTGGGACTTCAAACCGGACTTTTCCGCAATCGCAACGACCTTTGAGCAATACTGCCTCCTGAAAATTTCCTTAAAGAACGGATTTCATAGATCGAGATGGGTCTAGCAGTTTAGCGCTCAGTTAGTTTCAGCTCAATCCGGCGGTTTTTCGCCAAAGCATCCGGCGTCTCACTTTCCTCCAGCGGTTGGAACTCGCCAAAGCCCGCAGCTACCAGCCGTTTTGGGTCGACACCCTTCTCAATGAGATACCGGACAACCGAGATGGCACGGGCTGCCGACAGTTCCCAGTTGTTGCGCAGGCGTCCAGTGCCGGAAAGCGGCCGGGCATCGGTATGACCATCCACACGCAAGACCCAGTTGATCTCATCCGGGATCTGTCCGCTTAATTCGAGGATTGCTTCCGCAAGCTTGTCCAATTCCTGCTGGCCTTCCGGGTTGATATCCTCAGAGCCTGAATCAAATAGCACCTCCGACTGGAAGACAAAGCGGTCGCCGACGACCGAAATGTCGGAGCGTTGGGAAAGGATTTCACGAAGCCTTCCGAAGAAGTCTGACCGGTAGCGCGATAGCTCTTGAACCCGCTGCACCAGAGCGGCGTTCAGCCGTCTGCCAAGGCTCGCGATTTTTGCCTGGCTTTCGGCTTCCTTGGCTTCAGAGGCTTCAAGCGCGGCATTTGCTGCTGCGATCTGACGGCGAAGAGCCGCAATTTGCTGGTTGAGCAGTTCGACTTGCGCCAAGGCCTCCTGGCTGACCTGACGCTCATCGTCGAGGAGATTCTCAAGTTGTGCTGCTCTGCCGCCGGCTGCCTCGGCATCTCCCGAGCTGCTTTCCAGAAGGCCGAGTAGGCGAGATTGTTCAGCTTCAGCGCTGCTGAGGCTGGCCTGAAGTCCAAGAATGGTGTCTTCCAGTTCGCCCGAGGAGGCGCGTTCCAGTGCGAGCAGCTCGGTCAGTTCGCTGATTTGGGCGTTCAGCCGGTTCAGAACCGTGTCGCGTCCGGACAGTTGCTGTGAGAGAAAAAACTGCGCGATCATGAAGATCGACAAAAGGAAGATAATAACCAACAGGAGCGTGGCCATCGCATCTACGAAGCCGGGCCAGTAGTCGGTCTGTTGGGCGCGGCGGCGCGATCTGAGGCTGCCAGCCATCCGCGATTACTCCTTCGCCCGGTCGAACGCGGCGGAGATTGAGGCCAGTAGACCCTCAATCCGTTTTTGTTGTTCGCCTTGAGATTCTGCCCAGTCGCGCATCATCTGCTGTTCGGAGCGCACATGTTTGACCAGACCCTGAATACCTTCGGCGAGGTTTGCCATGGCTTGGGAGGCGGTTTTGCTTCCGCCCTCTTCAACGCTTTTTTGCAAGGCAGAAATCGAAGCCTGGATCTGTTCGACGCCCGGGGAATCGCCGGAGGCAAACATACCGTCTTCCGGATCGATGTCCGTGACGGTTGATAGCCAGTCTTCCAATTCGTTGTAGAACCGGTTCTGTGCCTGACCTGCTTGCAGATCCAAAAATCCGAGGATCAAGGATCCCGTCAGACCGAAGAGGGATGATGAAAACGCAGTACCCATACCGGACAATGGGGCTTCCAAGCCAGCTTTCAGGTCCTCAAAGATGACATTAGCGTCGCCAGAGCCGACATCCAAGGACTGGATGGTCGCGCCAACCGAACTCACTGTTTGCAAGAGGCCCCAAAACGTCCCGAGCAGACCGAGAAAAACCAGCAGCCCGGTCAGATATCGGGATATTTCCCGGGATTCTTCAAGGCGCATGCCAATGGAATCGAGAATGGAACGAGCAATTGTCGGGGTCAGCGCCATGTCGCCGGATTTGTTGCCGAGCAGGGCTGCCATCGGTGCGAGCAGAACGGGAGACCGGGTGTCGAGCGCAGGATCTCCAATCCGGAAGCTGTTGACCCATGCAATTTCGGGAAACAAACGAATAACGCGGCCAAAAAGGAGGAGCACTCCAAAGGCGCCTACAAAGACAATCAGGCCGTTGAGGCCCGGGTTACTCATGAAAGCCGTCGAGACTTGCGGAAATAGAATGAAGGCAATGAAAGCGACGATCACCAGGAAGATGATCATGAACGTCAGATAGGCCCTCGGGCTCGACAGGCTGTAGGGGTCAAATTCACGTGCCATGTTTGCTGTCAATCACCATTCTGCAGAGGTCATTGATTGATAGCGTGATTTTTAACCTCTTGGAAACCGTGAATCGGCCCTGCAACCCCAATTAAATTTGGAAAGCACAAAAACCGGCAGGCCTCATTGGGCTGCCGGCAGATGACATTTGCGGGTGCATGTGGGGTATTAAGCTTGTTGCGGGGCCGCTGCTTTTTTAAGCAGGCGCAAGAGGTGCTTATGGGCATCCTCATTGCCGACCACAACATCGCCGGTCTCCAGCATCTTGGATTTGCCGTCTAGATCGCTGACGAAGCCGCCTGCTTCGCGGACCATCAACAGACCGGCTGCTATGTCCCAGGAGTTTAGGTCACGCTCCCAATACCCGTCGAGCCGGCCGGACGCTGTCCAGGCCAGATCGAGCGCTGCGGCGCCAGCCCGGCGAATACCCGCCACTTCCGGCATGATGTGGCGCAGCTCGCGCAAGGTACGGCCATGATCACCGCGTCCGATGAACGGCAAGCCGGTTCCGAACACCATCTCCGGCAGTTCCGTCCGTCCCGCAACGCGAAGTCTTCGGTCGTTGAGAAAAGCGCCGCGGCCACGTTCGGCGGTGTACAGCTCGTCCATGACCGGATTGTAAATCACCCCGGCAACAATCTCGCCGTTCCGCTCAAGCGCAATGGATGTTGCGAAAATCGGAATGCCGTGCAGAAAGTTGGTCGTACCGTCGAGAGGGTCAATGTGCCAGCGATGCTGACCGTCCGTTCCCTCAACTTCACCGCTTTCTTCCATAACGAGCCCGAAAGTCGGACGGGCCTTGGTCAGCTCGGACCGCACGATTTCCTCAGCCTTACGGTCGGCAGCCGAAACGAAATCTCCAGGACCTTTACGGGATACCTGCAGGTTTTCAACTTCACCAAAGTCGCGGACAAGGCTGCGACCGGCTTTGGTCGCGGCTTGAACCATGACGTTGAGGATTGCTGTGCGGGCCATGTTGTTTCACTTGTTGTTGGGCGCAACGGCAGACCCGCTGCGCCAGATGTTCAGCTAGCTGAGGCGTCAGTCTGCGCGCTTCACGTATTCCAGCGTACCGGTGTCGACGATAATCTTCTCGCCAGCGGTGATGAACGGCGGAACCATCACACGAACGCCATTTTCCATGAGTGCCGGCTTGTAGGACGAAGACTGGGTCTGGCCTTTTACCACCGCATCGGCTTCGCTGATCTCCAGCGTGACGTGTTGCGGCAGTGTGATGCCGATCGGGCGCTCTTCATGGAGTTCCACGGTCACCATCATGCCGTCCTGCAGGAAGGCGGCGCGATCGCCAACAAACTCTGTCTGCAATTCCAGCTGTTCGTATGTCTCTGTGTCCATGAAGATCAGCATGTCGTCTTGCGTGTAAAGGTACTGGAAGTCCTTTTGCTCAAGACGGACGCGTTCGACTTTATCTTCAGACCGGAAGCGCTCATTGAGCTTGCGGCCGTCGAGCAGGTTTTTCATTTCGACCTGTGCAAACGCACCGCCCTTACCAGGCTTTACGTGTTGAACCTTGACGACGGCCCACAGGGTTTCCTGATGCTGAAGCACGTTGCCCGGCTTGATTTCGTTACCGTTGATTTTCATGGAACGACCGATTTTTGATTTGTCTGGATCTTGTACGGCGCAAAAATCAGTTCAATAGACCGCGCCAACAAAGGATTGCGCCTGTCCACCATAAATGCTCGCTTCTTTCAAGGAAAAAAGCGAGCTCCGGCCACAAACATTCGGGCAATTGCCAGGATTACGGAGAGTTCAGGTACGATTCGTCCGATGGTGCCATCAAGGTCGCGGAATACTGCTCCGCCAGCTTTCTTGCAGCAGCAAGCGTCTCGTCGTCCAGGGTCCCGAAGATGCCGTCCAGTGTCGGGTCGGACACTCCAAGTGTCCGGGCAATGAGATGCCATCCGGCAGCCGCAGCATTGTCATGCTCGCGCCCGCGGCCATAGGCATAGACCCGGGCAAGCCGGTTCATGGCGACGGGGTTTCCAGCAGTTGCTGCGCGTTCAAACCAATCGGCAGCTTCGCTTTCATCGGGATCTACGCCGCGGCCCTGAAACCGGAGAATGCCGTAGTAGACTTGCGCAAAGGTATGACCTCTGCGGGCAGCGCGCCCCATCCAGAAGGCGCCTTTGCCAGGATCATTGAGACCGTCACCGGATTCAAGGTATGCCAAGGCGAGTGTGTATTGCGCTTCAGGGTCGTTGAGTTGAGCAGCTTCTTCGAGAAGTTCCCGTGCCTTTTCCTCATTGTAAGGCCGCCCTTCGCCCTCCTTGTAAAGGATCGCAAGATTATAGAGCGCGGATGGATTGTCCGCTTCGGCAGCTTGTTCGAAGAGTTCGGCCGCCTTGGCCTTGTCCTGGGGTATGGCATCGCCGAGCAGATATAGTTGCGCGAGCTGAAGCGCAGACCCATTGTCGCCTTGTGCCGCTGCAAGACCATACCAGTCTGCAGCTTTTGCCTTGTCCTGCTTGATACCAAGCCCTGCCTCGTGGAGAACACCCAACAACGCTTGCGCGGATCGGTCGCCGTTCTCCGCGAGGGGCGTTGCCAGAGCCAAAGCGGTCAAATGCCAGCCCCGCTGGAAGGCGCTGTAGGCTGTGTTTGAGGAAGCCGTTTCCCCATCGGCCAGAGACGGGGGGCCAGAATCGATCAGGCTGGCAATGGTCTTGTCCCGTGTCGTGACATCGACAAGTGCAGGAAGTTTCGCAGTGCCTGGGGCTTCAACTGCCGAGATATCTGCCGCCGGTGTTTCCGCTTGTGCGGATGCGGCAGAAGGTAATCCAAACAAAGCGGCAGACACGAATGCTGCTGCTGTAGTTTGCCGAACCACGGGGGTGGTGATCAGTTTATCCATGGCCGGTTTGAGACCTCTCATACGGCTGTCAGTCAACCTCCGGGAACGGGTGCGCTTCAAGCACCGTGTTGGCATCTGAAATTGTTTTGGCGATGTCTTCAGAATGCCAGACAGCGTCCTTCAGGGCAACGAAGTCGGCGCCAGTGGCCGCCACTTCGGCAAGTGTATCAAGTGTGTTGCCCGCCAAGGCGACACAGGGTGTCTCGAAAAGTTCCGCCCACCAATTGGCGCCTGACAGGGTCTTGTCGTGGGCGGTTTCTTTTTCCGTCAGATCCAGCTTGCCGAAGAACAGGTAGTCGACGCCGGTCTCTGCCAATTCCATGGCATCATGTTTCGTTTTGGTTCCACCTGTCCCGACGACCCGGTCTGGCTGGAAGCTCTCCACGGCGAGCTTTACGTCTTCAGGGGACTTGTCGACATGGACCCCATCGGCGCCAGAGCGGCCTGCAGCTTGTGTGTCACCATAGACCAGGGCGGCTGCGCTGCCGTCCTGGATGATCGGGACAAGAACATCTGCCGCAGCCTGAATGTCTTTTGTTGACGCATCCGGCATGTAGATCATCACACACGCGATATCTCCGCCCGCGAAAGCTTGCTTCAGCTGATCTGCAAGCGTTGCGGTATCGAACGCAGGCGGTGTCACAAGGAAAAGGCGGGGTCGGTTCACGAATGTCTGTCCTGATACATCTTGAATTTGGCAACGTATTGCCGCTGTTTCTTGTCCCTAAAGACGGCGAAAGAGGGACGCAAGGCCCCTCTTTCAAGTTTTTGATCTGACCATCGTGTCAGATGCTGCCAATACTCAGGCGATCTTCGGATCCAAGCTACCATTTTGGTAGCGGGCAGCCATGTCGGACAGCGTGACGATTTTCTTGATCTTGGACGCTTGGCCTGCGGTGTTGAACGCTTCCAGACGGGCCACGCAAAGCTTTTGCATCGCTTCGCGTGCTGGCTTCAGGTATTTGCGCGGATCGAATTCGCCAGGGTTATCCTGCAAGATCTTGCGGATTTGACCTGTGATGGCCATGCGGTTGTCGGTGTCGATGTTGACCTTGCGCACGCCGTTTTTGATCCCACGCTGGATTTCTTCGACCGGCACTCCCCAGGTTTGCGGCATTTCTCCACCATACTGGTTGATAATGTCCTGAAGATCTTGTGGCACCGAAGAGGACCCGTGCATCACAAGATGTGTATCCGGCAGGCGGCGGTGGATCTCTTCGATTACGTGCATTGCAAGGATGTCACCGTCTGGCTTGCGGGTGAATTTGTAGGCGCCGTGGCTTGTGCCCATGGCAATTGCCAGCGCGTCGACCTTGGTTTCCTTGACGAATTTTACCGCTTCATCCGGATCGGTCAGGAGCTGATCTTCTGTCAGCTTGCCTTCAGCACCGTGACCGTCTTCCTTGTCGCCCATTCCGGTTTCAAGGGAACCTAGAACACCCAATTCACCCTCGACCGAGATGCCGCCGAGATGCGCCATGTCGGTCACGGTTTTTGTGACGCCGACGTTGTAATCCCAGGACGCAGGAGTTTTGCCGTCCGCTTCCAAAGAGCCGTCCATCATGACGGATGTAAAGCCAGCCTGAATGGCTGTCATGCAGGTCTGAGCCGCATTGCCGTGGTCCAGGTGAACACAGACCGGGATGTGCGGGTAGATTTCGACAACCGCATCCATCATGTGCTTGAGCATAACATCATGTGCGTAGGCCCGTGCTCCGCGGGAGGCCTGAATGATCACTGGCGAATCGGTCTGGTCGGCTGCCGCCATGATGGCCAGCGCCTGTTCCATGTTGTTGATGTTGAATGCCGGCACGCCGTAATCGTTTTCGGCAGCGTGATCAAGCAGCTGGCGGAGTGTAATGCGGGCCATCTATGTCTCCCAGAAGCCGGTATCGCAGCATCCACATTAGGGTTGTATTACGATCCGGGTGTTGCGGTGCGTCAATCTCCGGTGGTTCTATCAAGAATCCGGCAGAGGAAAAGGGGCGAGAGGTTTCTTAAATCAATTTAATTTCAAGGCGATGCCGGTTTCTACCCGGTTGTGATTAATTTGACCTATGAATTAAATCATGCATTTTTCGAGGCTTCAGCCGCCAGCCTTGATCAGTGAGCTCACATCGATGATGGTTCCTGCTGGATCGCGCAAGATCATCCGTCGCTGTCCATAGGGCATGTCGCGCGGTGCTTCTATGATGTTTGCACCCAACTCCGATGCTCTGTCGTGAACCGCATCGCAATCGTCAACGACAAACGTCAAGATGATGCCTGCGGGTTGATGCCGGGCGGCCTCAGGCACAATCTCATGACTTGTGAGAAGTATACCAAGCTCCAAGCCCGTTCGATCAGGGGCCTCCAGGTTTACAAACCAGTCAGAAGAGAACTTCACCGTGTAACCCAGGAGCTTCTGATAAAAGGCCGCGGTGACCGCGACCTCTTCAGTCAGAATGTTTGTAAAAGCGCGCTGCATTTCAATCTCCCGAAGCGCTGTTGATCAGCTTTCCAAAGCCTTTACGCCCGGCAGTTCCTTTCCTTCAAGCCATTCAAGGAATGCGCCGCCTGCGGTCGATACATAGGAGAAATCGCTTGCAGCTCCTGCATGATTGAGTGCTGCCACCGTGTCACCGCCACCGGCAACAGAGTTCAGTTTGCCGGATTTGGTGTTCTCGGCAGCGTGCTTGGCAGCCGCCACAGTCGCAATATCAAACGGGGCGATTTCAAAGGCACCGAGGGGCCCATTCCAGACCAGGGTCTTGGCAGCGTCGATTTTCGACTTCACCACCTCAACGGACGCTGCGCCAACATCCAGGATCATGCCATCCTCAGGTATAGCGTCCACCGACACGGTTTCGTTGTCAGCGCCTGCCTTGAACTCCTTGGCGACAACGGCATCGACCGGCAGCACGATTTCGCAGCCAGCGGTTTCCGCAGCAGCCATGATCTTCTTTGCCGTGTCCGCGAGGTCATGTTCGCACAGCGACTTGCCGACATTGACGCCTTTGGCGGCCAGGAAAGTGTTGGCCATGCCACCGCCAATCACCAGCATGTTCACTTTGGCAACGAGGTTCTCCAGAAGGTCGATCTTGGACGAGACCTTAGCGCCGCCCACAACAGCCAAAACAGGGCGAACCGGTTCACCAAGCGCGGAGCCGAGTGCTTCTAGCTCTGCCTGCATCGTCCGGCCTGCATATGCTGGCAGAAGTTGGGCGATGCCTTCCGTCGAACCATGCGCCCGGTGGGCTGCGGAAAACGCGTCATTTACATAAACGTCGCCGTTGGCGGCGAGCGCTTTTGCAAACTCCGGATCGTTCTTTTCTTCGCCTTTGTGGAAACGGGTGTTTTCCATCAGAAGGACCTGGCCGCTTTGCATGACCGCAACGGCGCCGGCCGCTGAGGGGCCCATGCAGTCTTCCGCAAAGCCAACGGTCTTGCCAAGCAAGTCGGAAACGGCTCGCGCAACTGCTGCAAGGGACATTTCCTTCACCTTTTCTCCTTTTGGGCGGCCAAAGTGTGCAAGCAGAATGACCTTGGCGCCTTTTTCGGAGAGTTCCTTGATCGTTGGCAGAACCCGTTCGATACGGGTTGTGTCGGTGACTTTGTAATTGTCCATCGGAACGTTGAGGTCAACGCGTACGAGGACACGTTTGCCTGCAAGATCGGTGATGTCGTCGATTGTCTTGAAAGTCATGAGATCCACCTAGTTGTCAGGGGCGGGTTGAACTGGTTGTAACAGCGATGCCGATCCCGAAAAGGGTCAAGAGAACGCCGAAGGACCGTTCCATCCAGAGTTTTGCGCGGATGAATTGCTGGCGCACTGGCGGCAGCGTGAAGAAGAAGGTGACAAGCACGAACCAAAGGAATACGCCGCTGGCCATGATCACACCGTAGCTGACCTTGGTCCAAAGCGCTGTTTCCGGGGAGGTGACCTGCAGAAAGACGCTGAGAGCGAACATTGTCGCCTTGGGATTTGTCACGTTGGTGAAGAAACCCCAGCGCAGGGCCTTGAGCGGCGGCATACCGGCAAGTGCGCTGTCTGCGGGCATTTCCCTTGAAGCTGTCCGGTACATGGTGACGCCTAGAAACACCAGATAGGCTGCGCCGATGAGCTTGAGTGCGTTAAAGAGAAAAATGGACTGCGAGACGATCAGGCCGATCCCGGCAAGAGCGTAAGTAACGTGAACGCCCAAGGCGAGGGCGATGCCAAGTGCGGTCATGATACCGGCCAAACGACCGCCGATGAGCGCGTTGCGAAGGACAACGGCGAAATCGGGGCCAGGAACGATGGCAACAACAATCGTTAGTGAAATTACAGTGAAAAGCTCGAGCAAGCGTGCCCCCAGGTTGGATGTTTTAAGCAAACAAAAAGCGGATGCAGGAGACCTGCATCCGCCTATATGTCATAGCAGATGGCTGTCCATCCAGACCATGTATTAGATCAGTTTTGCCATCGCAATGGCTGTGTCTGCCATCCGGTTGGAGAAGCCCCACTCGTTGTCATACCAGGACAGCACCGACACCATCGTACCGTCCATGACCTTGGTCTGATCCATATGGTAGATTGAGGAGTGCGGATCGTGGTTGAAGTCGACGGAGACGTTCTTGTCTTCGGTGTAGCCGAGAACGCCTTTGAGCGCGCCGCCAGCTGCCGCTTTGACAGCAGCATTGATTTCTTCAACCGTGGTTTCGCGCTTGGCGATGAACTTGAGGTCAACCACTGAGACATTCGGGGTCGGAACGCGCATTGCGAAGCCGTCCAGCTTGCCGTTCAGTTCCGGCAGGACAAGGCCTACAGCTTTGGCCGCACCGGTTGAGGTCGGGATCATGGACATGGCCGCTGCACGGGCGCGATAAAGATCCTTGTGCATCGTATCCAGGGTCGGCTGGTCGCCGGTGTAGGAGTGAATTGTCGTCATCATGCCTTTTTCGATGCCGACGGAATCGTGCAGAACCTTGGCGACCGGTGCCAGACAGTTGGTGGTGCAGGATGCGTTGGAAACGACAAGGTCTTCAGCCGTCAGGGTGTCATGGTTGACTCCGTAAACGATCGTCTTGTCGGCACCAGACGCTGGTGCAGAGACGAGGACGCGCTTTGCGCCGGCATCGAGGTGTGCGGCTGCTTTGTCCTTCGAATTGAAAATGCCTGTGCATTCCATGGCGATGTCGACACCCAGTTCTCCCCAAGGCAGTTCTTTCGGGTCGCGGATCGCGGTTACCCTGATCGGTTTACCGCCGTCGATGGAAATCGTGTCACCGTCAACTGTGACCGTTGCCGGAAATTTACCGTGGACGGAATCATAGCGCAGCAGGTGAGCGTTCGTCTCGACCGGGCCGAGATCGTTGATGCCGACGACCTCAATATCAGTGCGGCCAGATTCGACAATGGCACGCAGAATGTTGCGGCCGATACGGCCAAAGCCGTTGATTGCTACCTTGGTTACCATAGTTTTCTCCCGCATTTGGAGCCAGCTTAGGCCCTGCGCCTATTCAAAGGCTACTATATCTAATCGATTTAAAGGCAAAATGAACGCCAAAAAAATCCCGGCAGCGTGCTGAGACGCCGCGCTGCCGGGAAACGTTACATCAAGCGTTGAGATTTTCCTTGGCTGCAGCAACAACAGCATCCTTCGTGATGCCGAAGTGCTCGTACAGTTCCTTGTAAGGTGCACTGGCACCAAAGCCGGTCATGCCGATGAACAGACCGTCATTGCCAATAAACCGGTCCCACCCCATGCGGATGCCGGCTTCGACGGCGACCTTGACCGGGCTGGAGCCAATGACGGCCTCCTTGTAATCTGCAGACTGTGCTTCGAAGAGTTCAAAGCTCGGCACGGAAACAACGCGAGCGGCAATGCCTGAGCCCATCAGTTCCTTGTGCGCGTCAACGGCGATCTCCACCTCAGAACCCGAGGCAAAGATCGTAACGGCTGCGTCATCTTCGCTGTCGATCAGAACATACGCGCCGTTTGCGCTCAGGTTCTTCTCTTCAAAAGTCTTACGCTGGGACGGCAGGTTTTGACGTGTCAGGGCAAGAACGGACGGTCCATCCTTGTTCTCCAGCGACAATTGCCAGCATTCCAGCGTCTCGGTGATATCAGCCGGACGGAAGAACGTCAGGTTCGGGATCGCCCGAAGCGCGGCAAAATGTTCAACCGGCTGGTGGGTCGGGCCGTCTTCACCCAGACCGATGGAATCGTGCGTCATGACGTGAATAACGCGCTGGTTCATCAGGGCTGCGAGGCGGATCGATGGACGGCAGTAGTCGGAGAAAATCAGGAACCCGCCGGAATAGGGGATCAGGCCGCCATGCAGGGCCATGCCGTTCATCGCGGCTGCCATGCCGTGTTCGCGAATGCCGTAGTGGATGTAGCGGCCTGAGAAGTCATCCGGGGTGACAGGGTTGGTTTGAGCCGTTTTGGTGTTGTTGGACCCCGTCAGATCGGCAGATCCACCGATCGTTTCCGGGATGACACCGTTGATGACACCAAGGACAGCCTCGGACGCTTTGCGCGTTGCCATGGTCGGTTGTTCTTCGGCAAGCTTCTTCTTGTAGTCGAGTACAGCCTGCTCAAACCCTGCCGGAAGATCACCGCGGTTGCGGCGTTCAAATTCAGCGCGGGTTTCGGTGTCCGCATCGTTAAAGCGCTTCTGCCAATCCTTGTGAGCGTGGGCTGAACGAAGGCCGGCAATGCGCCAGGCGTCCAGAATGTCGCTTGGAACCTCAAATGGCTCATGCGGCCAGTTCAGTGTCTCGCGGGTGCCTGCGATTTCCTCAGCGCCGAGGGGAGCGCCATGAACCTTGGCCGTACCGGCCTTTGTCGGGGCGCCGAAGCCGATGGTTGTTTTTGCTGCGATCAGTGTTGGTTTGTCGCTGGCCTGTGCCTGCCGGATTGCAGCTGCGATGCCATCAGGGTCGTGCCCGTCGACATTCAGCGTGTTCCATCCGGAAGCAGCAAAACGGGCGACCTGATCGGTGGAGTCTGTGATGCTGACAGCGCCGTCGATCGAGATGCCGTTGTCGTCCCAGATCACAATCAGTTTGTTCAGTTTCAAGTGACCTGCGAGCGACAGGGCTTCCTGACTGATACCTTCCATCAGGCAGCCGTCGCCGGCCAGCACGTAAGTATAGTGATTGACGAGATCCTTGCCGAAACGCTCTTCTTGCAGGCGTTCCGCGATCGCCATACCGACGGCATTGCCGAGGCCCTGACCCAGCGGGCCTGTGGTCGTTTCGATACCCGCACCATGACCAAATTCCGGGTGACCAGCGGTCTTTGCGCCCAGCTGACGGAAGTTTTTCAATTCTTCGAGCGGGAAGTCTTCATAGCCGAGCAGATACAAAAGGCTGTAAAGCAGCATGGATCCGTGACCCGCCGACAGAACAAACCGGTCGCGGTCAGCCCAGCTCGGCGCGGTCGGGTCAAACTTCAAAAATTCTGTAAAAAGGACAGTGGCGATATCGGCCGCGCCCATTGGCAATCCAGGGTGTCCGGATTTGGCCTGTTCCACGGCATCAATGGCAAGAAAGCGGATTGCATTCGCCATGCGCTGGTGTTTTTCAAGATCGCTCATCTGTGTCCCGTCGCTTGCGTTGGAGCCCCTGCCGCCAGCGTGGACCGTCCGGCGTGGAGGTGTAAGGTGCGTTGTTTCTTTAAAGGCAACTGTTGTCAGTTCCGATCAGGCGCCAGACAAATATCAGGAACGGTCAGCGAGTCAATAAAGCCCTGAATAGGGAAAGAGGGAATAAATTCCGCATTTGGGGGTTATCGAATTGAGGAAACTAACAATGGTGCCATTGACGGGAAGAATACGGTGCACCTAATCTCAGCTGCCGGAGCCGGATTTGCCTTTTTTGATTTATCAGGTTGCCAGGAAAAGCGCGAAACCCGCTGGTTGTTTGCGGACGCTGCTTTTTTCATGCGAAAAAGCTACGCTGAGGGTATGGCATAACACAAAGCGGCAAAAGCTGCTCCAAGAGGGATTGAGGTGACGCTTTATATGGCGGAAGTCGATGTCATGGAAAAGACGAGCCTGTCCGATGCCGTAAAGCGCCTTGAAACCGCCCTCGGCCAGTTAGAGACTGCCGTCCAGCGCCGTTTGGATGCAGACCGTTCTCTCAATTCCCTTCAGGACGATCTGCAGCGTATGGGGGAGGACAGGTCTCAGTTGGCTGCCTCTTTGGACGAAAGCGAAGCACGCGCGTCCCGGCTTGAAGAAGCCAACAAAGATGTTTCCCGTCGGCTGGTAACCGCCATGGAAACGATCCGCAGCGTTTTGGATACCCACGGAGGCTGATGCGGTTTGGCTCAGATTAGCGTAACCATCAATGGCAAGTCCTTCCGGATGGCGTGTGATGATGGCGAAGAGCAGCGCCTCGAAGGATTGGCTGCGCGGTTCGATGGCTGGATTGGCGAGCTCAAATCCGCCTTCGGTGAGATCGGTGATCAGCGCCTGACTGTGATGGCCGGCATCATGGCAACCGATCAGTTGTCGGAACTGGAACGTAAAGTCACACGGCTGGAACAGGAGTTGGCGGTCGCCAAAGATCAGCAAGTGGCTGCCCTTAATAATATGAGCCAGAATGAACAGGATCTTTCGAGAGCCGTAAACACCGCTGCGGCGCGCATTGAAAGCCTTGCGGACGGACTTACGAAGAGCCTGCGCACGGCCAACGACTGAGCGGCCAAATCCGCGCTTCTCAAGACTTCGTTTGCGATCAACGCGGCGCCGCACTGGTAATTGCGCAGGCTTGCCTCTATATGCGGTAATCGTGGCTGCCCGATTTGTCAGGACACTTATCCCCGGGGCCTTACGCATTCCTTAGGGAGCTGTCCCTGCTTTGGGCCGTGGTCCGTTGCATACGGCGCCCACCTACTTTGTAGGTTCTCCGGGATTGCACATCCAACGGTCGGGTGGCTACGCAGCTTGAACAAGTCTCGTTTAAGCCGGGCCGGTCAAAACAGATGATATGAGCGCCCATGACGACAAATCTCTCACTCGCAGACGAAAAACAGCGGCTCCGCAAAGAAGCTCTGGCGCGCCGCAAGGCCATGCCCGAGGTCGTGAGGATCGAGAAAAGCCTGGCTCTTGCCGATCACGTTTCTGATCTCCCGATCCCGGAGGGAGCAGTCGTTGCAGGCTTTTGGCCGATCCGGGACGAGATCGATCCGCGTCCTTTGCTGGACCGTCTTCGTCAGAATGGCCATACCTTGTGTTTGCCCGTTGTCGCAGACCCTTATTTGATTTTCCGGAAGCTGGACCGGGGATGTGCAATGGAAGACGCCGGTTTTGGAACAATGGCACCTGGACCGGATGCAGAGGAGCTGCGGCCGGATGTTCTGTTGATGCCGCTTGCAGGGTTTGACCGGCAGGGCAATCGGATCGGGTATGGCAAAGGCCATTATGACACCGCGATCTCTTCTCTTGAGAAATCAGGTCCGCTTCTTTGCATTGGCCTTGCGTTTGCCTTGCAGGAGGTGGAGCTTGTCTCGGCAGAAGGGCACGACAAACCCCTCGCTGGGATATTAACGGAAGACGGTTACCGATCGTTCTGCTAATGGATGGCCGTTTGGCGAAGTCGGCGTTCTGTGAGGATTGATGCGTATTCTTTTTCTGGGGGATTTGGTGGGCCGTGTCGGCCGAACGGCAGTCATTGAACAACTGCCGGACTTGGTAGAAGAACAGCAGCTCGATTTTGTCATCGTCAACGGCGAAAACTCCGCATCCGGTTTCGGGATCACCGAAGCGATCCTTCAAGATGTTTTGGATGCTGGTGCAGATGTTGTGACCACTGGCAACCATGTGTGGGACCAGCGGGATACACTCGTCTACATCGAACGTCAGGACCGTTTGCTGCGGCCGGTCAACTATCCGGCGGGGACGCCGGGGCGGGGTGCGCATCTTTTTACCGCGCGAAATGGTGCCCAGGTCATGGTCGCCAACGTCATGGGACGTGTCTATATGGATGCACTCGATGATCCGTTTGCGGCGATTGACAAGATGGTTGGCGACTGTCCGCTTGGGGATGTCGCAGATGCCATTATTATCGATGTTCATGCAGAAGCCACCAGCGAGAAACAGGCGATGGGCCATTTCCTCGACGGCCGGGTGAGCCTGGTGGTTGGCACGCACACGCATGTGCCGACGGCAGATCATCAGATTCTGGAAAACGGCACAGCCTACATGTCTGATGCCGGGATGTGCGGCGCTTATGACAGTGTGCTGGGGATGGACAAGGAAGAGCCGGTCAATCGCTTCCAGCGCAAGATCCCTGGCTCCAGATTCACACCGGCAACTGGTGCCGCGACCATTTGTGGTGTGGCGATCGAAACAGATGATAGGACCGGACTGGCCCAAGCGATTGCACCCGTCAGAATTGGCGGGCGTCTTGAACCGGTTCTGCCGCCTTTCTGGTCTGCAAGTTAGTTCCGCATTTTCAGGAACTGGATTTTCCGTGCCAACTTGCCTATAAGCGGCGCAGTTTTCGTTAAAAGCAAATCCGACTGAGAGCCGAGAAGAGCCATGGCAGGCCATTCAAAATTCAAGAACATCATGCACCGCAAGGGACGTCAGGACGCCGTTCGTTCCAAGATGTTCTCCAAACTGTCCAAGGAAATCACTGTCGCTGCGAAGATGGGCGACCCGGATCCGGACTCCAATCCGCGTTTGCGCCTGGCGGTGAACAACGCCAAAGCTCAGTCCATGCCGAAAGACAACATTCAGCGCGCGATTAATAAGTCGCAAGCTGGCGATGCGGAGAGTTATGACGAAATCCGCTATGAGGGCTACGGTCCGGCCGGTGTTGCTGTCGTTGTTGAGGCCTTGACGGATAATCGCAACCGGTCGGCGTCCAACATTCGATCCTACTTCACCAAGTGTGGCGGGTCTCTTGGTGAAACCGGTTCTGTGTCTTTCATGTTTGACCGCGTTGGCGAGATCATTTACAAGCCGGAAGCCGGCGAGGCGGATGCCGTTCTTGAAGCGGCCATCGAAGCCGGTGCCGAGGACGTTCAATCCGATGAAAACGGACACACGATCTACACGGCATTTGAAGATCTGAACGATGTCGCAAAGGCATTGGAAGAGGCGCTGGGCGAAGCAGACTCCACAAAAATCATCTGGAAGCCGCAGAATTTGACACCGGTCGATGCCGACAAGGCCCAAACGCTGATGAAACTGATCGACATGCTGGAAGATGATGATGACGTCCAAAACGTCTACACCAACTTCGATGTTGATGAAGAAACAATGGCAGAACTGGCTTCGTAAGGCCCTCGAAACACCGATTGTCAGACCCCGGATTTTCCGGGGTTTTTCTTTTTGATCATTGAACCTAAAGCTCGGCGCTATGTTTCAGATTTTCGAACTCACCCAAGCAGATCCGAAGTCTCTCCTTCAGCGCACCTTGAAACTGTCCGAGGAAACCGGCGAGTTGGCGGAAGCTGTGCTTTCAGTCACCGATGCGCCTGGAAGTGCCTACAAGGCGCATACGCTTCACGATGTGCGCGAGGAAGCGGCCGATGCGGCTTTGGTTGCCTTAAGTGTTTTGGCGCAAACGTGCGAAACTTCCGAAGAATTTTCGGCAGAACTTGACCGCTTGATGCGAGAAAAGTCTGCCAAGTGGCAGGCGAAACTAGCGGAGTAATGGATCTAATAGCGGCAGACTGGTGATGGCTGCAATGGCGATGAGCATGTTTGCGATCCACCTGTATGTCCGCTGGTTTGAACCTGTAAAGCCCTTGGACCCGAGAAAAAGCGCAATTCCGTATACCGGTATGGCCATGACCAGAAGCCGGGCGACCTCAATCGTGAAAAATCCATTCAGGATGTAGGCGACAAATGCTCCTATGCTCGCCAGCGGGAAAAACATGATCAGGTTGGCGCGGATGACGGGCGTGTCGTTCCTGCCGGAAAGCCAGAAAGCGGCAACCGGCGGTGCAGAGACCTGTGAGACACCGCCCAGAACTCCGGATACTGCTCCAACGCCAAATGAAACCGGAGGCGTTGGGTGTTTTTGATAGCGCCACCCGGACACCACGAGTGCCAGGGTGGCTGCGACGACAGCACTGATTATCCAGCGCAAGGTCAATACGTCCATGGTCGCCAGAAGCCACGCTCCGGCATGGACAAATAGGACAGATCCAAACACTGCAGGAAGCACCGTCGACCAGTCGCACAAATGAAGTGCCCGGCGGACCAGAGGCAATGAGACGATGCTGTCGATGAAGAGAAACGTGGCGGCCGCCGTTGAAGGGAGCATCACACTTGCGGCGATCGGCATGAAAATCATTCCTGCGCCAAATCCTGCAAAGCCCCGGATATACCCGGAAACAAACAGGATCGCCGCCAGAAAAACCAGCAACTGTGGGGAAAAAGACGCCAGAATGTCGAACATGCAATCTCGCAATTTGCGGAAAGACGCTGTGGGAAATGTTCGTAAGCAGCGCTTTAACTGGCGTCAATGGGCAAGTTTTGTTACCGATTTGTTCCATGACACATGCGATTCGATTGCTGGGCATTGACCCCGGCCTCCGGCGGACCGGGTGGGGCATGATCGAGGCGGCCGGAAACCGGCTCTCCTTCATTGCTTCAGGGACCGTGACTTCCGACAACAAGAAGAGCCTTGCAGAGCGCCTGGTCGAATTGCATGACGGGTTGACCGCAGTTGTGCGTCAGCACAATCCGGCGGAGGCTGCAGTCGAGCACACCTTTGTCAACAAAGACGCAGGTGCAACTCTCAAACTTGGTCAAGCGCGTGGTGTAGCACTTCTTGTTCCTTCTCTCGCCGGGCTGTCTGTGGCCGAATATGCTCCTAACCTGGTGAAGAAAACCGTGGTCGGAACCGGGCATGCGGAAAAGGAACAGATCCGGGCGATGGTGAAAGTCTTGATGCCGCGAGCAACCTTCAATTCGGACGACGCTGCCGATGCGCTCGCGATCGCCGTCTGTCACGCCCAGCACCGGGCTACCACGGCTGCGCAGCTCAAAGCGCGGGGGGCAGCATGATCGGAAAACTGAAGGGTACAATCGACAGCTATGGTGAGGATCACGTGATCCTTGATGTCCATGGCGTCGGGTACCAGGTGCACTGCCCGTCGCGGATTCTTCAAGCTTTGCCGCGGGCAGGGGAGGCAGCCGTCCTGTTTATCGAGACAATTGTGCGCGAAGACATGATCCGACTTTATGGATTTGCGGCGGAAGCCGAACGGGAATGGTTCCGTATTCTGATGACGGTGCAGGGCGTTGGTGCAAAAGTGGCGCTGGGCATACTCGGGATCTTGAAGGCAAGCGAAGTTGCCAATGCCATCGCGCTGGGCGACAAGGCCACGATTTCCCGGGCGCCTGGTGTTGGCAAACGGGTCGCAGAGCGGATCCTCAGCGAGCTGAAAGACAAGGCGCCCGGTCTTGCGAGCATTGATCAGGATACGATTGCTGTCTCTCAGACGGTGGCGGACAATGTCGCGGCTCGTCCGGTTGCAGAGGCCGTATCGGCCTTGACAAATCTTGGCTATGGGCAACCTCAAGCGAGTGCCGCTGTTGCTAAGGCGATGCAGTCTGCGGGCGAAGATGCGACAACGGAAACCTTGATACGTCTTGGGCTGAAGGAGCTCGCGGGATGATTGTTTTTACCTATGCCGTTATTGCGATTTCTTTCGTCGTGCTCGGGATCGGCGGGATCATGTATCTGGACCATCGATTTTCTCTGACGGTTGGTGATCGGCCGTTCGCGATTAAGGGTCGCCGGATCGAGACCGATGATCCTTTTGTCCGGAAACAGTTCCGGAAGTTCTATGCCATCCGAGTCGCCTACTCATTGTTCCTACTCGTCTTGTTGTTCGTGGTGGTCAGCCATGTCGGATGACCAGCGCATCGTATCTCCGGAAATCCGGGGCGATGAGATCGACAGCACAATGCGCCCGCAAGCGCTTGATGACTTTGTCGGTCAGGCGCAAGCCCGTGCGAATCTGAAGGTCTTCATTGGTGCGGCCAAGGCGCGTGGGGAAGCTTTGGATCACGTCTTGTTCGTCGGGCCTCCCGGGCTCGGCAAAACAACCCTTGCCCAGATCATGGCGCGCGAACTTGGCGTGAACTTCCGGGCGACTTCCGGGCCGGTCATTGCCAAGGCGGGTGACCTTGCAGCTCTGCTGACAAATCTGGAAGAGCGCGACGTTCTTTTTATTGACGAGATCCACCGGCTCAACCCGGCCGTTGAGGAAGTCCTTTATCCTGCAATGGAAGACTATCAGCTGGATCTGATAATCGGGGAGGGACCAGCCGCGCGCTCAGTGAAGATTGATCTTGCGAAATTCACACTGGTTGCAGCCACCACGCGTCTGGGACTTCTCACAACACCTCTGCGCGACCGGTTCGGTATTCCGGTTCGTCTGGAGTTCTATACGGTGCCAGAGCTGGAGCACATTGTTAAACGCGGTGCATCCATCCTTGGGATCGGTATTGCTGAAGATGGCGCTCTTGAGATCGCGAAACGATCCCGGGGAACGCCGCGTATCGCGGGGCGACTGCTGCGCCGGGTGCGGGATTTTGCGGTTTTCGAAGGTGCCGAAAAGGTCGACCGAGCCTTGGCGGATAAGGCCCTGCGGCAGCTGGAGGTTGATGGCGCTGGGCTCGATAGCCTGGATCGGCGCTATCTCAATCAGATCGCCGTCAACTTCGGCGGCGGGCCGGTTGGGATCGAGACGATCGCAGCCGCCTTGTCTGAGCCGCGCGATGCCATTGAAGAAATCGTGGAACCCTACCTTATACAAAACGGATTTTTGCAGCGGACACCGCGTGGACGCATATTGACGCCGACCGCATTTTCGCATCTTGGCCTTGCCGTGCCCTCCCGGCCGGACGGGCCGCAAATGGGTTTGTTTCTCGAATCTGATCAGTGACCCTTAAGACGAGCGTTCCTTGAGGTTTCGGCTAACTTATCTCTTTGAGCAAATGCTTCTAAAGATGTCTGCAGTTTTAACGGTAGGGATTTTTACTAGTTAACCAATAATTTCCAATTCTTTCCTAGGGTTCGTCCAAATTCTGGGGGGACCTATGCGTAAGCGGCTTTCAACTAAACTTGCTGTTATGTTTTTGGCTGGTGCACTCACGATGTGCATCGCGATTGTCACAGTCACATCGATGCTCTCGCGTGATGTGGCAAATGGTCAGGCCGACGCCGCTTTGCAAAGCGGAACTAAAGCGAAATTGAAAGTCGCTGAGCTCGCCTTGGGTCAGGCAGCCGATAGTGCAAAGTTCTTTGCATCACTCGAAGATGCCAAGAACAGCCTGATGAAAACACTGGTTGGCTGGAAGAACCTCAAAGAAGGCCAGAACGCGATCCTGCGTGGGATCTATGTCACCAACAACCCACATTCTCCGGACGAACGGCACTTGCTGATCGAGCCGGCGGAAGGGAATCAATACACGAACAACCACAAAGTGGTGCACCCGATCTTCCAGGATTTGGTCAGCCAAGGCGTGTTCTCGGATGTGGCGCTGGCAACTCCGGACGGTGTGATCACCTACACGTATGCAAAGGGTGATGAGTTCGCGTTTCACATCGGCGATGCTGAGATCTCAGGGCACCCTGTGCAAATAGCTTTCAGTCCTCTGTTTGACGCGGTGTCAAATGAGACGATTGAGGCGGGCCAGATCTTTACGTCAGGTTTCATGACCGGTGAAGACGGCAAGGTTTCCATGATCATCGCCACACCGGTTTTCTATCTCGACCGGTTTTTTGGTGCCGCAGCCTTCTCTGTGAACATGGCCAAATTCGCAAACCTGGTCAGCGGATCGGGTGAACTTGAAGATGGCGAAAAGGTTTTTCTGATTGACACCGCCGGGCAGTTGGTCGGTCTGGACGAGACAGGGGCTGCTGAAGTCGTCCACGACAAGCAAGCGGTCTATGCGGGCAATCAAACGCTTGTTTTGGACGAAAACGACTATCGGTATGCGGAAGCTGACGCCTCATTCGCAAGTACCCCGTTCGGGATTGTGGATGCTGTTCTCCAGACCAAGCTGTCCGCTGCTGCTGACCGAATTACTTATGGTGCGGTTATTTCCGGGTTTTTGTGCCTGGTTCCAATCGTTGGTCTCATCTGGTGGGTGACGGGCCGGATGTTTGCCCCGCTCCAGGGACTATCTGCGGCAGCGCGGCAAATTGCAGACGGTGATCTTGAGGTCCCTGTAGATGCGACCGAACGCTCAGATGAGATCGGCGAGATGGCGCGCTGTATTGAAGTCTTCAAAGACAACTCGTTAGAGCGCGAGAGGCTGGCCTCTGAACGGAAAGTTGGCCATATTGCCCGCGAGAAGCGCGAGAAGCATATCGATGCGTTGATCAATGGCTTCCGCGCAGAAGCCCAGGGCGTTCTGGAGTTGGTTGAGGCCAATATCGGCCGGGTTGAGGCCGTCACGGCAGAATTGCGTGAACGGTCTGGAGCCGCAGCAGACGAAGGACAAACCGCTGTGGTGTCGTCCGAAAATGCATCTGCAAACGTTCAAGCCGTTGCCTCTGCAACAGAAGAGCTCAATGCTTCGATTTCGGAAATCTCCCGCCAGGTGGAAACGACGGCTGGCATCGTGGCTCAAACAACCACTGCTGCGCAGGTGTCTAACGGCAAAATCTCCGGATTGGCTGACGCCGCCAACCGGATTGGTGACGTGGTCTCCTTGATCTCAGAAATTGCCGAGCAGACCAATCTGCTGGCGCTCAATGCGACGATTGAGGCAGCACGTGCTGGTGAAGCGGGCCGCGGGTTTGCCGTTGTTGCCTCTGAGGTAAAGTCGCTCGCGGGGCAAACGGCCAAGGCGACCGAAGAGATTTCAACGCAGATTGCGGCCATTCAGGCGTCGACCACAGAGGCGGTTGCTGAAATCGCGCGTGTCTCGGATTCCGTTGGTGAAGTCAATGAGTACACATCCACCATCCAGGATGCGGTTCAGCAACAGGGCGCTGCGACGAACGAAATCTCTAGAAACGTCGCCGAAGCTGCCGACGGGACCCGTTCTGTTGCCACCACGGTTGCGTCTCTCAACGATGGTGTGACCGAGAATTCACGCGCGGTCGATGACATGTTGTCCGCGACGATCGAGATGAAACAGCAGGCGGATCGCTTGAGAGGATCTGTCGAAAAATTTCTCAATGAGGTTGCAGCGGCCTGACCGTCTTCCTAAATCTGAATTGTTATGGGCTTTCCGGTTTTGTGATTGGAGAGCCCTTTTTGGATTTTTGGAGACTGCATCGTGAATGATTGGCCGGATCTTGCAGGCCGTTTGGACCAAAGCGGTCACGTTCTGCCCGTACGCGTCTACTATGAAGACACTGATTTTACCGGGATCGTATATCACGGCGCCTACGTCCGGTTCTTTGAGCGGGCCCGGTCCGACTTTTTGAGGCTGATAGGTATTCACCACAGTGAGTTGGCAGAAGGGGACGATGGCACATCGCTGGCCTTTGCCGTGCGCACAATGACTCTGGATTTCCAGAAACCTGCGAAGATAGATGATGTCCTGGAAGTGCGAACGTCGCTGGCCGAGTACAAGGGTGCCAGGATCAAGCTTGATCAGCTCATTTACAGAGGCGATGAGCTTCTTGTTTCGGTAGCGGTAACCGTTGCTGTCATTTCATCTGAAGGCCGACCAACGCGCCTGCCGTCTGTCCTTTCAGAGAAGCTGCTTAAACACAGGCCTTCAGAGCAAGACTGAGTGTTGTCCCTAGTCACTCGCATACGGATAATTGAGTGTGCTGACAGCAAAATACTCTGCCTCACGAGTGGCTGTTAATCTTGCAGTAACCTTAATTGATTCTTTTAGTAAAGCGCTCAATTGCGCGTAATCAGTCCCAGTTTTGACAAAATCAAACGTCAGAGAAGCGGTCGGCGAATAGGGGCGGATTCCCCCGTGACCGGTGCAATCAAAGCACCGGTTCTCTGAATGCAACACGCATCATTCGGCCGAGAGGTCATCGGGTTTATGGAAACACTAGTCGAAACGACATTGGCGGCGCCTAAAGGCGATCTTTCTTTCTATGCCTTGTTCTGGCAAGCGCACATTGTCGTACAGGTCGTAATGTTGGGATTGCTTGCGGCATCGGTTTGGTGCTGGGCGATCATCGTCGACAAGATCATGATTTTCGGAAAGACAAAACGGCAAATGAACCGGTTCGAGACCGTGTTCTGGTCGGGGCAGTCTTTGGAAGAGCTCTATGGAACGCTGCACAATCGCGTGAACCATTCCATGGCGGCGCTGTTCGTCGCAGCCATGCGGGAGTGGAAGCGCAGTCACGAGGGCGCACGTCCGGCAATTGGCAGCCTTCAGCAACGGATCGACCGGGTCATGGATGTGACAATCCAGCGCGAGCAGGAGCGGCTGGAAAATCGGTTGCTGATCCTGGCGACCGTTGGATCATCTGCTCCGTTCATCGGACTGTTCGGAACCGTTTGGGGCATCATGACCGCATTCCAGGCAATTGCTGCCTCTGAGAGCACCAACCTTGCGGTCGTGGCGCCCGGGATTGCCGAAGCCCTGTTCGCGACGGCTCTGGGTCTTCTGGCCGCCATTCCTGCGGTTATCGCATATAACAAATTCTCTTCGGATGTCGGTCGGGCAGTTGCCCGTATGGAAGGCTTTGCTGACGAGTTCTCCGCGATCTTGTCGCGGCAGATCGACGAGAGGGTCTGATCCATGGGCATGCAGGCCGGAGGTGGACAAGCAGGCGGAGGCCGCCGCGGCCGGCGGCGCCGGCGCAGTCTGCCGATAAGTGAGATCAACGTCACACCCTTCGTCGACGTGATGCTGGTGCTCCTCATCATCTTCATGGTTGCAGCGCCTTTGCTGACGGTTGGCGTGCCAATCGATCTTCCGGAGACACGTGCAAAGGCCCTTGAAGGGGACACCGAACCGATAACGATTTCCATCAATTCGGCAGGCGAAATTTTCATTCAGGATACTCCGATCCTCATTGATGAAGTCGTTCCCAAACTGGAGGCGATTGCAGCCAATGGGTACGAAGAGCGCATCTATGTGCGCGGAGATCAGGATGCTGATTACGGCACCATGATGAAACTCATGGGCCGGATCAACGCGGCTGGCTTTAAACGGCTCGGCCTTGTCACTCTGGAAGAACGGGACTCGTAACGCAGAATGCGCGCAGGTCTCATTGCGTCTTTGGCCGGTCACTCGGTCTTTTTGGTCTGGGGCTTGATTGCCTTTCCGGACGCGAAGAGTTTTTCCGTTCCTCAAGTCGAAACGCTGCCGGTGGATCTCGTTCCAATCGAGGAATTTACGCAGCTTCGCTTGGGTGAAAAAAACGCGGAAGTCCGGGACGTTGCAGCGCTTCAGCCGAGCGATACACCGGCTGAAGAGACCCCGCAACCGGCCGACAAACCTGGTGATAGTCAAGTTCAGCAGCCGTCGCCTCCCACTACGGCGCCAGCGCCAACTCCGACGCCGCCTGAACCGGAACCAGTCGCCGAGCCTGAAGACGCCCCAGAACCTGCACCTGCGCCCGAACCGGTACCGGCTGCTGAGCCGGAGCCGGCTCCTGAACCGGAGCCTGTGCCGCAGCAGGAAGCCGCACCGGCAGTTCAGCCGATCCTGACAAGCATTGCGCCAAGGACAAAACCGGCACCGCCACGGCCGCAGCGGCAGGAACCGAGGGACGAATCCATTGTCAGCGACGTTGCGGCCCTGCTCAACAAGGTGGAACCAGCTGGCCAGACCGGCGGGCAACCCGAAACGCCTGCTTCGCTGGGAACACGACAAGGTACGCCGAACATCCGCATGACACAGTCGGAGTTGGATGCGTTACGCTCCCAAGTTGCCATGTGTTGGAGCCCTCCTGTCGGGGCAGTGGGTGCGGAAGATCTGAATGTGCGGGTTCGTTTCAACCTGTCGCAGAACGGCGAAGTGTCCAATGGTCCGGAAGTCATGAATTCCAATGCAAATCCGGCCTTCCGCGCAGCAGCAAGCAGTGCGGTCCGTGCCGTGATGCGTTGCCAGCCCTACAGCCTGCCAATAGCGAAATATGATGCGTGGCAGGAAGTGATTATCAATTTTGACCCGAGAGAGATGCTCGGGGGCTAAGCCGATTTCGCAGTCGGAACCCAAAGGTGAAGGAGCGGTATTGCTCATGCGTCAGATTTGGAAACAGTTTCTAGGGATCGTCGGGTCTTCGGCCCGCGTTCGCGGCGGCTTCGTTTTTTTGTTCGCAGCACTAACCCCGCTACCGGTCGCTGCCCTGGTCGAAATAGACATCACTCAAGGGAATGTCGAACCGTTGCCGATTGCCCTGCCGCAGTTCTCCGCCGAAGGTGGCGACAGCAAACTGGCTGCCGACATGACCGCGGTGATCGCGGCGGATCTCAAACGGTCCGGTCTCTTCAATCCTCTGGACCCGGCGAGCTTCATACAGAAGAACATGAGCGTGAATTCCACGCCGCGCTTCGGGGATTGGCGCACGATCAGTGCACAGGCGCTTGTCACTGGTACCGTGACCAAACAGGCCGATGGCCGCTTGCGCGCTGAATTCCGGCTTTGGGATGTCTTTGCTGCAGAACAAATGCTCGGACAGCAGTTCTATACGACACCGGAAAACTGGCGGCGACTCGCTCATATCATTGCGGATGCCGTTTACGAGCGCATCACCGGCGAAAAAGGCTATTTCGACACGCGCATTGTGTTTGTCGACGAGACGGGGCCGAAAGATAAGCGCGTAAAACGCTTGGCACTGATGGATCAGGACGGTGCCAATGTCCGGTACCTTACCCGGGGCGATGATCTGGTTTTGACACCGCGCTTTTCGCCGACGAGCCAGGAAATCACCTACATGTCTTATGCCGGTGCGGATCCAAGCGTGTACCTTTTGAACATCGAGACCGGTCAGCGGGAGATTGTAGGCAACTTTCCAGGTATGACCTTTGCACCGCGGTTCTCACCCGATGGGCAGAGTGTTGTCATGAGCTTGCAGCAGGGTAGCAATGCAAACATCTTCAAGATGGATTTGCGGTCGCGGCAGACGACCCGCTTGACCAATTCAGCTGCCATTGATACGAGCCCGTCGTTCTCCCCGGACAGCCAACGCATTGTGTTCGAATCCGATCGGGGAGGCTCACAGCAGCTTTATGTGATGAGTGCATCTGGCGGCCAAGCTCAGCGGATTTCCTTTGGCCCGGGGCGCTATTCGACACCGGTCTGGTCTCCGCGGGGCGATCTGATCGCCTTTACCAAGCAGCACCAGGGCCGGTTTATGATTGGCGTGATGCGGCCTGATGGGAAAGGCGAGCGGGTTCTCACTGAGGGCTATCATAACGAAGGGCCAGCATGGTCTCCGAATGGCCGCGTGCTTGTGTTTTTCCGCGATACTCCCGGGGCCAATGGCGGTCCTCAAGTATGGACCGTAGACTTAACCGGATACAATGAACAAAGGCTGGAAACCCCGGCATTTGCATCAGATCCGTCTTGGTCGCCATTGATCGATTGAGACAACGAATAACGATTTGTTTACCAGCCTTATTGAGAGCGCATTAACCGACTTTGGCTAGAAAGCGTTTACCAAGATATTTGGGCACATTGGAAAAGCCGGTGTCGCGGGCTGGGGTAAGGAGACAGGAATGTTCAATATGGTGAGTGCCTCCAGTGGCGCGCGTTGGATTGCAGTCTGTTTTGCAGTCCTTTTTGCCGCGGCTTGTGCGCAAACGAAGCCGGACGGATTGGCGACAAACGTCAAGCCGGGGACCGGACAGGATTTCGTGGTGAATGTCGGGGACCGAGTGTTCTTCGAAGAGGACCAATCAACTTTGAACTCGCAAGGTCAGGCAACGCTGGCCAATCAGGCGAAGTGGCTCAGCCGGTATTCTAAGTACACGATCACCGTTGAAGGTCATGCTGATGAGCGCGGTACCCGCCAGTATAATATTGCGCTTGGTGCAAGACGTGCACAAGCTGCTCGTGATTACCTCGTATCCCAGGGTGTTTCTGCCTCCCGGATCAAAACGATTTCGTACGGCAAAGAACGGCCAGTTGCCGTTTGTAACGACAACAGCTGCTGGTCTCAGAACCGGCGGGCGGTCACTGTGTTGAACAACGCGACCAACTGATCAACGCTCGAATAACGCTACAAACGCCGGGTTTTTGCCCGGCGTTTTTATTTGCCCGGAGCAAAAACACGCCGTTTCCAGGCTTGTTTGTCAAAATTTGGCCGAACTCGGAGCGCCATTTGCGCTAGAATTCAGCGTGCGGCCATCCGGGTGAGTACCTCTCCCTGCCAATCAGATGGCTTTCCATTTATCGGTATTGGTATATGACAAGTGGCTGCACAGCGGAGGGACGAATGAAACAGTTTTACAGGCTGGTATGCCCTGTATTGGCCGTAATGCTCATCTCAGTGGCAACGCCATCTCATGCGCAACTTTTCGGTAAACGGAATGACGATTCCAGTGTCCGTATCGGACAGTTGGAAGAGCAAATTCGGGTCTTAACCGGCCAAATCGAGCAAATGGCGTTTCAAATGCGTGAATTGCAGGATCAAATGCGCCGGATGCAGGAAGACAACGAATACCGTTTTCAGCAGCTTGAAGGCGGGACGCCCGGCAAACGGTCGGACGCTTCACCTGGGCTGGTGCCGGATGGCACACCTCAGTCTGAAGGCCTGGTCGCACCCGGCGGTGGATTAGCAACCCTTCCTGCCGACGGTTCTGGAGATGGTGATTGGTCCCAATCGGGCGGATATGAAGCCGGCTCAGGCATTCCGTCGAATGGACCGATTGATTTGTCTTCGTTGGCACAAGGTCAGGTCGTGCCACCGGGAGCAGCGCAAGACACCACGCCCAGCCCAGAGTTCTCGACAGACGATGACCAGATTGCCGGTATCATTGGAAGTGGTGACCCGCGGACGGATTACGACCGAGCATATTCCATGGCAGTGAATGGAGATTATGCTGCGGCAGAGGCTGGTTTTCGTACCTTCTTGGAGAGCTATCCGGACAATCAACTGGCGGCAAATGCGCAGTACTGGCTCGGCGAAAGCCTCCTGGCCCAGCAGAACTTCCGCGAGGCAGCGGACGCATTTTTGAAAACCTACCGGGATCATCCTGGCAATTCAAAAAGCCCGGACAGTTTGCTGAAGCTCGGCGTGTCGCTTCGCGGGCTCGGGGAAACTGATGTTGCCTGCGCGACGTTTTCAGAACTCTTGAGCAAATTTCCAAATGCTGCGCCGGCGGTTTTGTCACAAGCGCGGGATGAACGCCAAAGTGCCCAGTGTTCGTAACCAGCCGGATCCGTATTCCGGGCTCACTGACCGGGAAATTGACCAACTATTTCATTCATTGAAAAACTTCTCAAAAATTGCTCTTGCTGTCTCCGGTGGTGGAGACTCAGTTTGTTTGCTGCTCGCCTTTTGTGAATGGCGATCGAGACGAAACTGGGAAGGAGCGTGCGAGGTGGTCGTTGTTGATCACCAACTGCGTCCAGAAAGCTCTCAAGAAGCGTGCTTTGTTCGGGAACTGAGTGAACAACATGGTTTGCGCTGCCATATTCTGAAATGGACGGATGACAAGCCGGAAACTGGTGTTCAAGAGGCGGCGCGCGGCGCGCGATACCAGTTGATCGCAAAACAGACAGCTGTGTCGGGTTTTGAGGCCGTTCTTCTCGCGCATCATCTCGATGACCAGGCTGAAACGTTTCTCGATCGTTTGACCCGTGGGAGCGGATTAAACGGGCTTGGCGCCATGGCTTCAGATGAACCTGAAGGACCTGCCGGTCTTCGTTTGCTGCGCCCGTTTCTCGGTGTGCCCAAAAGCCGTCTTTTAGCAACCTTAGAAGAACGGGATCAAAAATGGTGTGACGATCCTTCAAATAAGAGTTTGAAATACAAGCGCAGCCGTTTGCGGTCGATTTCGAGCACTCTCTCCGAAGAGGGGTTGTCGCCGAGCCGGATTGCCACAACAGCACGGCAGCTGAGGCGTGCGCGCGAAGCTCTGGAGATGGTCCTCGCGGAGCTTTTTCGACAGCATGTCGAGGAACATCCGGCAGGACCGGTCAAGACTTCGACACTGGTGTTTCGCGCCCAGTCAGAAGAATTCAGGCTGCGTTTGCTCATTCTCATGATCGAGCGGGTAACGGGCCGGGTTTATCAGCCGAAGTTACGGAAGATCGAAGCCCTCGATCACTGGATTTTGAACAACAACGCAGGGCGCCAAACATTGGGTGGAGCCGTTCTGGAAATAAAACGGGATACTCTATTTGTTTGGAAAGAAATCGGCCGATCACCGCCTGAGGTTCTTGAGAACCTCCGCGGAGAGGGAAATTGGGATGCCCGATTTTTGTTCGATGTTCAAGCCGCCGCCGGCGCACCTTCGAGCAGTATGGCTGTCAGCCTCGGCCCGCTGTTCAATGCGCCGGTCGACCGGCGGCAGGTTTCCTGGCCAAATGGGTGGCCAAAGGAGGCGTTTGAAAGCGCGCCGGTTTTCTGGATTGGAAACGGGCCGGTGGGCGTTCGGTGTGCGGCCTCATTGATCTGGCATGATGCAGGGCGTGGCGGGTGCGAAATTTCACTTCAGCGTATCCCCGTTCCGGTAAAATTGGCCGGTAACTATAGGACAGATCTTGAGGGGTCTTAGGTTTTCCGCGGTTTTCGCGGGCGCAAACATCTGTTAGGGGTGTGTCTTAAGAAAATAGTCAGTGTGCATGCGCAATATGGCGCACCACCTTGGCATAGGGCTATGGGCGACCTATCTTCGCTAAAAGAAATGTAACCGCGCGCATTCTAATAAAGTCGCGTCGGGCGGTTAAGGGATAGAAATGAACGCACATTTTCGCAACTTCGCGCTCTGGGTGATAATCGCCCTTCTGCTGATCGCTTTGTTCCAGCTGTTTCAGAGCCCAACACAGAACAGCGTAACGGACGAGATCGCTTTCTCTGAGTTCATGAATAAAGTCGATCGCGGTGACGTGCGATCGGTGACAATTCAGGAACAGAAGATCTCCGGCAGCTCGACGACGGGTCCGTTCCAGACATACGCGCCCGAAGGCGCGCAATATGTCGAGGAACTTCGCACAAAAGGCGTCCTGATCAACGCTCGTCCGCCGGCTGAAAGCTCACCGCTCCTCGGCGCTCTGTTCTCTTGGCTTCCGATGCTCATCATTCTTGGCATCTGGATTTTCGTAATGCGGCAAATGCAAGGCTCTGGCGGCAAAGCCATGGGCTTTGGCAAGTCCAAAGCGAAACTGCTGACCGAAGCGCACGGCCGGGTCACATTCGAAGACGTTGCCGGCATAGATGAAGCTAAAGAAGATCTTCAGGAAATCGTTGAGTTCTTGCGTGATCCGCAAAAATTCCAGCGGCTCGGCGGTCGGATTCCGCGCGGCGTGCTACTGGTCGGCCCTCCGGGTACCGGTAAAACCCTGACCGCCCGTGCGGTTGCGGGTGAAGCAAACGTGCCATTCTTCACGATCTCCGGCTCTGACTTTGTGGAAATGTTTGTCGGCGTGGGTGCAAGCCGCGTGCGCGACATGTTCGAGCAAGCCAAGAAAAATGCACCGTGCATCATCTTTATCGATGAGATTGACGCCGTTGGCCGTCACCGCGGTGCAGGCCTTGGTGGTGGGAATGATGAGCGTGAGCAGACGCTCAACCAGCTTCTCGTCGAGATGGACGGGTTTGAGCCGAACGAGGGCATCATCATCATCGCGGCAACCAACCGTCCGGACGTACTTGATCCTGCGCTTCTGCGCCCGGGCCGGTTCGACCGTCAGATTGTCGTTCCGAACCCGGACGTGACTGGCCGCGAAAAGATCCTCAAGGTCCACATGCGGAAAGTGCCACTGGCTCCGGATGTCGATGTGCGCACACTGGCACGCGGCACACCAGGCTTCTCGGGTGCCGATCTCATGAACCTTGTGAACGAGGCCGCCCTTCTTGCCGCCCGCCGGTCCAAGCGCTTGGTCACGATGGCCGAGTTCGAGGACGCCAAGGATAAGGTCATGATGGGTGCAGAGCGCCGCACCTTGGTGATGACTGAGGAAGAAAAGAAGCTGACCGCCTACCATGAAGCCGGGCATGCACTTGTCGCTCTTCATCAGGAAGCTTCTGATCCCATCCACAAGGCAACGATCATCCCGCGCGGGCGCGCGCTTGGTATGGTCATGCGGTTGCCGGAAAAAGATCAGGTGTCTTTGACACGTGCCAAGTGTAAAGCCGATTTGGCTGTTGCCATGGGTGGTCGCGTTGCCGAAGAAATGATCTTCGGATATGAGAAGGTGACCTCAGGCGCATCTGGTGACATCCAGATGGCGACCAAACTTGCCCGCGCGATGGCAACCCAATTCGGTATGTCCGACAAGCTTGGGCCATTGCTGTACGGCGAAAACCAGGAAGAGGTTTTCCTCGGTCATTCCGTCGCAAAGAACCAGAACGTGGCGGATGAGACCCAGAAGATCGTCGATGCTGAAATCAAATCCTTCGTCAATCAGGGATATGAGACAGCGAAGAAAATCCTTGGTGATCACGAAGACCAATTGCACAGCATTGCCAAAGGTCTACTCGAATACGAGACGCTCTCCGGCGATGAGATCAAGGGCTTGCTGGATGGCAAGCCGCCGGTGCGGGACACTGATGACGATCAGCCGATTGGCCGGTCCTCTGCGGTGCCGAAAGCGGGAGCCAAGCGCGGCGGCGATGAGCCAAGCGGCGGCATGGAGCCTCAGCCACAGGCCTAATACGCTCTACGACTGAACAACAAAAGTGCCCGGTGTCTCACCGGGCACTTTTCATGTGTTTGAATAGATATGAACCGGCTGCTGGTGGTAACATTTGCTCATAAGATGTGACACACGGCGCCGGAAATCTCGGTTACAACGACAAAGATTCGAAAACGACAAGGTTTGGTTTATGCGCAAGTTCTTCGGCACCGACGGGATTCGCGGGCAGGCGAATGCCTATCCAATGACCGCGGAGATGGCACTTAAGATCGGCATGGCGGCGGGCCTGGTGTTCAAGAATGGCGGGCATCGCCATCGCGTTGTCATCGGAAAAGACACGAGACTATCCGGTTACATGCTGGAAAATGCTCTGGTGGCGGGTTTCACATCAGTCGGTATGGATGTTTTCCTGCTTGGGCCTCTTCCAACCCCTGCCGTTGCGATGTTGACCCGTTCCTTGCGTACGGATCTTGGTGTGATGATCTCCGCATCTCACAATCCCTTCCAGGACAATGGCATCAAATTCTTCGGGCCTGATGGCTTCAAACTGAGTGACGAAATCGAGAAGTCCATCGAAACCCTCGTCGAAAGCGATCTGACACCGCATCTCGCCAACGCTCAGGAGCTTGGGCGTGCCAAACGGATTGATGGTGCCCAAGAGCGCTATATCGAAACTGCAAAGCGCACCCTGCCGCGCAAAATGAGCCTGGAAGGCCTGCGGGTCGTTGTCGATTGCGCCAACGGAGCTGCCTACAAAGTTGCGCCGGATGCTCTTTTTGAGCTCGGTGCTGATGTAATCCGTATGGGCGTTTCTCCGGACGGGTTTAACATCAACAAGGATTGCGGGTCGACGTCCACAGATGCGTTGTCCAAGAAGGTTCATGAAGTGCGCGCGGACATCGGCATTGCCCTTGATGGTGATGCGGATCGGGTAATCATCGTAGATGAAAACGGAACTGTAGTTGACGGTGACCAGCTGATGGCGGTGGTTGCCCAATCCTGGCAAGCCAATGGTCGCTTGGCGGGCAACGGTATCGTTGCAACTGTTATGTCCAATCTTGGCTTGGAACGGTATTTGGGGGATCTGGGGCTCGGACTTGAGCGCACAAAAGTCGGCGACCGTTATGTGGTCGAACATATGCGCGCCAATGGCTTCAACGTGGGCGGGGAGCAGTCCGGTCATATTGTGCTGTCGGACTTCGCGACCACAGGTGACGGGCTGATTGCCGCACTTCAGATTATGGCTTGTATCAAGCAGCAGGATAAACCTGTGTCAGAAGTTTGCCGCCGGTTTGAACCTGTTCCGCAAATCCTGAAAAACGTCCGCTACAAAGGCGGTGCGCCGCTTCAGCATTCCGAGGTAAAATCTGCGATTGAGGACGGCGAAGCCCGCCTCGGCACATCCGGACGTCTCGTGATCAGAGCCTCTGGGACAGAACCGTTGATTCGGGTTATGGCCGAAGGCGATGACGCGGATTTGGTTAAACAAGTTGTGAACGATATTGCCGGGGTTGTTGCGTCTTCCGCTGCGTAGCGCTTGCGGCCTCTTGGAATCGCTTATGTTCTTAACAATAAAGCCAGCTGATTCAGCTGGCTTTTTTAATGTTTGGTAAAAAGCAGGGGGCAAGATTTACCATTCATTTACGTAAAAAAACTCGGTTAAAGAACACAGTTAAGTCAACCTTAATGAATAGGCGTCATTTTTGGCCTCGAGATTGGTGTGTCGGCAATTAAATGCAGACGCTACATCGGAAGAGGACGAAGACATGGATAGATTTTTTAAACGTTTGTCTTTGACCGGCTTTGCTGTTGTGCTGTCCACTGCGGGTTTTGCAGCAGACTTGCCGACGCCGGTCATTGAACACGTACCGGTCGCTCCGGCGGCCGTCGGCGGTTTCTACCTGCGGGGTGACATCGGCTACAAGGTCTACGGCGACCCAAGTGGAAGCTTCAACGACTCCGCGATCGGTGGACTGCGCTATGAGCGCGAGAGCCTCGACAACACCTGGATGATTGGTGCAGGTGTCGGTTACCAGTTCAACCGCTACTTCAGAAGTGATGTGACGGTCGACTATGAGGCCAAGGCAACCGCAACTGGCTACGCGCCGTGTGGTGGCTGTGCAGCTGCAGGTCAATTCTCAACCGAGAAGGCCGACATTGACGTCTGGACAGTCATGCTGAACGGTTATGTCGATCTTGCGACCTGGAACCGGATCACACCTTATGTCGGTGCCGGTATCGGTGCATCATACGTGAGTGCAAGCAACAAAACGTCGCTCAATCCGGACGGCACGTTCTCCAGCTACGACGGCAGCAACGGCGACTGGAATTTCGCCTGGGCCTTGATGGCAGGTGCAGAATATGCTGTCACGCCGAATTGGAGCATCGACGCTGGCTACCGGTATAAGGACCTCGGCGAGGCGAAAACCGTGAAGCTTTATAACGTTGGTACGGGTGAATCCCGTGAAGTGTGGGAAGACTTGACCGCTCACGAATTCCGCATTGGTGCGCGCTACACATTCAACGCACCTGCAGCGGCTCCGGCATATTATCCAGCCGGGCCGATCACGAGTAATTTCTGATTTTCCAGCATACGTGTTGGCGAAAGGGCCGGTCATCGACCGGCCCTTTTTCTTGTCTTTTTCGCAATTGAATTGACGTAACTGCCTTTCAGCTTTATCCCCATAGGTGGGCCACCCCTCCCCAACGAGGGGCTCCTATCTGTGAGGGTAGACTTGAAATGAGCATAGTAATCTCCAAGCCGGACGTGCGTCCGGCCAATCCTAATTTTTCTTCTGGTCCCTGTTCCAAGCGTCCCGGCTGGTCGCTGGAAGCGCTTTCCGATGCGCCGCTTGGACGGTCGCACCGCGCCAAGCCGGGCAAGGCCAAACTTGCGGAAGCCATTGAGCTGACACGCAAGGTGCTGAACGTGCCGGACGATTACCGCATTGGCATCGTTCCGGCTTCCGATACCGGCGCAGTTGAAATGGCCATGTGGTCGCTGCTCGGTGCCCGGGGCGTCGACATGCTTGCCTGGGAAAGCTTCGGATCTGGTTGGGTGACCGATGTGGTCAAACAGCTGAAGCTGGAAAATGTCCGCAAGATAGAAGCGCCTTATGGCGAGCTGCCGGACCTTTCGACGGTCGACTTTTCGAATGATGTCGTCTTCACATGGAATGGGACCACATCCGGCGTCCGTGTGCCGGACGGAGACTGGATTCCAGCGAACCGTGAAGGTTTGACAATCTGCGATGCGACTTCGGCCGCATTCGCGCAGGAGCTGGACTTTGCCAAGCTCGATGTGGTGACGTTTTCCTGGCAAAAGGTGCTTGGCGGTGAAGCCGCACATGGCATGCTGATCCTCAGCCCGCGCGCTGTCGAACGCCTTGAAACTTATTCTCCGGCTTGGCCCTTGCCGAAGATTTTCCGCCTGACCAAAGGCGGGAAGCTGATTGAAGGGATTTTCCGCGGCGAGACGATCAACACGCCGTCCATGCTGTGCGTTGAAGACTATCTCGATGCCCTGAAGTGGGCGGAAGATCTGGGTGGTTTGGCCGGTCTTGTGGCGCGCGCTGACGGCAACCTTGAGGTTCTGGCTGATTGGGTTGACCAGACCTCCTGGGTTGATTTCTTGCCGAAGGATCCTGTGACCCGGTCCAACACATCTGTCTGTCTGACTGTGGTTGATCCGGACATTCTGGCGCTGTCCGATGAGCACCAGGCCGCTTTCGCGAAGGGCATGGTTTCCATGCTCGACAGTGAAGGCGTTGCTTATGACATCGGCGCTTACCGGGATGCACCATCCGGCCTTCGGATCTGGGCAGGTGCAACCGTTGAGGCCAGTGATCTGAAAGCGCTGACGTCCTGGCTGGACTGGGCCTTCCAAACCGAAAAAGCGAAACACGCTCAGGCCGCCTGAGCCTGTTCTTTGAACAACTAAGTCCAATGCCGGGTGGTACGCTGCCCGGACAGGTATTGATGTCAAGGAGAGGCTCATATGGCCCCGAAAGTATTGATTTCTGACAAGTTGTCTCCAGCTGCCGTACAGATCTTCAAGGATCGCGGTGTGGAGGCGGATTTCCTGCCCGATGTTGGCAAGGACAAGGAAAAGCTGCGCGAGATCATCGGTCAGTATGATGGCCTGGCAATCCGCTCTGCTACGAAGGTGACGGAAAAGATCATCGCTGCAGCGGACAACCTGAAGGTTGTCGGCCGTGCAGGGATTGGCGTCGACAATGTTGACATTCCCAAGGCCACGGCACGTGGCATCATCGTGATGAACACGCCTTTCGGCAATGCCATTACGACGGCCGAACATGCGATATCCATGATGATGGCGGTGGCCCGTCAAATACCGGCCGCTGATGCGTCGACCCAGGCCGGCAAATGGGAAAAGTCCCGGTTCATGGGCCGCGAGATCACCGGCAAAACCTTGGGCCTGATCGGCTGCGGAAACATCGGATCGATCGTTGCCGAGCGGGGTATCGGTCTCAAGATGAAGGTGATTGCCTTTGACCCTTTCCTGACGCCGGAACGGGCACTGGCGCTCGGCGTCGAGAAGGTGGAGTTGGATGGGCTTCTCTCTCGGTCGGACTTCATCACGTTGCACACACCGCTGACTGACAAGACGCGGAACACCATTGATGCTGCCGCGATCGCTCAAATGCGGGACGGGGCCTACCTCATCAACTGTGCCCGCGGCGGTCTTGCTGATGAACAGGCCGTCCGTGATGCGCTTGATAGCGGGAAACTTGCGGGCGCTGCTTTCGACGTCTTTGTCGATGAACCGGCCAAGGAAAATGTGCTTTTCGGCGCGCCGACCTTCGTGTCCACACCGCATCTTGGAGCCTCAACGGAGGAAGCCCAAGAGAACGTTGCTCTGCAGGTTGCCGAGCAAATGTGTGATTACCTTTTGAGCGGTGCCGTCCGGAATGCGCTCAACATGCCGTCAATTACGGCAGAAGAGGCGCCGAAACTGGCGCCTTTTGTCCGGTTGGCTGAGCAGTTGGGGTCTTTTGCCGGACAGCTTACTGAAACCGGGATTGAGCGCGTTCGCCTGGAATATGCCGGTGCAGTTGCCGACATGAACGTTCAGGCACTGACGTCGGCTGCACTCACTGGTTTGCTGACGCCGCTTTTACAGACCGTCAACATGGTCTCTGCACCCATCCTGGCGAAGGAAAGGGGCATGCAGATCGAAGAGGTCCGGCGCGACAAACAGGGGGCGTATGAGACCTACATCCGCCTGACTGTGGAAACGGAGCGCCAAAGCCGCTCCGTCGCCGGGACGGTGTTCGCTGACGGGAAGCCCCGGATCATCCAGGTGAAGGGCATCAATATGGAAGCTGAGCTCGGCGAGCACATGCTTTACATCACCAATGAAGACAAACCGGGCTTTATCGGCCACCTTGGAATGGAACTGGGTAACAACGAGGTAAATATTGCGACCTTCAACCTCGGCCGGACAGCGCCAGGAGAGGAAGCGATATGTCTTGTTGAAGTGGATGCCCCGGTCTCAAAAGAGGTCATGGCCCGCTTGGAGACGGTCTCCCATGTGAAGCAAGTCAAGCCGCTTCGCTTTTGACACCAATAGCGCCCGGATGAGATGTCAGCCGGGCGCTCGCTATTTTGCTGATGTGGATACTGGTTTGAAACGGGCGAAGAGCCGCCCATCAAGAACGACCAACCCACTTAACAAGAGTGCGAAGCCGGCCAGTTGAATCGCCGACAATTCTTCACCCAATAAAAGCCATCCAAAAAACAAGGCGCTGGCGGGCACCAGTAGCGTGACCAGTGAAGCGTTGGTTGCTCCCGCTTCTGCAAGAAGCCGGAAGTACATCAGGTAAGCAAGTGCAGTCGCGAAGATCCCGAGGGCGAGAACGTTGAGCCAGGCAATGACGCTTGGATCCGCTACGCTCCAAGAACGGGATGCGAACAGAGCGATCGGGGCCATGATCAGGGTTGATCCGGACAATTGACCGGTTGCCGAGATCAGGGGCGGGAGGCCTTTGAAGCGTTTGGCAAAGGTCGCTGCAAAGGCATAGGATAGCGCTGCTCCCAGACATGCCGCCTGAGCCCACAAAGGGTCTGAGACTATGCCGGACAAGCTGCCGGAGAGCATCGTTGCGACGCCGGCGATTCCGAGAGCAATACCGGCAATCTTGTGAATGCCGAGAGTTTCCTGGCGGAACAGGACACCGGCTACCAAAACCGTGAAGACCGGTGTCGTCGCGTTTAGGATAGACGCAAGACCCGCCCCGATCACAGTCTGTCCGGCAAAGAGCAGTGAAAACGGGATAACGTTGTTCAAGAGGCCCATAGCCAGAAACGAGGCCGCCATCTTTAAGGGAAACTGCTCCAAAGTGCCTTGGGCCCAGAGCACAAGCCAAAGCGCGAGACAGGCGGATGCGACGCGGAAAAACACCAGGGTCAACGCAGGGATCTCGGCAACCGCAACCTTGGCAAAGATAAACGATCCTCCCCAAATCGCGCCGAGACAAATCAGCAAGATCCAATGCTGCAATTTCATGAGGGAGCTCCAACCAGGTGAATGTCTACCGGGTACCATGTGTTTTCGGTTCCCGACACCCGAAAACCGAGCGAATGTTGGATGCGCAGGCTTGTCTTGCGCAGCGATAAAATGAACAAGCACCGGAATTGAGGAGAGTTTGATCGGTAGCTTGCGCAATTCTTCAATTAAATGGCCGGGAAGACTCGCGCGGCCAACCAATCCTGTCTATAGTCCGCGCCGTTTGCCCCGGGGACTTGTCCGGGGCTTGTTGTGTTGGCGTCAAGGACGTCACGAACCTGCTTTAGGAGAGCAAAAGCTAGATGGCGAATGTGGTTGTTGTCGGTTCGCAATGGGGTGACGAAGGCAAAGGCAAGATTGTCGACTGGTTGTCGGAACAAGCCGATGTCATTGTAAGGTTCCAGGGCGGACACAACGCTGGACATACACTCGTCATTGACGGTGTGAGCTACAAGCTCTCCTTGCTGCCATCCGGTGTGGCTCGTCCAGGCAAACTGTCTGTGATCGGCAATGGTGTGGTGCTGGATCCCCATGCGTTGGCCGAAGAGGTCAAGCGGCTCGGCGAGCAAGGCGTTGTTGTTACGCCTGAAAGCCTGCGGGTGGCTGAAAACGCAACCTTGATCCTGTCTTTGCACCGGGAACTGGACGCGCTTCGCGAAAATTCCAACACCGGCACCAAGATCGGCACAACAAAGCGCGGTATCGGTCCGGCATATGAAGATAAGGTTGGCCGCCGTGCGATCCGTTTGATGGATCTGAAAAACCTTACAACGCTTCCGGCGAAAATCGACCGGCTTCTGACCCACCACAATGCTTTGCGCCGGGGTCTGGGGCAGGACGAAGTCTCAGCGGACGCCATTTTCGAAGAGCTGTCCAGTGTCGCAGATCAGGTTCTGCCTTACATGGATAAGGTCTGGTACTTGCTCGACGAGCAACGCCGACAAGGCAAACGGATTCTCTTCGAAGGGGCTCAAGGGGCTCTTCTCGACATCGATCATGGTACATACCCGTTCGTGACATCTTCCAACACTGTTGCCGGACAGGCCGCGACAGGTTGCGGTCTCGGGCCAGGTTCCGTCGACTATGTCCTTGGGATTACGAAGGCTTACACCACGCGTGTGGGTGAGGGGCCTTTCCCGACCGAGCAACAAAACGAGGTTGGTGAGTTTCTTGGGACGCGTGGTCATGAGTTCGGCACGGTGACCGGCCGCCGCCGCCGCTGCGGCTGGTTCGATGCGGTTCTTGTGCGTCAGACCGTTTGTACGTCCGGTATCAATGGTATCGCACTGACCAAGCTTGATGTTCTGGATGGTCTTGAGGAAATCAAGATCTGCGTTGGCTACGAACTCGACGGCGAGCGCCTCGACTATCTTCCAGCGTCGCAAGGCGCACAGGAACGGGTCAAGCCGATCTATGAGAGCATGCCGGGTTGGAAAGAATCCACTGAAGGTGCGCGCACCTGGGCTGAACTTCCGGCGCAAGCGATCAAATATGTACGGCATGTTGAAGAGCTGATCGGTGCACCGGTAGCGATCTTATCGACCAGTCCGGAACGTGATGACACAATTCTTGTGCAGAATCCTTTCCAAGACTGAGCGAATTGACGTAAACAAGACAATATTAAAGATGCTTAGAGTGCGTTGCGAATCGCTACGCACTCGACAGCTTTTGAAGTCCGGGATCTCCGGCATCAAAAGCAAAATGGAACGACAATTGTGCGCGTCTCGCGCGATCTGGTAGGCGAAAATCTCTTCGAAAACTTGGTACAAGTCACGAAGAAGTCGCGAATCTGATCCAGGAGACGCAGGAGTGCAGTTGGCCGGTAGGCAGGAAGATGGCTGATTACTATTCGATATTAAAGAAAACGATCGCGTCCTTGCCCGAAAGCAACGGTGCAGCGCGGCGAAGCGTTTACAGCCGTGCGCGTAATGCCATCGTGAATCAGCTCAAGGCCTACGAGCCGCCGCTGTCGCCATCGGAAATCACGGCAGAGCAACTTCGCCTGGAAGAGGCAATCCGGAAGGTCGAGGCGGAAGCCGCTCGAGAAAGCCTGGGATTGCAGCCATCCGCACCGCAGGCGCCTGCCACACCAGCTGCACCGCCGGTTCGCGAGCCGGAGCCCGCGCCGTCGGTCCCGGCAGCCGCCACAACTTCTCCAGTTGAGACTTCGGCTCCACCAGCACCGCCGGTGACATCTCCGGAGCCGTCTGCCTATCCAGCCGAAGAGCCTGTAAGTGTTCCTTCGTCCGACGCCTCATATGAAAGCCAGCCTCAAGCCTCGACTCTGTCAGGTACGGCTGGTTCAAGTCTGACGGAGCCGGAAGGCCCAATATCCTCACCTGAGACACATCCGGGCTATGACCCTGTTTCAGTCGAACCGGGTCCGGTCTCGGATGATCAAGTGTCTCAAACAGAACCTCTCTTTGAAGATGAAGTGGTTCAACCGCAGACCAGCACAGCGGGTTTAACGGACGCTCCAGTAACGCCCCGCGCCAGCCGTTCAAGATCGTCTGCTTCTGCAGCACTCCGAAGTTCGGAAGAAAAAAGCCGGACAGTGCCGATTGCAGCTGCTGCCGTGGTTGCCGTCCTGGTGCTTGGGGCCGCCGCCTATTTCTTCTTGTCTGCGCCGTCTGAGGAAACTTTCACCGACGCCGCACCGGCGGTTTCACAAGAGCCGGAAAAAACGGCTGTTACGGAACCAGCGGCACCCGTCGAAGACACCGTGTCCGCATCCTCGGAAGATGCAGACGATGCGAGCAAGAACACCGATCGTCTTTTGAATGAGACCGATGCAAATGTGGTTGCACCTGATGCGCGCGCAGTGACAACTACGACCATCAACCCGCAAGACACCGCGCCGGGGACTGTTGCTCAGCCGTCGATCGTGACGAATGTGGAAAGCACTCCGCCCGCCGATGTCGATACTCCGGCAACGGACGGTGCCGGTGTAAGCCAGGGCGTTCAGCCGGACAGTCTAGCAGCAGTGAGCCCAGAGCAAACCGAACCGGCCCCGGCAGCTCAGGTGCCTGCTTCCGGTGCGCAACGTTCCATCCTTTATGAGGAAGGGGCAGATGCCAGCTCAACCGGCACCGCGGCTCAAGGTGCCGTCATCTGGACACTTGGCGAAGAGACCGATCTTGGCGGTGAAGCGCAGTCTGTTCTTTCCGCTGCCGTCGAAATTCCTGAGCGGGATATCAAAGTCGATATCCGCATCAAGCCCAACGATGATACGTCCCTTCCGGCAAGCCACCTGGTTGAAATCAAATATGAGCTACCAGAAGGGTTTTCCGGTGGCGATATCGTTAACGTTCCTGGCTTGGTCATGAAGCCGACCGAGGAAGCGCGCGGCGATGCGTTGATCGGGGCTTCCGTCAAGGTCTCTCCTGGCTTCTTCTGGATCGCCCTTTCCAGCTTGCCCAATGAGCAACAACGCAATTTGGCCCTTCTGCGTGAGCGCGGGTGGATCGACATCCCGATGCTTTATGAGAATGGCAAACGCGGCATTCTCACACTCGAGAAGGGCCCGATCGGCGAAGATGCCGTTGAAAAGGCAGTCTCTGCCTGGCAAGCCGGCTAAACACATCCAGCCATCTTGCGTTTTAGCCGGTGGTCGGCAGTTTCTCTTGCAATTTGTAAATTGGCGGGGCATTGTCCCGCTTGGTCCGAGGGGTGTTCCGGTTTCCGGAACTGAGATGGCAACGCGCCGAACCCTTAGAACCTGATCCGGGTCATGCCGGCGAAGGGACGGAAACCTTAGCCTCTTCCCGGATCTCCAGTGTCATTTTCGGCTTTGCCGAAGGCAGGAGATCCTTATGTCTGCTTATGCGCTTATGCGCCGGGCACACGCTGCACATCAGCTGTGTGCCGTCTATAAAACCAAATATCCATATGCCCTTCTGTGCAGGAGCGGCAGATTATGAGGGTTTTGGGTTTTCTACTAAAACGCTGTGCGGGTGTGGCGGTTGCCGTTCTTATCTGGGCGGCCTTGGTCCATTTCTTTGAAATCCCACCGTATATGCTGCCTGGTCCTGAGCGTGTTTTTGTTGCGTTTCAGAACCAGGGCCTGTTTCTCCTGCACCATGCAAGCATTACCTTTTCCGAGACACTTCTCGGATTCGTCTTTGGGGTCGCTGCAGGGTGCCTTTTGGCGATCCTGATTTGGGTGTTTCCCGTTGCCAAACGGGCGATCATGCCGACGATCCTCGTTACCCAGGCCTTGCCCGTTTTTGCAATCGCGCCGATCCTCGTTCTGTGGCTCGGATTTGGCCTTGCCTCCAAAATTGTCATGGCGGTTTTGGTGATCTTCTTTGCCGTGACCTCCACGTTCTATGATGGGCTGCGCCGCCTTGATCCCGGGCTTTCTGACCTCAGCCGCCTTTATCGTGTGTCTCGCCTCAAGGAACTCTGGGTGTTCCGGCTGCCGTCTGCCATGCCTGCCTTGGCCTCTGGCTTGAGGATCGCTGCTGTTTTTGCGCCAATCGGCGCGATTGTCGGAGAGTGGGTCGGCGCGAAGGGCGGGCTCGCTTTCATCATGCTTCAAAGCAACGCGCGGATGCAGACCGATGTGATGTTTGCCGCGCTGATCCTGCTTGCTCTCATGGTTCTGTTATTGCGGTTCGCTGTAGACCATTTCACCCGGTTTCTTGTTCCTTGGCAGGTTGAAGACTGACCTGCTTTTCCTTGGAGGATTGAATGAAAAAAACACTGCTCTCTGCCGCTTTCGCAGCCACTCTTTTTGCGTCAGCACCTGTGCAGGCTGCCGAAAAGCTAACGGTCCTGATGGATTGGTTCACCAATCCCGACCACGCGCCGCTGATCACCGCTCAAGCAATGGGGTTCTTTGAGGCGGAAGGTCTGGATGTCGAATTGATAGAACCCGCCGACCCCGCGATGCCGCCGAAACTGGTTGCAGCGGGCCAGGCGGACATTGCCATTTCCTATCAGCCGACCTTACACGCCCAGATCGAGGAAGGACTTCCGCTCAAGTGGATCGGTACGCTCGTAGAGACACCATTGAATTCCCTGATCGTTCTCAAAGACGGTCCGATCAAGGAGTTGAAAGACCTTAAGGGGAAAAAGATTGGATTCTCGGTGTCCGGGTTTGAAGACGCCATGCTCGGCCAGATGCTGCGGTCCGTCGACCTCAGTGTCGACGATGTCGAGCTGATCAACGTCAACTTTGCTCTGTCACCGTCGCTGATGTCCGGTCAAGTCGATGCGGTCATCGGTGCTTACCGGAATTTCGAACTCACTCAGATTGAGATTGAAGGCAAGGAAGGCAAGGCGTTCTATCCGGAAGAGAACGGTGTGCCGATTTTTGACGAGCTGATTTACGTTGTTCACAAGGACAAGACGGATGATCCGCGCTACGCAAAATTCATGGCAGCCATCGAAGCGGCCACGATTTTCCTTACGAACCATCCGGACGAGGCTTGGAATGCGTTTATCGAAGCCTACCCGAACCTGAATGACGAGCTGAACAAACGCGCCTGGGCCGATACGCTCCCGCGTTTCGCAAAACGCCCTGCAGCCCTCGATGAAGGCCGCTATCAGCGTTTTGCTGAGTTCATGGCTGAAAATGACCTGATTTCTAAAGTGGTTCCTGTCGATACCTATGCGGTCGAGATCCGCTGATCACCACGGACCACTCGGAAATCGGCAGCGCGGTGTCTCAGGATGCCGCGCTGCTTTCATTTTGCGCCAAGGGGAGGTCCGCAATCCGAGCGGCAAACGGGGCGTAAAAGCTGCTGAGCCGTGCTGCGGATTGCTGGGATGCGGTGAGAGCACCATGTGCGGCTTTTGCATTGCCTGCTTCGATCGCACTTAAAAGTGCATCGTGAGTTTGAGATAGCTTCTGAAAGTCCTCGGATTTTGCGTAGTCCTCGTCGCCGATCAGCGCAAACAGTGTGACGGTTTCACTTTTGCCCTTGAGTGAAATCTCGCCGGCTTCCAGGTAGGCCAGCTCCGGAGCTTGATTTCTTGTCTCTTCCGAGACGAGGAGATCTGCGCCAACTGCCTTGCAACTTGATTCAATTCTTGATGCCACGTTTACCGAATCGCCGATCACCGAATAATTGAACCGGTGCTCTGAGCCCATGTTGCCAACGCAGGCATCGCCGCTGTTCAGACCTATGCCGATCTGAACTGTCTGTGCTTTCAATCCGCGCGCCTTGAAACCGAATGCGTCTTTCTCGTTCAGTTCATCGACAATCCTCAGCATGGCGAGACTGGCCCGGCCGGCTTTTTCCGCGTGGTCTGGCACGGGTATCGGCGCATTCCAGAACGCCATGATGCTGTCACCGATGTACTTGTCGATCGTTCCTCCTTCGGCCTGGATGGCATCGGACAACGGAGAAAGTAGTGTATTGAGGAAGGTGACGAGCTCTGTCGGCGTCAGTTGCTCGGAGATTGGCGTGAAACCGCGAATGTCCATGAAAAGGATAGTCATTGGCCGTATCTCACCGCCCAATGTCAGTTGCTCCGGCGCTTTTTCCAGCTGTGTCACGAGATCCGGAGAAAGGTACTGGCTGAATGCCTGCCGGACGAAGCGTTTTTCACGCTCGGTCAGAAAATAGAGCATGACCGTTGCTGCTGCGAAGACAAGAAACACCGACAGACTTGGGTATATCGGGTCGATGAGAAGGCCTTTCTCCAAAAAGAAGTAGAAAGAACCGCCAATCAGCACCGCAGCGACTATGCCGCCAAGCAGGGCTGTTCCCAGGCTGCCGATAATGGGCAACATGAGAATGAAGACCGCACCGATCAAAAATGTCGTGAGTGTCTCCAGACCACTCGCCCAGTCTGGCCGGGTCAGAAACTGACCGCTGATGATTTGCTCTAGTGCCTGAGCATGCACTGCCACACCAGGAACCAGTTCGCCGATCGCAGTTGCGCGGATATCTCGTAAGCCTGCTGCAGACGTGCCGACCAGTACAATTTGCCCTTCGATCAACGGTGCAAGTTCGCCGTGTTTCTCTTGTTCATAAAAATCCATCGCGCGGACATATCGATCTGATCTGTCCGGTGTGTAATGGATCCACATCTCCCCTGCAGCTGTTGTGGGAACTTCAAAGGTGCCGATCTTTACGTCTGTTATTGCCGGAGTACCGCTGTCCACTTCGCCGCTGGCACTGGTCGTTCGGACTATCAAGCCGCTTGCTCCCTGGGCCACCCGAAGGGCCTCTGTGATCAGGCCGGGATAAACGTTGGTCCCGTCGCTCGTAATCAACGGAATGCGGCGGATGACGCCATCGCGATCATCGAGGGAAACAGAAATCGATCCAATTCCGCTCGCTGTTTGTTGAAGTGCGTCGAGGCTGGGGACTGCGGCTGGGAAGGGCGGCAGGATCGTAACAGGATCTGCTCCCCCATAGGCAATGCCGGCTTTTTTCAGAGGCGTTCGGCCGGTTAACTGATCCGAGATCGCGAAGCCGAGAACAACCGGTGCGCTGGCTATTGTCGCGGCGAAACGTTCATCATTGTCCGGCAGCTGTTGCAAAGCTTCCTGAACACTCGCTGGCGTCTCGGGGGGAAGGGACGCACGGATTTGTGTTGGCGACGTTCGATCCGGTTCAGCGAAAACAACGTCGAATGCAATGGCGGCTGCGCCCATTTGAGTCAGGATTTCAACCAGCTCGGCAACTTTGGTGCGTGGCCACGGCCATTGCCCGATTTCGGTGATGGAGGTCTCGTCAATGTCAACGATCCGAACTGGGGCGGGCATATACTCGCGCGGACTGAAACGTTGATAGTAATCGAATGTGAGCTCCCGAACAGCAACGAGAAAGTCCGGATTGGCAATCCGAAGCCCGGTCATGAGAATCAGGACGATGGTTGCGGTGAGCGCAACAAAACCGCGCCGTGAAAAAAAAGGGTCTATCCGAAACGCCATTGGTGCCTGATGTCTTGAAACTAACCAGCAGTGGTCTGACCCTAGGGTGGTAAGGCGCCAAGGAGCAAGCTCAGACGGACCCGCAGACAAAAAACGCCGGGCGTTTTGCCCGGCGTTTCAGTAAATCTATGTTCCAGACGCTTACGCGGCTGGTTGTTGGTCAAGCGTGCGAGCACTGTTCCGGACCGCTTTTTGAACCTTTTCAAAAGCACGGACCTCGATTTGCCGCACGCGCTCCCGGCTGACACCAAACTCTCCGGAAAGATCTTCCAGCGTCATTGGGTCCTCCGACAGGCGGCGGGCCTCGAAAATCCGGCGTTCCCGATCATTTAGAACGTCCATCGCGTCGCTGAGCATTTTGCGACGCATGTCGAGTTCTTCCTGATTGGCAAGCAAGGTTTCCTGGCTATCGCTTTCGTCGACGAGCCAATCCTGCCATTCGCCAGCATCTGCTTCCGCCCGGATCGGTGCGTTCAGGCTTGCGTCGCCGCCGAGGCGGCGGTTCATCGACACGACTTCTTCTTCCGAAACGCCGAGACGGGTTGCGATTTCCTGTACCTGGTGCGGCTTCAGATCGCCCTCTTCCAGCGCTTGTATCTTGCCCTTCAGGCGGCGCAGATTGAAAAACAGGCGTTTTTGGTTGGCTGTCGTCCCCATTTTGACGAGTGACCAAGAACGGAGAATGTATTCCTGGATGGCAGCCTTGATCCACCACATAGCATAGGTCGCCAAACGGAACCCTTTGTCGGGCTCAAAACGTTTAACAGCTTGCATGAGGCCAACGTTGCCTTCGGATACGACCTCGCCAATCGGGAGACCATACCCGCGATAACCCATGGCGATCTTGGCAACGAGGCGCAGGTGTGAATTTACAAGGCGCTCTGCAGCTTCCGGATCTTCGTGCTCCTTGTACCGCTTGGCGAGCATGTACTCCTCCTGCGGCTGAAGCATCGGAAACTTGCGAATCTCATCAAGGTAGCGGCTAAGTCCGCCTTCCCCTGCAGTGAGTGTCGGTAAGTTCTGGGCCATTGAATGCACCCCCTCTCGTCGAAATCACCCGGTTTCCCACTTTGCCCCGCAGAGCGCAGGCGTTTGGCTGAGGCAACCAAGTTACAATGCGTGCCCAATCGGCACACGCGAACAACTGATATAGGTTGAATTTAGCCGATTGCATGGCTTCAATGCGAATTGGCTTTCTAAAATTTTTGTAATCCGGATAAAAGATTTGCAAAATCATTGGGATATGGGCTTTCAAAGCGCAGCGTCTCGCCTGAAACCGGATGTTCAAATGCCAACAGTCCAGCATGCAAAGCTTGCCGGGTGAAGCCGCCGACAAGGCTCTTTAATGGCTCTTCCAACCGGTTGATTTTTGTCTTGAAGCCGGAGCCATAATCATCGTCGCCAAGCAGTGGATGGCCAATATGCGCCATATGGACCCGGATCTGATGAGTTCGGCCTGTCTCGAGTCTGCACTCCATGAGCGAGGCAAGTGGAGGTTGGTCCGCGGCGCCGAAACGTTCCTTGACCTGCCAATGCGTAATTGCATGACGCCCGCTCGTTTTCACAACCGCCATCTTCTGCCGGTTTGCCTGAGAACGGGCCAGATTGGCATCAATCGTACCCTTGAGGCTGGAAGGTGCGCCCCAAACAAGTGCGGAGTATGCGCGCTCTAAAGGTCCTGTCCGGCCATGATCGGCAAACTGTGCTGCGAGCCCTTGATGTGCCTGATCTGTTTTAGCGACAACCAGCAAACCTGACGTGTCTTTATCAATCCGGTGAACAATGCCGGGACGTTTCACTCCGCCTATTCCCGACAGGCTGTCGCCGCAATGATGGATCAAGGCGTTGACCAGTGTGCCGGTCCAGTTGCCGGCGCCGGGGTGAACGACCAACCCAGCCGGTTTGTCGATTACGATGACATGTGCATCTTCGAAAACCACACTGAGCGGAATGTCTTCGCCTTTGGGATCCGGATCCTCCGGTTCAGGAAGATGCAAAGTAATCTCGTCACCTTCATTGACCCGGTATTTCGGCTCCCCTATTTTCGCGCCTCCGATGGAAACGTCGCCCGCCTTGATCAGTGACTGAATTCTGTTCCGGCTCAATGTTTCCAAATGCGATGCAAGGACGGCGTCTATCCGCTTCCCGGCGTCCTCAGGATCAACCGTTAAAATGAAATCCGCGTCAAAGCTGGCCGGATCGTCTTGGGAATTGTCTGTCATGTCTCAACCTGATTTCCGGGATGAAGGTCCGGAAGATGCCCCTTTAGATCCTGCGACCGAACGCGTTCAGGCAAAACTGAAGCGCCTGTTGCTCGGGTCGTCCCTGATCATGTTTGCCGGGTTTATCGCTGTCTTTGCAGCAATCCTTTACAAGATCAACACTTATGAGGCGGATCCATCTGAGGCCGCAATCGTTGAAACCCTAAATGTCGGTGCTGATGCCGAAGTTCTGCAGGCAACGATATCAGAAGGGATTATGCTCGTTCTCGTGCGTGAAGGCACCACCACCGCCTTGCTCCGGTTTGATCCGCAAGATGGAAAATTATTGGGCCGGACGGTTTTCGTAGGCCGGTAGTGGATATAGACCGGTTGACTTCAAAAAAATGACCAAGGGGGCTTGCGTCCTGCTCTATCCCCCTTTATACGCACGGACCTCGGCTTGGAACAAACAACTTTCAAGCCCCGCGCGCCCATCGTCTAGCGGTCTAGGACGCCGCCCTTTCACGGCGGAAACACGGGTTCGAGTCCCGTTGGGCGTGCCAACTTTCTCTCGATATCTAGGGTCTATTTTTAAACTGGTCACTAGTGGCTGGTTTCGAAAAGCCTTACCACTTGCCCGTTTCTAGATGGCCGGCAGGTTTTCAGTTTCGATAAGTTGCGTATCTGAGTCTTTTGCAATCGTCGCGAATTCCGGGCTCGGGCAACGGTCGGTTACCAGCGTTGTAACTTGCGAGAGGTGGCCAACCCGGACGGGCGCGGTGCGCTCAAACTTGGTGCTGTCCGCCGCCAGGATCACATGCCGAGCATTTTCCATGATCGTTTTGGTGACTTTGACTTCGCGATAATCGTAGTCGAGCAAAGACCCGTCCGGATCAATGGCGGATGCGCCTATCACCGCAAAATCCACTTTGAACTGGCGCATGAAATCAACCGCGGCTTCTCCGACAATTCCGCCGTCCGCATGCCTTAAAACCCCGCCGGCAACAACCACTTCAATCTGGGAATAACCCCGCATCAAGCTGGCGACATTTAGGTTGTTGGTGATCACCATCAGCCCGTGGTGTTGCAACAGTGCCTGTGCGACCGCCTCAGTTGTCGTGCCGATATTGATGAAAATAGACGCATTGTCGGGAATGAGTGCAGCAACACTGGAGCCGATGTCAGCCTTTTCCTTACTGGAGATGATGCGCCTTGCTTCATAGCCGACGTTTTCAATACCAGATGAGAGCAAGGCTCCCCCGTGCGTGCGTGCGAGAAGACGGCGCTCACACAGCTCATTCAAGTCTTTTCGGATGGTCTGTGGACTGACTTCGAATCTTTTCGCCAAGTCGTCCACGCTGACACGACCCATCTGGCGGGCCAGTTCGAGAATGGCGTTATGGCGTTCAATAAGCATGAGGTATCGGTCCGGTAGGCAGTAAGTTCAAAAATTCAAAACGCATACAAATTGACGTATTCTGTCGCAGCAGAGCTTTTGTCAGACAGCTCCGGCGGTCCGCCGCTGTTTCGGCTTTTTTACAGTCGGCGGATCTGTCTTTTCCGGGGGCACTTGATCGTTGTCACTCGAGGACTCTTTGTTTTTTCGGGTCGACGCAACAATCCGGCTAACAAGGGCTTCCGCCGCGTTGGCGATGTCTGTGGTAGACGAACTCTCTGCCGCTTTGGGAGTTGGTGGAGGCGCTGTGTTTGGCTTTTCGGCACCAGCGGCAGTGCGGCGCGTTCTCCTCTTGGGCTTCATGTCACCAGCTTTATTCGACACAGATGCCGATTTGCCGGCTGTTTTGCTGGAGGGTTTGGCAGCGGCTTTCTTTTTGTCGGCCGGGTCCGCTGACACTTGTGCGACCAGTTGCCGGAAATCCTGACGCACCTGCGCAAGGGCAGAGGTGGCGGAAAGGTCCTGCCGAAGCTTCTTAATCTCCCCAGTTAGCCGATTGACCGTGCGGTCCTTGTCTTTTAGCTGAGAAAGTCTTTGCGCGTTTTCTGTCGCCAGCGCTTCCAACTGCTCGGTCAAATGCTTCTGAAGATCGCTGTCTTTGATGTCGGCTGCGTCCAGCTGCAGGGAAAGCCGTGTCACTTCCGCCTGAGCGGTTATGAAATTCGCCTCAGTATCCACGAGTTGGGCCTCTAGGTCTGCAAGCCGGGCCCGCGCAGTCTCTGTTCGTTCAGCGTCGAGTTCACCGGCAACGGACGGTTCCGCCCGGGCAAGACGTGCTTTCAAGGTCGCAACTTCAGCTTCCAGCCCCGTGATGGTCGCAAGTGCCATAGTGTCTGTTGCGGGCAGCCAATCGGAAGTGTCTTCGCCTTGCGTGCCTTTTGCGGGCACGTCTTCGCCGGTTTCTTGTTTCTGTGACCAGCTTTCCGCCAGAGTTTTCTCAGCTTCGGCGAGTTTTTGTTTTAGTTGTGCGACTTCCGAAGATAGCATGTCAGCTGATTTCTCATCGGAGGCTTTCGCAGAGAGTTCTTCTTTGAGGTTGGCAATCTCGCCTTCGTGGCTTTTCTCCAGCGCAGCCATTTCTGTTTTCAGCCGTGTCGCATCCACATGCCACTTCGCAGCCTTTTCCCGCTCGGCGTTCAGGGATTGTTCAACGCGGCGCAGATCGACGGCATGCTGCGCGCGCGCCTGGTCTTGCGCAGCACGGACTTCAGCGTAACTTGATGGGTTGACAGCCCGCAGAGCCTCTTCTGTCAGTCTGGCAGCTCGGCGATAGAAAGCTGGCAGGATCGCAAGGCAAATCAGCCCGGCCGTGCAAAACCCTAGTGCCACATACATCGCCGCTTCTATCACATCAGGCTCCCGGTGGCCGTTTAAAGCATCAAGACGTTACATCATCATTAGAGGACATCGGTTTAATAGCCAAGTCTGGGCTCCAGTTGAGGCTGGCCCTTGATAGTTTTTGCAGGCCACTAAAAAGGATTCCAAGTCGGTTCTCTTGTGAATTTCAAGTAACCGAGATTCAACCCGAGGCGTGCGCCGACCCCGGCCTTGATGGGGACCACGAAGACTGAGTCTTTTGCAAGGACTGTCATGCCGACGCCGCCAACCAGATAGGCGGACCCATTGACGCCGCTGAACCGGTCATAAACCCGGTCAATACTCGGCAGATTATAGATCAGCATCATGACGCGTGCGCCGTCCGCTCCAAAGTCGAAGCCGATAGACGGGCCTTGCCAGAAGATTTTATGGTTGCCTGCATTGCGGGTGTAAAGCTGACCTTCTCCAAACCGGGCACCTGCAACGAATGCACCAGAGCCTTCTTCCCCAAGAATGTACCCATTTGGTTCGCCGTAACTCGCAAAAGCTCTCTCCAAAACGGAGGCCAACCCACCGGATACAGATCCGAAGAACTGATGCCCTGTTTGCAGGATTTGATCTTGATCGTAGGTGTTGGCGGGAGGTGTCTGCGTGTTGGTCGTGGCTTGTGCGAACGCAATTTTGGGTCCGACAGACAAAAGCAGAATGACTGCGGCGGCTGGAAGAATTGATAATATGAGCCGTGACATATGTGCCATTCAGTAAACTCCTTGTCGCCAGACCGGCGACGTCTTTCTCGCTGCGTTGCGTCTCTTCGATGTTAAACTTAACGAATGCAGTGATGATTCGCAGTTCAATTGATGAAAGACGTGTCCGCCGAATCAATGAAACGTTGGCCCCCAAAAAAGACCTGGATGTGTCTTTCTGCAATCCTTGTGGCGGTTATTTGCCTGTGGAGCTTCGACGGAAATGCCCGCCCCAGGAGCTTTGTGCCGGACCCGATCACCGGGTACGCAATTGGTGGGCACGACCCAGTCAGCTACTTTGTCGATGGATATCCGCGGAAAGGAAGCCGGGAATACACATATAAATGGGGCGATACTGAGTGGGTTTTCGTCAACAAGGGCAACATGGAAGCCTTCAAGCTGCACCCCAATGCCTATGCCCCTATGTTTGCGGCTTGCGGCGGATATGGCCTGTCGGAAGGCTTCGCAACGGCCGGAAATCCTTTCATCTATGCGATCGTCGAGGGACGGCTGATGTTCTTCTATTCTGTGGTCAACAGGTTTCTGTTCATTGTGAATGGCACCCAAAGGCTCAACGAAGCCCGTTCGCATGCTGAAACTGTCGGCTGCTTGCCGGAATAACGGTTCCTCCGGCCATTGGTGCGTATTTGAGTTGGGTTTGCCGATTTCGGCTGAAGTATCTTCTAAAATAGCTTGGATGACTGGGAAATCGGCTGATTTGCCGCCTTGGCAGGGCCTTTGTGGATGTGTAACGCTGCTGTATCGATCTGCGAATCAGGTCGTTTTGGCAGGTTTTATACAAAGAGCAGCGTCGAACTATGTCCGCACTTAAAGAGCTTTCATCCATGGATCTTGCGGCCCTGGTGGCAAGCCGTGTCTGTCACGACATCATCAGCCCGGTTGGTGCGATCACCAACGGGCTGGAAGTGCTGGATGAAGAAGGGTCCGAGGACATGCGCGAATTCGCCATGGATCTGATCCGTAAGAGCGCGCGACAGGCATCTGCAAAGTTGCAGTTCGCGCGTCTCGCCTTTGGTGCTGCCGGATCTGCAGGCGCTGAAATTGATCTTGGCGACGCCCAGGTGGTTGCCACCGGGTTTATGGAAAATGAAAAATCCAACCTGAACTGGCAACTGGAACGGCACTTGATGCCGAAAAATTTTGTGAAGTTGCTTCTAAATCTCATCCTGATCGCCAATCAGTGCGTTCCGCGTGGCGGCGAGATCAAGGTTGAAATGAGCGGGACACCACAATCTCCGTCCTTTACTTTGAATGCGGCTGGTTTGAACCCGCGAATTCCGCTTGGAATGAAGGAAACCTTGAGCGGAGAGGAGCCTGAGCGCGTTGATGCACACTCTGTTCAGCCGATTTACTCGTTGCTTCTGGCGCGTGAGTGCGGGATGGAGTTAACAATAGATAAAGACGAAGACTGCGTAAAAATAACAGCTCTTCCGACCGAATAACTTAGGCCTGAAAAGAATCTTTTTGCTTCAGCGTATCTTAACGCTTTGACGCCAATCTACTCTCATGGACTTCCCGGTCCAGACATCCTCTTCAGGGTGCGGAACCAGTAACAAGTCGGGTGAGAGCAGGCCATGGACGACCTCCTCAGGGAATTTATTACCGAGACCAATGAGAGTCTCGATGTTGTAGACGTGGAGCTCGTAAAATTCGAGCAAGAACCGAACAACGCTACGATTCTAGACAACATATTCCGTCTGGTACATACGATTAAGGGTACCTGTGGATTCTTGGGCCTTCCCCGGCTTGAAGGAATTGCACACGCGGCTGAGACCCTCATGGGCAAGTTCCGCGACGGTGCGCCTGTGACGCAGGATGCGGTGTCGCTCATTCTGATTTCCATTGATCAGATCAAGGAGATCCTTGGCGATCTCGAAGCCGCCGAGGGCGATGAACCTCAAGGCGACGACAGTGAGCTGATCGGCAAACTGGAAGCTATGTCGGCTGAAGCCGATGTGGCGATGGCCGGCGGTGGAGCCGCTGATGCTACGGCGGCCGAGGAGCCTGCGGAAGAGAAAGTCGAAGACGATTTTACGCTTCCTGAGCAGTCCATTGAACGGCCGTTGCGGCCAGGTGAGGTATCGCTCGACGAGCTCGAGCGTGCTTTCCGTGAAACCGACATTGAGGTCGAGGTTGCCGAAAGCGCCGAAAACGAAGCGCAAGACGAGCAGCCGGAAGAAACTGAGGCCCCGGCTCCGGCGGCAGCAAAAGCCCCGGAAAAATCTGCAGAAGCGAAACCGGCGGCGAAAGCCAAGCCTTCCAGTGAAGGCGGTGAGAAAAAAGCATCCGGCGGTGGTGTATCCAACCAGAGCATCCGTGTCGCGGTCGATACGCTTGAACACCTCATGACGATGGTGTCGGAGCTGGTGCTGACCCGGAACCAGCTTCTGGAAATCGTTCGCCGCCACGAAGACAGCGAATTCAAGGTACCGCTTCAGCGCCTATCAAACGTGACTGCCGAGTTGCAAGAGGGCGTGATGGCGACCCGCATGCAGCCGATTGGCAATGCTTGGCAGAAACTGCCGCGGATCGTTCGCGATTTGAGCCAGGATCTGGAAAAGCCGATCGAACTGGAAATGATCGGCGCTGATACCGAACTTGACCGTCAGGTTCTTGAGATGATCAAGGATCCGCTGACGCACATGGTTCGGAACTCGGCCGACCACGGCTTGGAGCTTCCTGAAGACCGCCGCGCGGCGGGCAAACCGGAAAAGGGAATCATCACCCTTGCGGCCTACCATGAAGGCGGCCACATCATCATCGAAGTTCGCGATGATGGTAAGGGAATCGACGTTGAACGTGTGAAGGCCAAGATCATTGAGCGTGGTCTTGCGACTGAGGCTGAAGTCGAGAAGATGACGGATGCCCAAGTTCAGAAATTCATCTTCCACGCAGGGTTCTCGACAGCCGCAGCAGTGACCAGCGTTTCTGGCCGCGGTGTAGGGATGGACGTTGTCCGCAACAACATCGAATTGATCGGCGGTACCGTTGATCTACGGTCGGTTGCCGGCAAGGGGTCGAGCTTCATTATCAAGATCCCGCTGACCCTCGCGATCGTATCTACATTGATCGTTGAAGCTGGTGGTGACCGGTTTGCAATCCCGCAGCTGTCTGTCGTGGAACTGGTGCGTGTTCAGAAGAACTCCGAGCATCGGATTGAACGTATCAAGGACACGCCTGTACTGCGGTTGCGCAACAAGCTGCTGCCACTCGTCCACCTGTCCCAGCTCTTGGGTATCTACGAAGGTGAAAACGCAGACGAGGCGATTGATGCCGATAACGGCTTCATCGTTGTGATGCAGGTCGGCAGTCAGACTTTCGGTGTTGTCGTAGACGGTGTCTTCCACACGGAAGAAATCGTGGTCAAGCCGATGTCCACCATGCTGCGTAATCTCGACATGTTCTCCGGCAACACCATCCTTGGTGATGGTTCGGTGATCATGATCATCGACCCGAATGGCATTGCAGGGGCAATGGCAAGCCATGCATCCAGCGCTGTCGCTGAAAATAGCGAAGACGAACAAGAGGGTTTGCAGCAAAAGGCAATGACCGGACAGAACGCGATTTCGCTTCTTCTTTTCCGTGCCGGTGCTCCAGAACCAAAGGCGGTTCCGCTCTCGCTGGTCACGCGACTGGAAGAATTCGACATTTCCAAGATCGAACGTTCCAATGGCCGCGACCTCGTGCAATACCGCGGTGCGCTCATGCCGCTCGTGTACGTCAACGACGGCGACACCCACAAAACCGAGGGTACACAGCCGATGCTTGTGTTCTCCGATGCGGGTCGATCCATGGGCCTTGTGGTCGACGAAATCGTCGACATTGTCGAAGACCTGATGAATATCGAAGTCGGCTCGGAACGCCCTGGTGTTCTCGGCTCTGCGATCGTCAAAGACCGTGCGACCGAGATCATCGACCTTGGCTTCTACCTGCCGCAGGCGTTCGAAGACTGGTTCATGCGGAAAGAAATGGACATTGAGGCGCTGACGAAGAAAGTTCTCTTTGTCGATGACTCTTCCTTCTTCCGCAACATGCTGACACCGGTTCTGAAAGCAGCCGGTTACGACGTGACTACCTGTGTGAGTGCGTCGCAGGCATTCGAGTTGCTCGAGAACGGTGACAAGTTCCACGCGATTGTCAGCGATATTGAGATGCCTGAGATTAACGGTTTCGAATTCTGCGAGGCGATTCGCCGTGATCCGCGGTTCCGGCAGATGCCAATTTTGGCCTTGTCATCGCTCGTGACACCTGCGTCCATCGAGCGTGGCCGCCAGGCTGGATTTGATGACTATGTCGCAAAATTCGACCGTCCGGGCCTGATTGCAGCGTTGAAAGATGTATTTGCCGGTGATTTGGGAGCTGCCGCATGAGTATGTTGGAAAACAAGGTTGCCGGAGACAAAAGTGCCGGCAATGACATGATCCAATATGTGACCGTTGTGATTGGTGGTCAGTTGTTTGGGTTGCCTATCTCTCAGGTTCACGATGTGTTCGTTCCCGAAAGCGTGACCCGGGTTCCGATGTCGGCACCCGAAGTGCAGGGTGTTTTGAACCTGCGCGGACGTATCGTGACCGCTATCAACATGCGGCGACGGCTGCATCTGCCGCCGCTACAGGACGAGCAGATGATGGCTGTCGGCATCGAATACAAACATGAAAGCTATGGTCTGGTCATTGATACGGTGGGCGAGGTTCTGACCCTTACGTCTAGTTCGGCCGAGCCGAATCCGTCAAATCTTGACCGCCGTTGGGCCGAGATTGCAGGCGGCGTCCATCGGCTTGATGGTCAGTTGATGGTAATCTTGGACGTGGACCGCTTGCTTGGCGCAATGTTCACCGAACCCATGGCAGCAGCATAAAAAGACCTGCAAGAAGGTCGATAGTGGAGTTACGCCCGATGAAACAGTGCCTTGTCGTCGATGACTCTAGCGTCATTCGAAAGGTTGCACGCCGGATCCTTGAGGATATGAACTTCGAGATTGTCGAGGCGGAGGACGGTCAGAAGGCGCTTGATGAATGCCGGAAGACTATGCCGGATGCCATACTTCTGGACTGGAACATGCCCGTGATGGATGGGCTGGAGTTCTTGACCAGCCTGCGCGCAGAGGAAGGCGGCGAAAGCCCTGTGGTCGTGTTTTGTACGACGGAAAATGATGTCGCTCATATCGCCCGGGCCATTCGTGCGGGTGCAAACGAATACATCATGAAGCCGTTTGATCGTGAGATCGTGGAAGCCAAGTTTCAAGAAGTTGGGCTTATCTAAGTACAGAGTTGGTCGATCATTATGGCATTTGCTCAACGAAATGTGACGGCAGGAGTCACGCCGGGTGCAGACCCGATTAAGGTCATGGTGGTGGATGATGCCGTCGTGATCCGTGGGCTTTTGACTAGGTGGCTCGGTGAAGACAAGGCGCTCAAGGTCGTCGGGTCTCATCGGAACGGCAGGTTGGCCGTTGAAGACATCGAGAAAAGCAATCCGGATGTTGTGGTCCTCGATATTGAAATGCCGGAAATGGATGGAATGACCGCTTTGCCGCTCATGTTGGCTAAAAAGCGGGATCTCATTGTCATTATGGCATCGACGCTGACACGACGGAATGCCGAGGTCAGTCTCAAGGCACTATCTTTGGGTGCCGCAGATTATGTGCCAAAGCCAGAATCTACGTCTGAAGTTACAACTTCCGTCGATTTCCGCCGTGAGTTGATCGACAAGGTCAAAGCGCTTGGCGCCAGAGCGATCCGGATGCGCGCGCCGGTGCGGACAATGCGCGCGGAGACGCGGGCAGGGCAGACCTCGCAACCATCTGCACCGACCTCTCCGGCCGCCCGTTCAAATGTTGATACGCGAGCAAGCTTTCGTGGAGCTGGTCCGCAAGGGGCAGTAGCTGCGCCAAAGTTCAAAACCCGGCCGTATTCTTCAGCACGCCCCCGGATCCTGGCAATCGGGTCGTCGACCGGTGGACCTCAGGCTTTGCAGGAAGTCATGAAGGAAATTGGCACGGCAATGAATGATGTGCCTGTGGTTATCACACAGCATATGCCGCCCACGTTTACGGCGATTCTCGCCGAACATATGGGGAAAGCCGCGCTACGTCCGTCAAAGGAAGGCGAGGACGGCGAGATATTGAAACCCGGAAACATCTATGTCGCTCCGGGTGGTAAGCATATGACCGTGGAAAAAGAGGGTGGAGCTGTAAAAATACGGCTCAATGACGGACCGCCTGTCAATTTCTGTAAACCAGCAGTTGATCCGCTTTTCGACAGTGTGTCGAAGGCCTATGGGTCGGCCTGCCTTGGTTTGATTTTGACCGGCATGGGTTCCGATGGGGCCAATGGCGTCCGGACAATTGCCGCAGGAGGCGGTAGCATTATCACTCAGGATGAAGAAACAAGTGTTGTTTGGGGCATGCCAGGCGCAGCTGCAAACACCGGAATGTGCTCTGAAGTTCTGCCGTTGAAGGCAATTGGACCGAAAGTGTCCCGGGTCTTGAAGGGGAGCACACGATGACTCCTTTGGAATTTGATTTCCTCAAGACATTCTTGAAGACCCGTTCTGGCCTCGTTCTGTCAAACGACAAGCAGTATCTGGTGGAAAGCCGATTATTGCCGATCGCCCGCAGCTCGAAGCTCGAAACCTTGAGCGCGCTGATTCAGTCGCTGCAGAAAGGTGGCAACCGGGCTTTGGAAACGGAAGTTGTCGAAGCCATGACGACTAACGAGTCGTTTTTCTTCCGCGATAAAACGCCCTTTGAGCATTTCAAAGAGACAATGCTCCCGGCGATGCTTCAAAATCGTGCCACACGCAAACAGATGAAAATCTGGTGTGCGGCTGCGTCTACCGGCCAGGAACCCTATTCGCTCGCGATTTGTCTGAAAGAGGCAGCGGCAAAAGTTGGCGGCTGGCGCATTCGGATCCTGGGAACAGACCTCTCGCAGGAAGTGCTGGAAAAGGCGAAAACTGGACTTTATAGCCAGTTCGAGGTTCAACGCGGACTGCCGATCCAGCTTTTGTTGAAGTATTTCGATCAAAAAGGCGACATGTGGCAGATCAATGCCGGATTGCGGGCCATGATCGAATGGAAGAAACTGAATCTTCTGGAGCAGTTCTCCCATATTGGGGAGTTCGATATCGTCTTCTGCCGGAACGTCTTGATCTACTTTGATCAGCCCACGAAGACCGAGATCCTCGACAGGATTGCAAAAGCTCTTCCGGACGATGGTTTCCTGGTTCTGGGCGCAGCTGAAACGGTGGTTGGCTTGACTGATGCCTTCAAACCGGTTCCTGGGAAGCGCGGTCTTTTTCAGAAAAAGCAGGCTGCTCAGACGGCGACACGACCTGCTTTGGCGGGGGCAACATCACGGTTGGCGGTTGGTGCAACAACGCTCCGTTAAAGCGAAGCTCCAAATATTTGAAAAGCCCGCTGGTTTCCCCGAAAGCCAGCGGGCTTTTTCTTTTGCGCTGGAGCGATGCTATTCTCTGCGGAGTGCCATTTCCACTCGTCCTGACGGCCTAAGGGTCTTATTTATTGATTTGAGCTGCAACATCTGCTGTTGGTTGTCCCAGATTTTGCTTTGCCCAGGCTCTTACCGTGCTGACATAGCGTCGGCTTACCGGGATTTGCGTTCCATCTTTCAACACAAGCCGCGTGTTGTTGCCCTCCTTCTGGACCTGCTGAATGGCCTCGTGGGCGATCCAGTGGCTCCGGTGAACCTGCATGCCCGTTTTTTCCGGCAGTTCCCGTAGAATATCGCTGAACCTGTAGAGCACCATTTGTGTGTCATTCGGGCCAACCAATTTTACATAGTGTTCTTGCGCTTCTGCGCGGAGAATGCGGTCGGCAAATGGTGGTGACAGGCTCTCCAGAAAGGATGTTTTTGTCGGCGCTTTATCGGGAGATGTTATGGCTAGGTCGGTTTGGTCTGCGGTTAACATGTCCGCTGGGCCAGACTGTTTGGCGATGGGCGGGTGAAGCTGTGCCGGTATCCAGCAAGCCTGCAGTACCATGGGAATGCTCAGCATGGCGCACAGAAAGATATGATTGTCCAAGAGATAGACAAGCTCTTGCAGGAACGCCCCAAGCCGTATTGCGGATGCGGCTTCGCCCAATGGGGGTGCATCGAGCTCCGGAAGTCCAAGAACAATGTCCAGTGCGGTTACAGATAGGACAAAGGGAATGTAGCTCGCCAATGCCGCGAGGCAGATTGCCCAAAGGGTATGGTTGGCAATTCTCGGCAACAAGCTGAGAAGCTGCAAAAAGGCTATAAACAGTGTGGATTCAATTCCGATCCGTACCAACCAATAGCCATAGACGCCGATGACCGGCCATCCCTCCGGCCGCGTCTGTTGGTTCGCGGCCAGCAATCCTGCTGCGGCGAGGGTCAGCCCAAACAGTGTCAGCGACCCGTGCCGCGTCATTCAAAATTCCCTCCATCGGGCGGAAATTACCATACCATTGATGATGCATGAATGGGAAACTTCAATAAGCGTCTGAAAATATTGAAATTATTTGAGCGCTTAAGAATTCACGAATTAATGAGGGCTCAAATGGTCTGAGGCGCTTTCCCATCAGCTACTATGTCCCAGTTATCCAAATGTGTTCGTTCATGGCTTCGTTGTACGACGAAATCAAAAGAGCCTTGGACCCAAGTTGATCAATCAGGGGAAATACACATGAGTGATATCCAAGTCCAACTGACGCGGCGCGCTGCGCTTCTCGGGGCAGGGGCTGCTGCAGTGGGAGCAGGAGTGGTGTCTTCCGGCGCGGTGTATGCTGCTGCCGAGAAGCAAGGCCCGATGGCTGCACCCGTCGCCCGGTACAATGTCGGCTCTTTTGAGGTCAACACGTTGCTGGATGGCGCCGTGACCGTCGGTGAGCCACAAAAGACCTTCGGCATGAATGTCGATGCGGACACATTTGCGGCAAAATCGGCAGAGTCCTTTATCCCCGCGGATTCATTCAAAGCGTTCTTCACGCCAACGCTTGTCAACACAGGCTCTGAGCTGGTTCTCTTTGACACAGGTGTTGGCGAAGGTGGACGGCCGGCACGCGGAAACATGCGTGCTGCCCTGGAAAGTGCAGGCTACACCCCGGAGCAGGTCGACGTCGTAGTTATCACCCATATGCATCCGGACCACATCGGCGGCCTGATGGAGGGCGGTGCGCCAGCTTTCCCGAACGCGCGGTATGTGATTGCTCAAAAAGAGTATGACTTTTGGGCGGGCATGGATCCGGAAGCGAATGGTGTCACCAAACTGATGACCAAAAACGTCAAGCCGCTCGCGGACAAGATGACTTTCCTGGATGACGGTGGCCGCGTTGCTGGCGGGATTACAGCAATGGCAGCCTACGGTCATACACCGGGGCACACGCTGTACATGCTGGAAGATGGCGGCAAGCAGCTTCTTCTCGCTGCCGACCTGGCAAACCACTACGTCTGGTCGTTGGCGCGTCCTGACTGGGAAGTCCGATTTGACATGGACAAGGAAGCGGCGGCAGCAACCCGGACATCTGTCCTCAGCATGCTGGCATCCGACCGAATCCCGTTTGTCGGCTACCATATGCCATTCCCGGCCGTGGGATATGTCGCAACGGACGGTGACGGCTTCCGTTACGTACCAGCGTCTTATCAGCTTAGCCTCTAGTGCACAGGCCCCATCCCTGAAACTGGAGAGGCGGAAGCGGCTGGAGCTCGATCCAGCCGCTTCTCATTCAACCAATAAAAAACCCGGCTCTTTCCAGCCGGGTTTTTCGATTTTTATTGCAACAGCGTGTTTATGCGGCTGCTTCAACATCCGGTTCGCGCAGAACGTATCCGCGGCCCCAGACTGTTTCGATGTAGTTCTTTCCAGACGTCGCAGCGGCCAATTTCTTGCGCAGCTTACAGATAAAGACGTCGATGATCTTCAGCTCGGGCTCGTCCATGCCGCCATACAGGTGGTTCAGGAACATCTCCTTGGTCAGGGTCGTGCCTTTCCGAAGGGAGAGAAGTTCGAGCATCTGATATTCTTTGCCGGTCAGATGCACACGCTGTCCACCGACCTCAACGGTCTTGGTGTCCAGATTGACCTTCAGGTCGCCGGTGACGATGACGGACTGTGCATGACCTTTCGAGCGGCGCACGATCGCATGGATGCGGGCCACAAGCTCGTCCTTGTGGAACGGCTTGGTCATATAGTCGTCAGCGCCAAAGCCCAGGCCACGAACCTTGTCCTCGATGCCGGCGTTACCGGACAGGATCAAGATCGGTGTCTTAACTTTGGATACCCGAAGTGTGCGGAGAACCTCATACCCGGACATGTCCGGCAGGTTAAGATCCAGCATAATTATGTCGTAATCGTACAGCTTGCCGAGGTCGATACCTTCCTCGCCAAGATCTGTCGTGTAGACGTTGAAGTTCTCGGACTTCAGCATCAATTCGATGCTTTGCGCTGTCGCGTTATCATCCTCAATCAACAATACACGCATGCCAATCCCCTTATTCTGCCTTTCCTGGGCAAGTCGCAACGGCTGTGTCGGCGCCTGCTACGAAGGACTGCTATTAACCCCGACTCATTTATTATCGGTTAATGGTTAACAAATTCTCTTTCATAGCGGCAAGGCTCGTTGGAACGTTTCTGTGAACAACACCCAACTAATTGAATCCCCGGAAAGAATCCCGATTCATCTTTCTTAAAGTGGTGCGTTAAGAAACCGGCGTAACCGATTCCGTTCAGATTCCTTTCAACAAAGCCAGATTAACTTAGAAATGACCCTCGCTCGTCTGCCTTTCAAAGGTTAAGATTAACCAGACTCGTAAACGATCGGTTACCAAAACCATTAATGGTTAGAGGATTCTTAGGTGAAGGCGCTTTTTGCGGAAATTGATTCGCTTATGGCCACGGAAATTTACGGCCGTGTAGCCGCCGTTCAGGGGCTGCTTGTCGAGATTGCCGGACCCATTCACGAGATGAGTGTCGGATCCCGCCTGTTGATCGACAGCGGTGAGGATAACCCGCAGGTTCCTGCAGAAGTTGTAGGGTTCCGGGAGGGGCACGCGTTGTGCATGCCTTTCTCTGGGCTTGAAGGTGTGCGGATGGGATGCAAGGCCGTTATCACCTCCCGGGAGAGCGCTGTTCATCCGAGTAACGCCTGGCTTGGCCGAGTGATTAATGCTCTTGGTGAACCAATTGATGGTAAAGGACCTCTTCCAAATGGCGGTCTGCCTCGCAAATTGCGAAGCGCACCACCGCCTGCCTCTGAACGGGCCCGGGTGGGGCCGCCGCTGGATCTCGGCGTCCGGGCACTCAATACTTTCGTTACCTGCTGTGAAGGTCAGCGTATGGGTATCTTCGCCGGTTCAGGCGTAGGTAAATCCGTGCTCATGTCGATGCTGGCCCGAAACACCCAGTGCGACACAGCTGTGATCGGGTTGATCGGCGAACGTGGCCGCGAAGTGCAAGAGTTTATTGAAGACGATCTTGGCGAAGAAGGATTGGCCCGGTCGGTTGTTGTTGTCGCGACATCTGATGAAAGTGTCTTGATGCGGCGGCAGGCAGCTTATCTTGCCATGACTGTTGCAGAACATTTCCGTGATGAGGGCGACAAAGTCCTGTGCATGATGGATTCGGTGACCCGGTTTGCCATGGCGCAACGCGAAATCGGCCTTTCAATCGGGGAGCCACCCACATCAAAAGGATATACGCCAACGGTCTTTACCGAACTGCCGCGCCTTCTGGAGAGGGCCGGACCCGGTAAATCCGGATCAGGTTCGATTACGGGGCTCTTCACTGTTCTTGTGGAAGGCGACAATCATAACGAACCTGTTGCAGATGCTGTGCGGGGAATTCTGGACGGGCACGTTGTGATGGAGCGGGGAATTGCGGAACGGGGACGGTATCCAGCGATTAATGTCTTGAAATCCGTATCGCGGACCATGCCGCGTTGTGTTCCACCAGAACAGCAGCCTGTCTTGAGAAAGGCAAAGCAGCTTCTCTCCACATATACAGATATGGAAGAACTCATTCGGCTTGGAGCCTACAGAAGGGGATCGGACCCGACAGTTGACGAGGCAATCTATCGTTTCGGGCCAATTGATGATTTCCTGAATCAGGGCAAAGACGAGTCGACAACACTTTTTGAAGGTTATGTGCAGCTTGCCAACCTTTTGGAAATGACTCAGGAATAGACTACCCGTGTAAGGGGAGTATTGAGTAATGAAAACCCGAGACAGTTTGATCCGTTTGAAGCGGTTTCAGGTTGACGAAAAACGGCGGCAACTCGCCCAGATCGAGAGCATGATATCCGAGTTCAACCGGATGGCGGACGAGCTCGATGATCAGATTCGCACCGAGCAGGAGCGGACAGGGATTACCGACGTCAGTCATTTCGCCTACCCGACATTCGCAAAGGCTGCTGCCGATCGTAGAGACAATTTGCGCAATTCGGCCCATGAACTGGACGATCAGTTGCAGCGCGCTCAAGACGAGCTCAGCGAGGCAATTGAGGATCTGAAGAAGTTCGAACAGCTGGAAGAGCGGGATCAGCAGCGCGAACGCACCGCTCAGGAAGCCGCCGAGCAGGAACAATTGGATGAAGTTGCTGCGCGTGGACGGTCCAGATACTGACATTAATAACCGGGTGCGAATGAGGCGCAGCGGCAGGGTTGGCCCCGGCGTAGAGTTCGTGTGACCTAGTCGCCTTCCTAAAGCGATATTTGGATTGTTATTCTCGCGAAGTATTCTGTGGGACTACTTCGTCGTTTGAATTTGAATAAACCTGCTGCAGGAGCAACCAGTATGCGGTTGATGATTGCACTACTCCTGCCAATCGCAACTTTTTCATTCACACTCGGCATTACCCTCCCGCTGATGCGGCTTGAAAAACTCTATTTTCTGGAGGAGCGGCCGTCTCTGCTAGAGGTCATTCACGGTTTGTGGCTGGAAGGGGATGGTGCGCTGGCAGCAATCATCGCAATGTTTTCCGTCGTCTTCCCTGCTGCAAAGATTATCGTTGTGCATGTCGCCGTGATAACAGGCGCACGGTTGAGATCGCTGGCGTTGCTGTCGACGCTCAGCAAGTGGTCCATGCTGGATGTAATGCTTGTCGCGCTGGTCCTCTTTGCGGCGAAGACCAGCGGTTTGGCTGCCGCAGCGATCCTGCCGGGGCTGTGGTTTTATGCCAGCGCTACTCTTGCAACCGCACTTGCTGCCGCTTTATGCCGGCGGGCTACCGGCGGATGATTACGCAAAAGCGAGCCTGCTAGAAACCGTCGCAGATGCTTCGGATTTCCTGCCTTTGCGATTTGCCTGGAAATCTGAGCACCGGCTCTCTTTGGAAGCTTCCAGCTCCTTGAGGTGCGCAGCGTATGCGCCGATCCAGCTGGAACCCTTCTTGGCAGGAATTCTAAGGTGGGTGCACCGTGCTTTCACAAACAATGAAAAGGTTTGAGGCTGCAGTCCGCATCGCGCCGCAGTCCGCATGACAGTTTGCAGTTTTCCGTTGAAAACGGCGTCCTTGAAGGCCTTTTGTGCGATCCTTCCGCGCAAGCTCATCAGTTCAACGACATGATTGAACCGCTGGTCCTGGAGCAGCAGCGTGACCAGCTCATCTGGCGTTGCACCAGCGCGTTGCGCATCGGGCCACAACAAGCTCATGTCGTTGTTGTCCAGGGCATGCCCTAATTCTCGTCTCAGGTTCTTGATCTTTGCAATCTGATCAAGCTGTTCCTGTGAGAGTGCGCCTTGAATGATTGACGTCAGACGCTTCTTTGCGTCCTCATTGACCATGGGTAGCAATTGCTGGCAGATCGCAGGCGTCAGATCCGATCTATGCGACAAACTATCCCGGACTTTACTGTCTTCCGCAGCCAGCCGCACAAGGCACACCATGGCGTCCCGGGACAATCGAATTTCCCGGTTTCCGGCAAGGATACGGTGGATCGGTGTGTCGCCCTTTTGTGCTAGTGCGTCAGACACTTCAGAGCTGAGGTCCGGACGATGGGCGATGGCTTGCAAGTGAGCATTGCTCAGTTCTTGAATGAACTGAAGGAGATCTTCTTGTGAGAAGACAGGAGAAGATGCCAGGAGGGGGGACGCAATTGGCGCATCATCTTCCGCGATTTTTTTGGCCAACGTATCGGGTATGTCCGGGCAGTTTGACAGTTTCTGCGCGAGGCGTACGCGGTCGTCGGCCGTTGCGTCGCTGTAAAGCTTGAGCGTTACCTCAGCAAATATTGTGAGTTCCGGTGTGGTGCGCTGGTCTAGATCATCAGTGACGAGCCTGCAAAGCTCACCGAACAGCGCCGCCCGTGCGGAATCTGTACCCTCTTCGGCAAGTTTTAACAGCGTGACTGACATCTTTCCTCCTCTTAACACGAAGGAAAGCTTGATACTGTTATTAATACGTTACCATTTAGTCCGAAATTCAAATATGACCTTGCGGAAATTTAGGATATTTCTTGATATTTTGCGACGTATATTGTCAGAAATCGCAATCTTTTTGAACTTGGCAGCAGGCATGACTCCTGTTGAGCAAACGGGTGAAGACATAAAACCGGGATTGCCGCGGACCTACGTCCCCTCTAGCATGCTGTCTTTCCAGCAATAATTCTATGCCGGTGGAAGCCTTTATGACCGTCTTGATGCGTAGTCTTTGCCTGATTATTTTCCTTGTGTTTGTTCCAGGTGCGGCGATCGCGCAAGAGACTGCAGATTCAACTCAGCAAGCAAATGAAATCAGCCAGGCACGCGATGCTCTGATCAAGATTTTGGAGGATCCCGATACCCGCGCGGCACTCATCAAACAACTGAGCCAAGACCAGCAGCCGTCGGACGACGCCAGTGGGCAAACTGGCGCGCAGTCCGAGCCCGCTACAGCGACCCCGAATGAGGCCAATGAGAGCTTTGTGCTGAGGGTAGGCGAATACACCCGCAAACTTGCAGATGAAGTTGGCATCTTCTTCGACAGAGCTGGGCATTCGCTGAACGGACTGATTTTGATCCTCAAAGGGGATATTCCGATCAAGTGGGATCGGGTTCAAACGGTATTTGTGCAAGTCGCAGCTGTCTTGATTGCCGCATACTTGGCCTTCTGGTCAGGTCAGTTGGTTGCTCGAAAAGCCTATGCCGGGCTTGCTCTCAAGGCGCGGTATGGCGGCGGGCTCATGCGCACGTCCATTCTGATCCTATCGACGGTGATTGACGGGATCACGGTCGCCATCGGTTTGGGCGTTGGGTATTTTGTTGCTCTTTTGGCGTACGGCGGGTTCGCAGCAGGCGTCACTATTCAGGAAAGTCTTGCGCTCAATGCGTTTTTCATAACCGGTATGGCCAATGTAGCGCTTCGGTTTGTGTTTGCGCCGCGCCGTCCGGAGTTGCGCTTGCTACCCTTCGATGACGAGAATGCGCTCTACTGGTACACCCGGCTTCGGCTGTACATGTACTGGAACAACTTCGGCATATTTTTGCTGGTTCCCGTTTCCAACGTTGCTGTCTCATTTGTTCTTGGAAATGCGCTTCGCTTCCTGATCGTGCTCAGCGGGATGATCTACCTGATGGCGCTGATTGTGCGGAATCGTGTCCGGGTACGGGAGGGAACGCAAGGCTATGCGGAAACGCTGCAGAGCACTCTGGCGCAAAGGGCTCTATCCAACCTTGGAAAGCTTTGGCATGTAGGGGCACTTGGCTACATCATCGCGATTTTTGTTGTCTGGGTCACACGGCCCTTTGATGCAACAACCATTATCTTGCGGGCGACAGTCCTATCGATTGTCACGATCATGGCGGGGATGGCATTATCGTTGATCGTCACCCGGGCCATCAAGGGCGGGATCCGGCTGCCGGATGATTTGAACGCAAAGCTTCCGGCTCTTCAGCACCGGCTAAATGCATTCGTTCCGCGACTCTTGAGGCTGGTCCGTTTCTTCGTCTTTGTCGCAACAGTCCTTCTGCTCTTTGAGGTTTGGGGCCTCTTCAGCATTCTAAATTGGCTGTCGTCTGAAACTGGCAGCCGGCTGATCAACAGCTATGGGTCCGCATTCCTTGTTATTCTGGTTGGTTTCGCGATCTGGCTGGCGTTGATGTCATGGGTGGATCTACGTCTGCAATCGCGCCGTGGGCACATCGTGACCGCGCGCGAGCGAACACTTTTCCAACTGTTTCGGAATGCCGCGACCGTCGTCATTCTTGTGATGACCGTATTGCTCGGACTGTCGGAAATCGGGATTGATATCGGTCCGCTGATCGCCGGTGCAGGTGTGGTTGGTCTCGCGATTTCATTCGGTGCGCAGACCCTGGTTAAGGACATCATCACGGGCGCCTTCATTCAGATTGAGAATGCAATCAACCAGGGAGATGTTGTGACCGTTGCTGGCATTACCGGCACTGTTGAAGGCATCACCGTGAGATCTGTCCGAATTCGCGATCTGAATGGGACGACCCACATTATCCCGTTCTCGTCTGTGGACATGGTGTCCAACTTCATGCGCGGGTTCTCGTATCACGTGGCCTTGATTGGGGTGTCCTACGACACAGATATCGCCGACGCGAAAGAAGCTATGCAGGAGGCCTTCCGGCGCCTCAAGGCAACCGACTACGGTTCAAAGATATATGAAGACCTTGAAATGCACGGGGTCACAAACTTCGGCGCAAGTTCGATCGACATTCGTGCCCGGATCAAAACCACGCCAGGTGATCAATGGTCGGTCGGCCGGGCTTATAATGAGTTTGTCAAACAGGTTTTTGATGAGCGCAGCATCGAAATCCCGTTCCCGCAAGTGACATACCATGCAGCAACGCCAGCCTATGCGCAGGACGACGTGCCAAAAGTAACGCAAGTCAAGGCAACTAAGAAACCGAAACCGGTCGCCGACGATGCGCCGGCGGAGGATGGCGACCGCTAGCCTCACACGTCCATCCTGCATTTTTCTGAGCCTCTGCTGGCTGGCTTGTCCTCTGGCAGGGGCTTTTATTATGCGTGAATGAATTGTGATTGATTTTCGACTGGTTTCGAATTATTTTCGTTTTAGAAATCGCGCGAAATATACGGAGCCTTAGAGGACCATGGCGGCGGACTACGATCTTTTGGTAATTGGTGGCGGGATCAATGGTGCGGGCATTGCCCGTGATGCCGTAGGCCGGGGCGCGTCGGTCATGCTTGTTGAGATGGGGGATCTTGCGGGAGCGACCTCGTCTGCATCGACCAAGCTCATCCATGGCGGCTTGCGCTACCTTGAATATTGCGAGTTTGATTTGGTGCGCAAAGCGCTGAAGGAACGCGAGGTCCTCTGGAAGCTGGCACCGCATATCGCCTGGCCGCTGCGTTTCATCCTGCCCCATCACAAGGACCTGCGTCCGGCGTGGCTGCTGCGCCTTGGCCTGTTCATGTATGACCATCTTGGCGGCCGCAAACTTCTTCCGGCGACAAACACCGTGCCCCTGGATCAAGGAACCTACAGCAAGGGCTTGAAAAAGCTTTTCAAGAAGGGGTTTGAGTACTCAGATTGCTGGGTCGACGACGCGCGGCTGGTGGTTCTGAATGCCCGCGATGCAGCCGATCGCGGGGCAGAAGTCCTGACCCGTACAAAATGCGTCAGCGCCCGCCGTGATGGAGATCATTGGCAAGTTGTCCTGAAAGATCTGTCGTCCGGCACTGAGCGTACCGTGACTGCCTCCGTCTTGGTGAACGCTGCAGGGCCTTGGGTTGCGGAAATGTTGCGCGGGGTTGTCGGAGCGAACAATTCGTCGGCCATCCGCCTTGTCAAAGGCAGTCATATCATCGTGCCGCGTCAGTTCGAGCACGACCGGTGCTTCATTTTCCAGAACGGCGACGGCCGGATTGTATTTGCGATCCCGTATGAAAATGACTTCACGCTAATCGGGACCACCGACGTCGATTACCAGGATGATCTGGGCAAGGTGCAGATCTCACAAGACGAGGTTGAGTATCTGTGCAAGGCGGTGAGCGAATACCTCGAGACGCCGGTCACTCCAGACGTCGTCGTCCACACCTATTCCGGTGTGCGCCCACTTTATGATGACGGCGCGAAAGATGCGAAGGCTGCAACACGCGACTATGTTCTGGAGTTGGATGCCGGGGACCATAAACCGGCAGTTCTGTCTGTATTTGGCGGGAAAATCACGACGTACAGGAAGCTGTCCGAACATGTTCTGGAAAAACTGAAACCGCATCTCCCATTCAAACGCGATGAGTGGACGGACCAGGACGTGTTGCCAGGCGGAAACTTCAACGTTCTGGCTTTTGAGGAAGAAGTCTCAGCGCTGCAGGCTCATTATCCTTTCCTCGACAAGACCTTCGCCACGCGCCTAATTCGCCTTTACGGCACTGATGCCCGGTCTATCCTGGGCAAGGCAGCGCAGCTTTCTGATCTTGGTCAGCTGTTCGGCTACAATCTTTATGAAGCTGAAGTGAAGTGGCTCGTCAGCCGTGAGTGGGCCCGGACCGCAGAAGATGTCTTGTGGCGGCGGACCAAATTGGGTTTGCGTTTGAGCGAAGTGGAAACAGCTGCGCTCGACAACTACCTCTCTGCTCATCTTGCGGAATTGGTTGGCACTGCTGCATAGTGCTGTCACACCCTGACCGAACCGCTGGGAGCCGCCGGCGGTTTTTTTAAAAACAACAAGCATGAAATTTGGGAGGAGCGCCATGGCCGGATGTGTGTTGGCGATTGACCAGGGCACTACGTCAAGCCGTGCCATTGTCTTTGGTGAAGATTTTCAGCCGGTAAGTGTCGGGCAGCAGGAGTTTCCGCAACACTTTCCAAAGTCTGGTTGGGTTGAGCATTCACCATCGGATATATGGACCAGCACGCTCCGGGTTTGCCGTGAGGCGATGGAAAACGCACCGGGCAACGGTGCCGATGTCGCAGCGATCGGAATCACAAACCAGCGTGAAACAACGCTTGTCTGGGATCGCAAAACCGGTGAGCCGGTCTATAATGCGATTGTGTGGCAGGACCGCCGGACCGCCGACTTTTGCGCAAGACTTCGCGCAGAAGGTCTTGAAGCAAAATTCACAGCCAAGACCGGCTTGCTGCTAGATCCCTATTTCTCCGGAACAAAAATTGCCTGGATTCTGGACAATGTCGACGGCGTCCGTGCACGAGCCGAACGCGGCGAACTTGCATTTGGTACGGTTGACAGCTGGCTGATCTGGCATCTAACGGAAGGCGAGGTGCACGCCACTGACGCCACGAATGCATCCCGGACACTGATTTATAATATCCATGACAACGCCTGGGATGCTGAGCTTTGCGAGCTTTTGAAAATTCCAATGAGTCTTCTGCCCGTCGTCAAAGACAGTGCGGATGACTTCGGTGTAGCCAAGGCGGATCTGTTCGGACGGGAATTGCCGATCCTTGGTGTTGCCGGGGACCAACAGGCTGCCACTGTTGGGCAAGCGTGTTTTGAGCCTGGCATGGTGAAGTCGACCTATGGAACCGGTTGTTTTGCCTTGATGAATACGGGCGCAAAGCCGGTCGCATCAGCAAATCGGATGCTAACGACGATCGCTTATCGGCTAAACGGTGAGACGACTTATGCGCTCGAAGGGTCGATTTTTGTTGCAGGTGCCGCTGTCCAATGGCTTCGCGATGGCGTTGGCCTCATTGAAAATGCAGCCGACTCTCAGGCTCTTGCCGAACAAGCCGACCCAAACCAGGACGTCTATCTGGTCCCGGCCTTCGTCGGTCTCGGCGCGCCTTATTGGGACGCGGACGCGCGCGGGGCAATGTTCGGGTTGACCCGGAATACCGGGCCGAAGGAAATCGTCCGTTCGGTTCTGCAAAGTGTCGGTTATCAGACGAGTGATCTCATCTCTGCGATGCAGTCTGACTGGCCGGATGCGCATTCGCCGGTATTGCGGGTCGACGGCGGCATGACGGCGTCCGACTGGACGATGCAATTCCTGTCCGATATCCTCGGCGCACCGGTGGATCGCCCCACCGTTGCTGAGACCACAGCACTCGGCGCCGCCTGGCTCGCGGGAAGTCGGGCCGGGATCTGGCCTGGACAAAAAGAATTCTCCGCCAAATGGAAACTGGAAAAACGGTTTGAACCCCATCTTGACCAGGACCGGCGGGAGCAGCTGCTGGCCGGTTGGAAAGACGCGGTCAGAAGAACGCGCTCCAGTCTGGACTAGGCAGACAATTAAGGCCCCGGCATTGCCGGGGCTTTTTTGTAGCAACGCATTTCCAACATATCGAATCTGGTTATCTTTCAAACCGTGGCATCCTGTTTCCTACGGGCTCAAGTTCTACTCATAAAGAACGTCCCAATGGTCACGGGCTATGCTTTTTTATCAAAGAAGAGATGCGCTTGATGACTGTTTCGAGAACACTGAAGTCCGCACTGCTGGGCGCCTGTTTTGTGATGGCGGCCGCTTCGGGATCCGCAGCTAAGACGTTGGTGTTTTGCTCAGAAGGCTCACCGGAAGGTTTTGACCCTGCACTTCACACCTCAAAGATCACTTTCGACGCGTCTTCCAAACCCCTCTACAATCGTTTGGTCGAGTTCAAACCCGGAACGACTGAAGTCGAACCTGGCTTGGCTGAGAGCTGGGATGTGTCTGATGATGGATTGGAGATCACATTCAATCTCCGCAAAGGCGTTACATTCCACAGCACATCATTTTTCAAGCCGAGCCGTGAGTTGAATGCTGACGACGTGCTGTTCTCTCTCGAGCGCCAGCGTAAGAAGAGCCATTCCTGGCACGCCTACATGCCGGGCACAGCTTGGGAGTTTTTCGATGCCATGTCTATGCCGGAGTTCATCAAGGACATCGTCAAAGTCGATGACCATACTGTGAAGTTTGTGTTGACACGCCGGGAAGCGCCGATATTTGCAAACCTTGCGATGGATTTCGCGTCCATTTTGTCAGCTGAATATGCTGATCAGCTAGAGGACGCGGGCGCCAAAGACCAGTTGAATGTCCGGCCTGTCGGTACGGGGCCTTTCGCCTTTGTTGGCTACCAAAAAGGCGCGATCGTTCGCTTCTCCGCGCATTCCAACTACTGGGATGGCAAGCAAGCTATCGACAACCTGACCTTCGCAATCACCCCGGATGCAGCAGTCCGGCTTCAAAAACTCAAGGCGGGCGAATGTCATGTGATGTCACGTCCTGCTCCAACGGATATCGATGATGTTCGCACAGACAGCGATCTGACTTTGAAGGAGCAGCCGAGCTTGAACATCGGCTATCTGGCGTACAATACCAAGGTGCCTCCGTTCGATCGCAAGGAGGTTCGTAAGGCTCTGTATCACGCCATCAACAAGCAGGAGATTATTGAGGCGGTTTACCAGGGAGCTGGTCAGGTTGCGAGAAATCCGTTCCCGCCGACAGTCTGGTCACACGACACAGCAATCGAAGACGATGGATATAACCCCGAACTCGCGAGGGAAATGCTTGCCGCGGCCGGCATTGAAGATCTTTCCCTAACGATCTGGGCGATGCCGATTCCGCGCTCGTACAATCCGAATGCGCGTCTGATGGCTGAATACATCAAAGCTGACTTGGAGAAGGCTGGTGTGCGCGTTGAGATCGTTTCCCACAAATGGGGCAAGTACCTGTCGTTATCGAAAGACATTAATCGGCAGGGGGCTGTCCTGTTCGGATGGACCGGTCGAAATGGTGACCCGGACAACTTTCTGAACGAACTTCTGAGTTGTGAGCGTGTGGGCGGTTCCAACCGGGCCCAATGGTGTAACGACGCGTTTGAAGCTCTGATCAAGAAGGCCCGAACTACTTTTGATCCAGCAGAGCGCGCAAGGCTCTACGAAGAGGCTCAAAGGGTGTTTAGCGAAGAAGCCCCTTGGGTGACCATTGCGCATTCCATGGCATACGTTCCGATGTCTGCAAAAGTCACTGGATACGTTATGGATCCGCTCGGTGGTCATTCGTTTAAGGGCGTAGATCTGACCGATTAAGCGCAATTGCTATTAAAGACAGTTAGCCCCGTCAGGGTTTGGGGTGTCAGGTCGGCTGGACGGTTTTGTATCAGTTCCGTCCTGGCACTTTATCTCCTAGCCATTTTCTTCCAGCTTCCATTGTTGTTTTGGGTGCCTTTCTCCGCTTGAGGTTCTTTTTCGATTTGAGATTGGGTTGCATTTTTCCATAATTCGAGTATTATCGAAATATGGAAAAAGAAGATGCCTTGAGAGCATTGGCGGCCTTGGGTCAGGAAACCCGCCTCGACGTCTTTCGCCTATTGGTGAAAGCGGGAAAAGAAGGCATGGCAGCGGGCGCCATTTCAGATGCTCTCAGCGTGCGTCCGAATACCCTATCGACCCACTTGAGCGCCCTGTCCCGCTCCGGCCTTGTGCACGCCGAACGGGACGGGCGCTCAATCCATTACCGCGCGGATCTCTCCGCCATGGGCGCGCTCACAACGTATCTGCTGCAAGACTGTTGCGGCGGAAATCCGGAAATGTGCGCCCCGATAATGACCATGCTCGGCGATAGTGTGAGCGTTGAAAAGGACCGGTGTTAGAACCGGACAGAAGTGGGGCTTCATAATATGCGTAACGCCTTGTTTGTTTGCACGGCCAATTCTGCGCGCTCTGTATTAGGCGAAGCGATCCTACGCCATATGAGCGAGGGAAAATTCAACACCTATTCAGCGGGCTCGACACCGCGGGGCATGGTCAATCCGGACGCAATTTCCTGCCTACAGCGCAAGAACCTGCCAACTGACGGTTTCAGATCGAAGAGCTGGGAAGAGTTTGCGGGTGCGGCAGCGCCGAAAATGGACCTGATCATTACTGTTTGTGACAGCGCAGCCGGCGAGGCCTGCCCGGTTTGGCCGGGGCATCCGTTTGTCGTGCATTGGGGCATTGCCGATCCAGCCTCCGTTGAGGGCGATGATGCGACCCGCGCTGAGGCTTTCGACCTTGCTTATGACCGTCTTGAGCGCCGGATCGCTGCGATGCTCGCGCTTGGCGATGATGTCTTCTCAGCACCCGGCGGCAAGGCGCAACTTTCTGCGATCCAGACAAATGCAGTCACGCACGGCTGATCTGTTCAAAAACCAGGGTTCACGGAATTTCGAATGCCCGTTTCTTTCAGGAGTATAAAAATGTCGAATGCGGATCAGTCGCCTCTCGGGCTGTTTGAGAGGTATCTGTCGGTTTGGGTTGCCCTTTGTATTGGTGCAGGGGTGGTGCTGGGGCTCGTTCTTCCCGGAGTCTTTGCCGCTATTGCCTCCGTAGAATATGCCAGCGTCAATCTCGTTGTGGCAGTCTTCATCTGGGTGATGATTTATCCGATGATGGTCAATGTCGATTTCGCTTCCCTCAAGGATGTGGGGCGGAAACCCAAGGGCCTTTGCATTACCCTAGTGATCAACTGGCTGATCAAGCCGTTCACGATGGCAGCGCTCGGGGTACTCTTCTTCAACTACCTTTTTGCCGGCTGGGTCGATCCGCAAAGCGCGCAGGAATACATTGCCGGGATGATCTTGCTGGGCGTTGCTCCGTGCACGGCCATGGTGTTCGTGTGGAGCCAATTGGTGCGCGGGGATGCCAACTACACATTGGTGCAAGTGTCGATCAATGACATCATCATGGTCTTTGCCTTTGCGCCGATCGCAGCATTTCTGCTCGGTGTGACAGATATTGTGGTGCCGTGGGAAACCCTGCTCTTGTCGGTGATCCTGTATGTTGTTTTCCCGCTCGCTGCTGGATACGTGACCCGCAAGTCTTTGGACAAATCCGGGGATCATGAGCAGATCGCGAGGTTTACCGAGAGGGTCAAACCGTTTTCGGTCATGGGTTTGCTTGCGACTGTCGTGCTTCTGTTCGGGTTCCAGGCCCAGACGATTGTTGAAAAGCCAAGCGTCATTGCACTCATTGCGGCACCGCTTTTGGTTCAAAGCTACGGCATCTTTGCGGTCGCTTACGTCTGGGGGTATTTGTGGAGGGTGCCGTTCACAACCGCCGCTCCGGCTGCGTTGATCGGAACTTCGAACTTTTTCGAGCTGGCGGTTGCGGTCGCGATCAGTCTCTTTGGGCTGAACTCGGGAGCTGCTTTGGCCACGGTTGTCGGGGTTCTGGTCGAAGTCCCCGTGATGCTGTCACTGGTCGCATTCGCCAATCGCACCCGTCATTGGTTTGTTGATGGCAGGGCGGCTGTCTATCAATAGTCGGTGCTCGTGCTCGAGTTTTGACGGCTTGAGACTAAAGCCGAAACTGGCCGCAGGCTGAGGAGTTCAGCCTGTGGCCATTTTTATATGAGTTGGCTATGCTTCACGCTTGTTCTGGCAATCCTTCTTTCTCAAAGCATCAACCGCATGACCAAACCTGACGTCACCATAGTGGGGGCCGGTATTATCGGGCTTGCCACGGCCGCCAACCTTGTGCAGCGCGGATATCACGTGACAATTGTCGACCGGGAAGGACCGGCAGCTGGCGCAAGTCAGGGCAACGCCGGAGCGATTGCTTGGACTGATGTTGCCCCGCTCGCAAGTCCCGGCCTTTGGAAACAGGCGATCAAGTGGTTGATGGATCCGCTTGGGCCGCTGACTGTTCGCCCAGCTTACGCCGTCAAGATCCTGCCATGGATGCTCCGCTTTATGGCGGCCTCCAATCACAGCCAGATGAAGCGCAGTACTGAGGCCCTGGCCGCACTCAATGCGGAAGCCTGGCCATCCTGGGAGCGTTTGTGGCGCGTATCCGGAACGCACAATCAGGTGCGCAAGGACGGATGCCTGGAGCTGTTCGATACCGTCAGCTCATTGAAAGATGCGCATTTGGGATGGGAGGAACAGCGAGCTTTCGGCATCGATGTCCAGGAGCTCGATCTGGCGGCTATCCGCGATATGGAACCGGGATTGTCCGATCGCGTGGTGGGTGGTGCCCTCGTGCCCGAGTGGGCGCAGGTGGATGACCCGAAATTGTTGTGTTTGTCGCTGGCCGATTGGCTGAAAAGCCAAGGGGTAGTTTTCGATGTTGGCGAAGTCGCGGGCGTCCAGTCTAAGCCTTCAGGAGTGTTGGTGACGCTTGCAGATGGCCGAACCGTACATCCGGACCGGTTGGTCATCGCTTGTGGTGCCTGGTCCAAAAAACTTGCGGCACAACTTGGCGACAAGATCCCCTTGGATACAGAGCGGGGGTACAACATCACGATTCCGGAGCCCGGTGTCACCGTGAACCGTTTCATCATGTTGCCGGGGCACGGGTTTGTCCTGTCGCCGCTGTCGACCGGACTGCGGGTTGGCGGAGCTGTTGAGTTCGGCGGGCTGGATTTACCTGAAAACTGGAAACGCGTGGATGCCATGGTTGCCAAGGCACGGCGTTTCTTTCCGGATCTCAAGACCGAAGGAGGCAAGCGCTGGATGGGTTTTCGTCCCTCTATTCCAGACAGTCTGCCTGTCATTGGTGCCGCGCCGCAGGCGGATGGGGTCTATTACGCCTTCGGTCATGCCCATCATGGTCTGACGGAAGCCGCAGTGACCGGGGAGATGATCACCGACATGATCGACGGTGCAACGCCATCCGTCGACCCGAACCCGTTCCGCGCCGACCGGTTTTGACCAGAAAAGAAAGAGTTACTTCCGTTTCTTGTTCATGGCTGCCGCAAGAGCTGCGGCCATGGCGTTGTTTCCGCCGTCATTGCCTGAGGACTTCTGAGGACCGCCCTTGCCACCGTGTGGGGCGTTACCCGGGCCTCGGCCACCACCTGATCCTTTCCCGCCGGCACCACCCGGCCGGTTTTGCGCAGTCCGCTCCTTTTGCCCCTGATAGTCGGCTTGTGACTTCATTGTCATAGAGATGCGTTTACGCGGAATGTCGACTTCCAGAATGGTGACCTTGACGATGTCACCGGCCTTGACGACCGTGTGCGGATCACCAACGAACTTGTCCGCAAGCTGGGAGACATGCACCAGACCGTCCTGGTGTACACCGACGTCGACGAAGGCGCCGAAGTTCGTGACGTTGGTCACCGTACCTTCCAGTTTCATGCCCGGTTTCAGATCCAAGATTTCCTCGACACCGTCCTGAAGCGCTGCGGTCTTGAATTCGGGGCGCGGATCACGGCCCGGCTTTTCAAGTTCGGACAGGATGTCCTTCACCGTCGGCAATCCGAATTTCTCGTCGATGAAGTCTTTCGGTTCCAGATTCTGGAGAATGCCGCTGTCGCCCATCAAATGGGGGACATCCCGGCCACAGGCTTTCACGATGCGCTTGGCGAGCGGATAGGCTTCCGGGTGAACCGAGGACGAATCGAGAGGTTCAGTTCCCTCGTTGATGCGCAGGAAGCCGGCACAGAGTTCAAACGCCTTTGCGCCTAGACGCGGCACGTCCTTCAATTGCGAGCGCTTGTCAAACCGGCCAATTGTATCGCGGTGTTCAACGACCGCTTTTGCAAGACTATCGGACAGACCGGAAATTCGCGAAAGAAGAGCCGAGGAGGCAGTGTTGAGATCAACGCCAACCGCGTTCACAGCGTCTTCGACAACTGCATCAAGGGCGCGGGCAAGTTTCGTCTGGTTGACGTCGTGCTGATACTGGCCAACGCCGATGGACTTCGGCTCGATCTTGACGAGTTCTGCCAAAGGATCCTGGAGGCGCCGGGCAATCGACGCGGCACCGCGCAGCGAGACATCAACGTCCGGCATTTCCTTCGCGGCCAGTTCCGACGCGGAATAGACTGATGCGCCGGCCTCGTTGACGATCACCTTCACTGGCCTCTGTGCCGCTGGAATATCCGCTAGGACGTCACCAGTCAGCTTGTCGGTTTCCCTGCTCGCCGTGCCGTTGCCGATGGCGATCAGGCCAACCTTGTGCTTTGCGATCAGTGCCAGAAGCGTGTTGCGGGATCCGGCAAGATCATTGCGCGGCTGGAAAGGATAGATTGTTGCGGTGTCGATCAGCTTGCCAGTCTCGTCTACCACCGCGACCTTCACCCCGGTTCGGATACCCGGATCCAGACCGAGCGTTGCTTTCGATCCTGCAGGAGCGGCGAGCAGCAGATCCTTGAGGTTCTTGGCGAACACCTGGATGGCTTCTTCCTCGGCCTTGTCCCGAAGAACACCCATCAGGTCAAGTTCCAGATGAAGGGCCAGTTTGACCTTCCAGGCAAAGCGGGCGACATCCATCAGCCATTTGTCGGCCGGTCGGCCTTGATCGACGATGCCGTAGGTGTCTGCGACCATCTTCACGGCTGGCAGGATTGGCGCCGGATCATCGGCGTCGACCGCCAGATCGACAGACAGAATTCCTTCATTGCGGCCACGGAAAAGGGCAAGAGCCCGGTGGCTCGGGATCTTTGACCAGCTCTCCGAATACTCGAAATAATCGGCGAACTTTGCGCCTTTGTCGCCCATGCCGTCGATCAGCTTCGACTGCACCACTCCGCGCGTTTCGATATACCGGCGCAGCCTGCCCACGAGCTCTGCGTTTTCTGCGAATCGTTCCATCAGGATCTGCCGAGCGCCATCAAGCGCTGCTTTCGTATCGGCAACGCCCTTGGCGTCGTCGATGAAACCTGCAGCCTCCGTTTCCGGTGTTTTTCCAGGATCGGCCAGCAGCAGGTCCGCGAGCGGTTCCAGTCCCGCTTCTCGCGCAATCTGAGCCTTGGTGCGGCGCTTCTTCTTGAAGGGCAGGTAAATATCTTCGAGCTGAGACTTGGTCTCGGCTGCTTGAATGCTTGCGGCGAGGGCCTCGGTCATCTTGCCCTGCTCATCGATGGACCGGGTGATTGCACCGCGCCGGTCTTCAAGTTCGCGCAGGTAAATCAGGCGCTCCTCGAGCTTGCGCAATTGGCTGTCGTCCAGACCGCCCGTCGCTTCTTTCCGGTACCGCGCGATGAAAGGCACCGTCGATCCTTCATCCAGCAAATGAACTGTTGCGTTCACCTGGCCGGCCTGGCAGCCGATTTCGTCTGCAATTTTTCTTGCGATCCGCAGCGCGGTTTCTGCGGCAAGGGTGTTTGCTGACTTTTGGGATGTCGGCTCTGGAGCAGTGACGCTTGTCATCTGGGTCTACACTTTCAGGACTGGAAACGAGACAGGGACGATAATTCGGACACTCTCCGTGCAAAAGAGGTCCAGTCTATGATCCACTGGCAATTCTCGATATCTGGTGTGTCGGTCGCCATGCGCTTCCAAATCAGGAACCTTTGAACGCCCAGCAACAGACCTGGACCCTGTAAACTCAAGATAGATAGTTGATGAACATCGCGTAATGAGTGCAGTTTTGTTCGGCGATTGGTCGGTAATATTGCGTAAAATTTCAACAATCGAACGATTTGCTTAGTTTTGCGTATTCTTGCGCCACTGTTATTTGGTAGTTTCGACAGTGCTGAAAAGCGGATAATACTGCTTTGCGCGTTGGAAAACAAAGTGCGTGCGAAGAAAGTTGGTTCTTTGTGCTCACCGTCGGTTTGGGCGCCGACGTTATCAGCAGACAATGGCAAGTGGGGATGTGGGTGTGACAAGAGGCCGACCGAGGAAAACAGAAACGCAAGACGCGTTGCATGGCATCATGCGCGCCTTTTGGCAGAACGGCTACAAGGCGACATCCATGAACGATCTTGTCGGTGCCTCAGGGATGGCGAAGCCCAGCCTTTATGCTGCGTTCGGTGACAAGGAAGCGATGTTTGAAAAATCGCTTCTGCACTATTTCGACTGTTACGGCGATACCGTTTTCGGTCCCTTGATGAGGGCGGAAAAACACTACCTCATCGACATCCGGAACCTCATTCAGACCGTCGGATATCTCGCCGCGGACAAGGCTACTCCGCTTGGCTGTTTCCTTTTCAACGCACAGGTTGAAAACGCCTATGGAACTGAAAAGCACAAGGTTCTGTTGTCGGATCTGGGGCAGACGAGATACGAGGGCATCCGGACCCGCTTGTTGAAGGCCGTCGACTCTGGCGAGTTGGGAGACGACGCTGACATCGATGCCCTGGCGACCTACGTCGATGGTCAGCTTGGGGCCGTGTCCATTCTGGCTCGAACCGGGGCAAGCAAATTCCGGATAGACCAGTTCGTCGAAACCGCTGTAAAGGCGTTGCCTTCTGCGACACCGTTTGATTTCGACGATTTGCCGGAATTCACTTTACGACAGTGATCCGCTCGGCCGCACGGGTCACGGCTGTATAAAGCCAGCGGTCCCGGTGCTCACGGAAGGCCCAGCTTTCGTCAAACAGCACGACATCGTCCCACTGTGAGCCCTGGGCCTTGTGGACGGTGAGGGCATAGCCGTAGTCGAATTCGTCCGCCTTGCGCCGGATGGCGTATGGAATGCTCTCAGCTCCGTCTTCGAACATTGAAGGGAGCACTTTGACCTTGACCGCTGTCTTGATGAGCTCGTCTTCCGACACGACGTCGAAGCGCAAGGTGTTGCCGCGCGGCTGACGCAAACGTTTGACGGTCCAGAGGCCGCCATTCAGCAAGCCTTTGGTTTTGTCGTTGCGCAGACACACCAGCTTGTCGCCAACGGCCGGCATCGGAGTGGTGAAGTCCTTCAGTTCACGAATGCGGCTGTTGTACAGCCGCCGCGTCTTGTTGGTCCCGACCAAAACCTGATCGGCGGCAAGGATCTGATCCTTGTCTATCTGGCGGCGGTTGATCACCTTGCTCTCGCCAAAATCACCATATTCCAGTTTGCCGCCATCGCGGATGGTCATCGACATGCGAACAATGGGATTGTCTTGTGCCTGGCGGTGGACCTCCGTCAGCATAATGTCCGGCTCGGCTTCAGTGAAAAAGCCTCCGCCTTTTACAGGTGGCAGCTGCGCCGGGTCGCCCAGAACAAGAACAGGCGTTCCGAAAGACAGAAGGTCACGGCCAAGTTCCTCGTCGACCATCGAGCATTCGTCGATAACAATCAACCGGGCTGTCGCCGCTGCGCTGTCCCGCTTAATGGCAAACTGCGGGCCTGCGTCTTCTTCATCGTCATCGACCGCTTCTTCTTCCTTGGCGGAACGGGGGCGATAGATCAGGGAATGAATAGTGCCAGCGTCTTCACATCCTTTCTGGCGTAGAACATGTGCTGCCTTGCCTGTGAAAGCCCCAAAACAGACATCTCCGTCTATGTCTTCCGCCAGATGCCTCGCAAGGGTTGTCTTGCCGGTCCCGGCAAAGCCGAACAGTCTGAATACCTGCCGGTCGCCGCGTTTCAACCAGGCAGCGGCTTCCTTCAAGGCGGTGTCTTGTTGTGGCGACCAGGCCAAATCGTATCTCCGGGATTCTCTATCGAGTTGCCTCCATAGCCTGATTTGGCAGCTTGCGCCAAGGGTAAGCCCAGCTGGAACAGTCTTAGCTGAGTGCAGAGACTGCGCTGTCCGGCTATCGGAGCGTTGTTGCATTGATTGCCACTGGTTCCAATCGCAAGGTAGTAGCCTCCAACATCGCTGCAGTTGTAATTAGGTAGACAGTCGTCCGTGGCGTCGTACACGTCTGTGACACCCATCGATTGTTATGAAACGCCCGGACTCGGCAGTCTTTGGGAATAGCGATAAGCGTAGGTGAGAGCCCGATCGCTCAGGTCTCTGGATAATCGTTCGAACCGGCTTGCTGAGACAATCGCTTTTCGGTCATCGCAGGCGTGTCAATAATCAACAAATGAGATATTTATCATCAGTTTATTTTAAAAATTACACATTGTAGAATTTGTTCCCAAGTTTCCCGTTGAATGCAACGTGCCAACTCCGCATCCTCCCAGAACCATTTCGATTTTTCAAAATGTATCAGATATTTGGGGGAAAACGTGCCGCTTGGGAAATCCTGCGAGTGGCCGACTTTGGGGCTAATTATAGCGACCACGGCGGCTTGGACTTTGTTAATTTCATCCTATTCCGAGTGGGGAGGCTGGATCGTTTGCCCGCTGGCCGTCCTCCTTGTGACGCTTCAATCTTCCCTTCAGCATGAAGTCCTGCATGGTCATCCGACGCGCAATGCAGTTTTGAATGAGGCCCTGATCTATTGTTCTTTCGGGCTGTTTATCCCGTATCGCCGGTTCAAGATGCTGCACTTACGCCACCACAATGATGACCGGTTGACGGATCCCTATGATGACCCGGAGAGTTTTTACCTCTCTTGGGGAGACTGGCAGAAAATGCCCAAGGCCTTGCGAGTTGTATTGACCTTGAACAATACGCTTGCCGGTCGATTGTTGATTGGTCCGGCAGTGTCATTGGTCGGGTTCTATGGATCGGAAATTCGGGCGGTAGCGTCCGGAGACAAGCGTGTTGCACGAGCCTGGGCGCATCATGTGGCGGGCCTTGTTCTAGTCCTGGCGTTCGTATCGATTGTTGGCGGCATCCCCCTCTGGTTCTACGTATTAGCAGTGGCCTATCCCGGAATGAGCTTGTTGATGTTGCGCACCTACGCAGAGCACAGGGCTCACGAAAGTGCCGAGGCGCGATCTGTGATCGTAGAGTTTTGCCCTCTGTTTTCGCTGCTCTTCTTGAACAACAATCTGCATGTCGTGCACCATTCACACCCACGGGCGCCCTGGTATACGCTTCCAAAGTTGTACCGTGATGCTCGGGACGAATGGCAGGTGCGCAATCAGGGGTATGTGTTCAAGAGTTATCTGGAAATGGCCAAAGCCTTTCTGTTCAAGGTCAAGGAACCTGTCCCGCATCCTCTCCATCGCACTGTGAATGCTGACCGGGCAGTGCCACCGTCATGACCCATGGAAAATTCCGGCCGGTTCGATTGCCGATGTACGATTGGCCGGAAGTGGCCGATGAAACCCGAGACCTGGAGGCAGCGCTTACGGATGAGATCTGTAGCGCGCTCGCCATCGCTCCGTCTGATTTGGAGCCGTGGGATCCAGAAGTCGGTCTTTACGATTTGTGGAACGATCCGGCCTTGCTTCTCGCACAGACCTGCGGGTATCCGCTCACCCACAAACTGGCTGGAAAGGTCCATCTTCTGGGCGCGCCGAACTACCTGGCCACTGGATGCACTGGCGCGAAGTATTGTAGTCAGATCGTGGTCGCGAAAAACGGCACATTTCAATCATTGGCCGATCTGAAAGGGGCGCGCGCTGTCTTCAACGGTCCGGACAGTCAATCTGGCATGAATGCGTTTCGAGATACCATCGCACCAACGTCGGATGGGTGCCCCTTCTTTGCAAGCGTCGCAGAGAGTGGTGGTCACTTGGCGTCGATGGATGCTGTTGCCAACGGGCGTACAGATGTTGCTGCCATTGATGCAGTGTGCTGGGCCCTTGCTGAACAAGAAAAGCCTGGTCTTGCCAACCAGTTGCGCGTTCTGGCGCAAACCGCGCAGGCTCCGAGTTTGCCGTTCGTAACCTCGACGCATCTGGGCACGGAAACACATGCGGAGATATGTGCGGCAGTGTCGCGTGTTCTTTCAAATCCGCAGACAGAAAAAAGCCGCAAACGCCTTCGCATTTGCGGCTTTTCAAAACTGTCTTTGGCTGACTATCAAATCATCCTGGATATGGAAGCTGATGCAAGGGCGCGAAACTACTCCGTCCTTGCCTGATGCTTCCACCCGGCGATTAGCGGCCGCGAATACGAGCTTTTTCTGCTTCGCCCAGACGCAGGGTCTGGTTCATACGGGCGAGTTCAGCAGCGGAGCGGCCGGAGACAACACCCATGAGGTTGGTGCCGAGGGCTTGTGCAAGATAGGTCATGGTCTTCCCAATCCTGAGTTCAGTTTGAAGTTTGATTTTGAAAATGCGGTCCGCTGCTTAAATAACGGGCCGCTTGACTGCTATATGGGCATAACTTGCGGTTCAATCAATCGAATAGTATTCATTGGTTCGTTCAAAAAAATTGAACACAGAAAATCCGGAATTCACCAATGAAAAAATTGCCAGGTACGGGAACTGAACTGATCGATATGGATCTTTATCGAACGTTCCTTGTTATCGCTGAAACATCCAGTTTTTCAAAGGCATCTGACCTAATTGGCCGGACACCATCTGCCGTTTCCATGCAAATTAAGAAGCTGGAAACCATTCTCGGCGTTGCAGTTTTTGCAAGGGAGGGTCGCGCTGTGCGGTTAACTCCAGAAGGTGAGGCATTGCTGGGATACGCTCGCCGGATATTGATGTTGAACGAAGAGGCTGTGAGCCTGTTTGTTTCGCCATCTGTCGAGGGTGAAGTGCGGTTCGGCGCACCGGCGGATTTTGGGACACGATTCTTGCCAAATTTCCTGTCCCGCTTTGCCCGGTCTCACCCCGGCGTGAATGTCGACGTGCATCTGGATGGCAGTTCGGCCTTGGACGATAAAATCCGCAAGGGCGAGTTGGATCTAGTGCTGTCAACAGTCCGTCCTGGAGTACCGATGCCAACGGGAACGGATGTTGTCTTTTCCGAACCACTTGTTTGGGTGGGTTTGGAGGGTGGGATCGCCTACGACCGGGACCCGCTTCCATTGGCTGTGTCGACCCCTGGGTGTCCGTGGCGGCGTGCGGCCCGGATTGCGCTAGACGGAGCCCAGAAACCCTATCGCATCTCTTACACAAGCTTTCACAGCGCGGGGCAGGAGGCCGCTTTGTTAGCTGATCTCGCAGTTGCACCGTTTCCGGCCAGTGTTGTTGAGCCACCTCTGCAAGTCCTGGATGATCGTCACGGACTGCCTAAGATCGGTGACTATCATATTGTAATGAAGCAGCGTCCGCGCGCTGGGCGCGCAACCCACGCTTTTGCCGAGCATGTGGAGGAATGCTTCAAAGAAATCACGCTTGGCGGTGCGCTCGCATCTGGATGACATTAACCATAAAGTTAACAGATCGTAAAAACACATCGCCACATGGTTAACAAAGAGTTACTCTTTCGCATAATGCATATCGTTTTCAGCGAAGAGGCGCTCAAATGAATATCCTGACAAAAACTTTTGTCGCAGCGGCGGCGATCGTTGTTGCCGGATCGGCTTATGCGGGCGACACAACCCGTATTCTTCATGACGAGCCGTATGGCGCCATCGTGACCAAGGAAGCGGGCGTGTTGGTTTTCCGCGGTCTACCGCCAACCCGAAAGGTGATTATTAATCCAGGTGGCAAGACGCCACTGGAGCTCCGGCAAACAGAAATCAATGAGACCAACGTGGTCGTCATGAGCCAAGATGACTATGTCCGCGGACTTGGTGCCAAGATTGTCCGTCTGAAGTAGTCTTGGTTGGAATAGGCCGTCAGATCTGACGGCCCATCAACCGGGCATCGTACGGATACGTGCTGAGGCGTTCGTAGCCAGTTTCTGTAATGAGCAGTTGCTCCTCCAGCTTTACGCCTTCATGTCCGCCGTGGCGGCCAACATAGCTTTCCACACAGACCACCATCCCAGGTACCAATACCCCATCATAACCACCGCTTGCCCAGTCTGCGGGGTAGGGGACTGCCGGGTATTCATCACACAGGCCAACACCGTGAAACAGAACCGAGTACCGGTTCGCCTGATAGTCTTCCGGTAGGTTCTTGGCGCTGTGTGAAAGCTCATGGAAACTGCGCCCTGGTGCGAGCATTTCTATGTTCGCTTCAATCTGATCCACCGCCATTTGATAGAGCGATCTCTGCTCGTTGGTCGGTTGCCCGTCGCCGCAGAGCCATGTGCGGGAAATGTCGCAGCACATGCCGTAGGGCCCAACAAGATCGGTGTCGAAGGCGACCAACTCACCGGATTGGATTTCGCGCGCTGAGGCCTCTTGAAACCAGGGATTTGTGCGTGGGCCGGAAGCGAGCAAATGTGTTTCAATCCACTCGCCGCCGCGACGGATGTTTCCTGCATGCAGCAGTGCCCAAAGATCCCATTCAGTCATGCCGGGACGGAGGGCCGCTTCCATTTCCGACATTGCAGCTTCACAGGCAGCAATGGACCGGCGCATCGCCTTGATTTCGTCGGAGCATTTAACGGCACGGGCAAGTTCCATGACCTCTTCACCGTCATGCAGCTTTAAACCATGGCCTTGAAGTGCTGCAACGCCTTCCCGGCGGCATTTGTCGACGGCGATCCGCGCGTTTGGTCCACAATAAGTCTTGATCAGATCAGCCAGCTCATCAGCCCACTTCTGTGCGAGTTCCGCGGACCGCGGTCCCGATTCAAAATAGAACCAGGGCACACCGTGACGGACTTCATCAACGAGCATGTTGTGTGCGGACAGATGTTCGCAGTTGTGAAAGTCAAAGGCTATGACAGGGCCGTTCAGCGTCACAAGTGTGTAGCGCACCGCATTGTGAGTGCTCCAGACCTGCATGTTGGTGCTGTCGGTCGCATACCGAACGTTCAGCGGGTCACACAGAATGGCCGCGCTCAAGCCGAAGGACTGGAGTTGTTGGCGAATTCGTTGAAGCCGGTATTCCCGCACAGCATCCAGGTCAGGTGCTGCAAGGGCAAGCGCTGACCACTCTGTTTCTGCGAGCTCGCCATATCCAAGGACATGACGATTGAGCGCAGAAGCCTTTTCGGTCGCGTAGGCTGACAGTGCCTCGTATCCAGCTGCATCACCAGGATGATCGGGCAAGACGGCCGGCATGATTTTTCGCCGGTGCCGGCCAAAGTGTTCCGTATTCATGACCGCCTGTTCTCCTCCGCCAACTGGTCAATCCCGTAAATGCCGTGTCCCGCCTACATCCGCATGCGTTCCGCTTTGGGGTCGAACAATGGATCCGTGATGAGAGTGGCCTTGCGGCGTTCTCCGAGAATTTCGATCTCGAAGGCTCCGTCATCCGTGTTTACCGAAAACTCAGTGGGGACATAGCCCTGAGCCAAAGACTTCTGGACATGGTGTGCGTAGCCGCCCGATGTGATCCAGCCGATCACGTCGTTCCCGTGCCAGATAGGTTCATCGCCCATTACATCAGCATCAAGTGCATCTACTACGAAGGACACCCGGGATCGTTTCGGTCCATCCTCGAATTCCCGGCGGGCGGCTTCCTGGCCGATGAAGTTGTTTTTGCCGAGTTTCACAAAGCGGCCGAGATCGGCTTCGAATGGCCCATAAATCGGTCGGAACTCCCGGAACCAGGTCCCAAAGTTCTTTTCCAGGCGCATGGCGAGCAGCGCGCGCATACCAAAGTTTTGGATGCCGAACTCCGCCCCGGCCTCCATTAGAGCCGTGTAGACCTGACGCTCGTATTCCGGTGTCATCCAGATCTCGTAGCCGAGGTCACCGGTGTAGCTGATCCGATTGACCTTGCAGGGCGCATTGGCGACATCCATTTCGCGGAAGTCCATGAACCGGAAAGCGTCATTGGAGACATCGTCCCCGGCAACTTTCGCAAGGACATCGCGGGCTCTCGGACCTGCAATGGAAAGACCTACCAAGCTAAGATTGATGGCCTCAATCGCAACACTGCCATCATCCGGCAAGTGCTTTTCGAACCACCGCATGTGATAGACTTCGGCCTGACTTGACCCGAACATGTAGAATGTCTCGTCACTGGCGCGGACGATGGTGAAGTCGCCGATCAGCTTGCCGGCTTCGTTCAGCATCGGCGTCAGCACGATCCGTCCCACCTTCGGCATGGTGTTGGTCATCAGGTAGGACAGGTAGTCCTCAGCACCTGCGCCGGTTATCTTGTACTTGGCGAAGTTGGCGATTTCGGTAATGCCAACCCCGGTTCGTACCGCCCGGCATTCCTCTCCTATCGCGTCAAAGTCGTTGGACCGCCGGAACGAGACGACGTCTTCAGCCTTTTCGCCATCGGGAGCAAACCAAAGGGGAGTTTCGAGCCCCCAGCTGTCGCCCATCACAGCCCCTTGCGCCAACATCTTGTCGTAGAGCGGTGTTGTCTGGTGTGGACGCCCGGCGGGCAATTCCTCGTTCGGGAAGCGGATGCGGAACCGGCGGCTGTAGTTCTCCTGAACTTTCTTGTTTGTGTAGGCAAGTGTCGCCCAGTCGCCGTACCGGGCGACATCCATTCCCCAGATGTCGTAGCCCGGATCGCCGTCGATCATCCAGTTGGCAAGTGTCAACCCGACGCCGCCGCCCTGGCTGAAGCCGGCCATGACCCCGCAAGCAACCCAATAGTTCTTGAGACCCCGCACCGGGCCAACCAATGGATTGCCGTCCGGTGCGAAGGTGAAAGGCCCATTGATGATCTGCTTGATGCCGGCATTTTGTAGCGCCGGGAAATGCTCAAAGCCGACCTCTAGCTCCGGGGAGATCCGGTCAAGGTCCGGTGCCAGGAGCTCGTGCCCGAAATCCCACGGCGTCTCCTTCGGGCTCCAGGGACGGCAATTCTGCTCATAAGTGCCGAGCAGCATGCCCTTGCCTTCCTGCCGGGTGTAGATCTCACCGCCAAAATCAAGGACGCCAATCAGCTCCTTGCCGGTTGCCTCGTTATGCGCGACGACCTCGGGCATTTCATCGGTAAGCAGATACATGTGCTCCATGGCCAGCACCGGCAATTCTATACCGACCATGCGGCCGCATTCACGGGCCCAGAGACCGCCCGCGTTGACGACATGTTCAGCCCGGATGGTGCCTTTGTCCGTGATGACGTCCCAAGTACCTTCCGGGGTCTGCACCATCTCCTCGACCTTGGTGTGCCGATAGATCTCTGCGCCATTGATCCGCGCGGCCTTTGCGTAGGCGTGGGTGGTGCCGGAAGGATCGAGATGCCCTTCGATCGGATCCCACAAGGCGCCGATGAAGTATTTCTCATCGAGAATCGGAAACATCTTCTTGGCCTCAGAGACCGAGATCAGTTCCAGATCCATGCCGAGATACCGGCCTTTGGCCTGGGCGAGGCGTAGAAAATCCATCCGCTCGGGAGTGTCGGCCAGCATCACGCCACCGGTCAGATGCAAACTGCAGGACTGGCCGGAGATCTCTTCCAGTTCCTTGTAGAGATCGACTGTGTAGCTTTGAAGCTGGGAGACGTTCGGGTCACCGTTTAGGGTGTGAAAGCCGCCGGCTGCGTGCCAGGAGGAACCTGATGTGAGTTCGCTCCGTTCAACCAGGACCACGTCCGTCCAGCCAAGCTTGGTCAGGTGATAGAGCACACTGCAGCCAACGACACCGCCACCAATCACGACGACCTGAGTATGGGACTTCATTCTCAATTGCTCCAAAAAGTCAGTTTTATCCGCCTGAAGCGCGGCATGTCTAAATTGGCTCGTTAGAAGTCGGTTGGCGCGCCACCTTCTTCCTTGCGCTTTGCAACAAAGGCAGAAAGTTCTTCATCAATAGCGGGATCAAGTGCCGGGGCTTCGTAAGCCTCAAGTGCTTTCTTGTAGAGCGTGTTCGCCTTGTCGTAAGCGATCGGGCTCCCAGCTTCTTGCCACGTCTCATAATTGCGCCAATCGGAAACGATCGGAGCGTAGAATGCATCCTTGTAGCGCGCCTGAGTGTGCTCGGTTCCAAAGAAGTGGCCTGCCGGGCCCACGTCTCGGATGGCCTCAATGGCAAGCGCCTCTTCCGACACATCGAGGGGCGTCAGATATTCGGCCAGCATTTGCAGAAGGTCGATGTCCGTGATGAATTTCTCAAATCCGGCCGATAGACCACCTTCGAGCCATCCAGCGGCATGCTTGATCAGGTTGCCGCCGCCATTGATCGCGCCCCACTCTGACAATGTCGTTTCAAGTGCAGCCTGATAGTCTACCGTATTGGCCGCGCATACGCCGGAGGTGCGGAAGGGAAGGTTATAGCGCCGGGCAAGTTGACCGCTTACAAGAGCAGCCTTGATGTATTCTGGCGTTCCGAAGGCCGGTGCGCCGGATTTCATGTCCACATTCGACGTGAAACCGCCATAGACCATCGGCGCGCCGGGATTGACCATTTGGGTGAAGGCAATGCCCGCTAGTGCTTCGGCATTTTGGAGCGTCAATGCTCCTGCGACCGTTACTGGAGCCATCGCGCCGGCCAACGTGAATGGTGTCAAGACACTTACTTGTCCGGCCCGTGCCATTTCGATAAGGCCCTGGAGCATCGGCGTATCGAGCCGAAGCGGGGAGGAAGAATTGATGATCGTGATGACACTCGGGGTCTTACGGAACTCTTCTTCCGATAGCCCCATCGCGATGCGGGTCATCTCCAGGCCGTCGCGGTTTCGCTCCTTGCCGAGCGAATAGATGTGAAACACCTTGTCCATCAGGCGGATCATGTCGGACACACAATCCAGATGCCGGACAGAGGCGTGAATGTCGACCGGTTCGACCGGATACCCCATGACGCAGTGGATGATGTTGAAGAACTGCGCAAGCTTCAGGAAATTGCGGTAATCCGTCTGGTTGCCAGGGCGGCGCCCGCGCTCGCGGTCGACAGCATTCGGCGCACTTGCGACACATGAAAAGGCAATATGCCCGCCGCCAAGGGTCAAATTGTGCGCGGGGTTCCTGGCGTGGACAGTAAACTGCTCCGGCGTTTTTCCGACCAGCTCTTCAACCATGGCCCGGTCCATGCGAACCCGGTCTGATCCCGGTGTCACATCCGCACCGGCTGCCTTCAGGATTTCCTTCGCTTCCTCATGCAAGAAGTCGATGCCGATGTCTTCGAGCACCCGCATTGAAGCTTCGTGAATGGATTCCAGCTCATCAGCGGAGACAGCCTCGACAGGCTTGTAGATGTGGCGAGGTTGTTTGAATGGCTTTTGAGGGAAAAGCTCCGGGCCCCCCGCTTTGTCTCCACCACCGCGCCGGCGGCGGCCACGCCTCGTTGGCGCCGCTTCCGTGGTCTCAACAAGATCGAGCTGACTGGACATGGCGAGACACCTTTCCGTGGCCGTATACGCAGAGCGTGAAAGACTTTGGGGTCGTGAGCAGATGTCTGCCCAAACCTGTCGTTCAACCTTAATCGAGAGGGCTATTTTTTTACGGCGTCTCAGAACGACGGCAGTTGCCACTTTCGCGACATTTCGAGAACCGGCGGTCAATCGGGTCTGTCCGGCTATTGACGAAGCTTGACGTCTGCGTTGCAAAGGCTTCAAAAAATGAATTGGATTTTGAAGGTGTTGCGTGACTGACAGAATGACCGACGCTGAATTGCTGGACTTTTTGCAAGGCCGCTATCCGTTCGGTGATCTGAGCGGAGCGCGGCTACGACCTCTTCCGAGTTCCTACACACACCGGTTTTGGCGCCTGCGAACGCGCGAGCGGGATTACGTCATCAAGGAGTATTTTCCGGGCCTTGAGAACAATCCACTCTACCCGACGCTGCCCCAGGAAGAAGCGACTGCCCTGACTTTGCTGGAACGTCATCGATTGGCACCGCGTTTGGAATGTTTTCTGGATAGTCCAGCTGGATCGCCTTTGGTGATTTATGGATATGAACGCGGCTCGGAAGCTGAAATTGATGTGCGTGATGCAGCTCAATTGCTCGGACGCTTTGCAGCTTTGGAGCTTGCACCTGAGGACATCAGTATGGTGCCGTCTGGGTATCATCAGGTGCTCGCTCACGCTGATGCTATTTTGGGCAAGATTCCGAACAGTCGCCGGGCCGCCAATTTGAAACGCCTCCGACCTCAAGACAGTGCCATCAAAGTATCTGCCGCGCCGCAGTGCACCCTGATTCACAGGTCCCTTTGCCTCGGTACAGTCCAAATGACGGCGGCCGGACCCGCTCTGATCGATTGGCAATATGCTGGTCTCGGAGATCCCGTTGAAGATATCGCTTGTTTTCTCTCCCCCGGTCTCCTCACGCTCTATGGCCTGAAGCCACTCGTCCTTTATGCCGAGGACCTGTTTTTGGAGCATTATCCGGACCGCACGATTGTTGATCGTTTCTTGGCTGAACGATCCGCCTACCATTGGCGATTGGCCGCATATTGTCTGTTTCGGCAGGAAACCTTGACCCACGAAAATGCACCGGCCTCACGTGCCTATGCACGTGCCCTGGAGGAAGAGGTCGACCTTCTCCTCAGACTGCGCGGAAAGTGAACAAAGCGGCCATGAATGGGTGTAATCCGGCTGTCATAGGAAGCCGGTAACGGGGTCCTATGTCTATTGAAATTGCGTCCGTTACCAAGTCGTTCGGGTCACACAAAGCTCTGAAGGACGTATCTCTCTCGATCCCGGATGGCACATTCTTCGTTGTGCTTGGCCCGTCTGGTTGCGGCAAGTCCACTCTGTTGCGTACGATCGCAGGACTGGAGCCCATCGACAGTGGAGAAATCGCGCTGGGCGGCGAGACAGTCGCTCGAGACGGGTACCATTTGGAGCCAGAGCGGAGGAAAACTGGCGTCGTGTTCCAGTCGTACGCTCTCTGGCCGCACATGAGCGTTGCTGCAAATGTCGCCTTTCCAATGGAAACGGCTGGGTTGAAAACGGCTGACATCAAATCGCGCACCAATGAACATCTTGCCACGGTGGAATTGACGGCGTTTCGCGACCGCAAACCGGCCGATCTTTCCGGCGGGCAGCGCCAGAGGGTTGCACTCGCCCGCTGTTTGGCGCAAGGCGCAAAAACAGTGTTGATGGACGAGCCGCTCGCAAACCTTGATCCGCACTTGCGCGGTGCCATGGAGGAAGAGCTTGCCGCGTTTCACAAGGCCAGTGGCGCAACGACGCTGTTTATCACCCATGATCAGCGCGAAGCGATGGCTCTCGCCGATCAGGTCGCGGTTATGTGGGACGGCGAAATCTTGCAGGTTGCCGAGCCGGATGTGCTTTATCGGCGCCCCACATCGCGGCGGGTTGCCGGTTTTATCGGGCGCAGCAGTCTGGTTGGCGTTGAGGTCAACCACGTTGAAGCTGGCTATGCGAATGTCACGCTTGCCGCGCACCGGATCGACGTGGATTGCCCTAATGATACCAGAACCGGTTCGGCAACGTTGATGCTGCGGCCCGAACACCTGGTGCCATCTGTTGGTGGGCACGGTCTTAAAGCAAACGTTGAGAGAACGATTTACCGCGGCGGTTTCTGGGAGGTTTTTGTGGCCATCGAAGGGCTTACAGAGCCATTGCTAATGACCCTCAATCGCCCGGCTGCGCCCGGTGAAACTCTGTTTCTGGACATTCTCCGCGGATGGATATTACCTGAGCAATTGGCCTTCTCAAGTTAGCGTTTTGCGCATGGCGCAGCGTTGTTCGGGCATGGGTAATCCGCGGCCGAGTTCTTCTGCGAGGATACTGCCGAGCCGTCCATCACACTCTTTGGGCTTCAGGATCTGGAACCCCAGTCTTTCATAAAACGGCGCATTCCAGGGCACGTGCCTGAATGTCGTTAATGTCATTTCTGACAGTCCGAGCGCTCTTGCATCGGCTTCAGCGTGTTCCATCAGCGCTTTGCCGACCCCCGTCTTCTGGTAATCGGAATGGACGGAAATCTCATAGACATGCAGAGCGGTGTCTTCAGGGATCGCGGCCAGAAAGCCGACCTGTTGTCCGTCATCTGTTTCCGCGGTCCAGCTTGTGCCTGGTTCGATTGCAGACAACTGCTGTTCGTCGGTCGCGCAGCTGTCATCCGCGAAGGTTTCCAATCCTTCGATTGTCAGAAAGACTTTGCTGGCGGAAATCTCCACGGTCTGAAGAGCTGATATATCGCTTTTGTGCGTTTTTCTTATTCTCAAATCTCACACTTTCCAAGGCTGATACTAGTCCTTCCAGGGGATCGTTCCAGAGGGCACCCGTTTAGCCAGACCGTTCATGCCGAGCATGACTAAAATTGTTGCCAGAACAACCACTACAGACATGGCTGCTGCGAGCGTTGTGTAACCACCGTCTTCGTAATTGAAAATGGTGGTCCCGATTGTCTCGTTTCCCGTTGACCACAGCAGTGCCGAGACGGTGACCTCGTTGTAGGCAGTGAGGAACACCAGAATGGCGCCGGAAGCTGCGGACGGCGCAACAAGCGGCGCAAATACGCGCCGGATTCTCCGGAAAAATCCTGCGCCGGATACACGGGCGGCGTCTTCGAGCGACCTATCCATCTGCACAAAGGCAGCTGCAACGGGTTTTAATCCGACCGCGAGAAAAGCGGAGATATAGGCAATCAAAATGATCCAGAGCGTGTTGTAGAGGGAGATGTTCAAGAACGGCAGGGGATGGATGAACGCCAAAATAAAGGCGATGGACATGACCAGACCTGGCACGGCAAAAGCGATCTCCGCCTGTGCGGCCGTTGCGGTCCCTGTACGGCGATAAGCTTTGTATCGGTGACTGACGAAGTAGCCCAAGAAGATGCTGATGACCGCGATGACGCCCGCTGCGATAGCGGCAATCAGCGTCGAATTCGCAAAGGCTCTCAGCGTCACAGACTGACGCCAGAGAACTTCCGCGAAATTGTCCAGATTCAAGGTGCTTGATGAAAGTGGGAGCCCGTATGTCTTCACCAAAGAAGTCGCCAAAAGCGAAGCTGCGGGAAGCAACAAAACCAGGCCAACAAAACTCCATAGACCCACTTCTACCCATATGCGTTTTGAGCCAAGCGAGATTGCCAACGGGTCCTGCGGCAGGCCAATGAGGCTGGCGCGCATTCGTCTTTGCAAAAACCCCTGTATCAGAAGGGCCGCAAGAGCCACCATCGCCAGGATGACCGAAATGACAGCGACATTCGGGAGGACATCCGGGCCGAAACTCGCCAGCCGTCTCCAGATCAGGACAGGCAGCGTCGTATAGCGCGCCGGAATGCCGATCAGCGCGTTGATGCCGAAGTTTCCAAGCGCTGCGATAAACGCAAGAGCAAAGCCGGCGAGCAAAGCTGGTGCGAGGAGTGGCAGCGTAACTCTTGTCAGCAGGCGGAATGCTCCTGCGCCCGACACGCGCGCAGCATCAGACAATTCCCTCGGAAAGGACCGGAGCGCTGCCCGAACCAGCAGGAACACCAAGGGGCTGTGCTGGAGTGTCAGAAGAAGAACAAGACCCTCGCGTGAATAAAGCGGATGCGTAGAACCGATTTCGGGTGCCAGTCCAATCCACCGAAGCACCGGACTTGCCGGCCCTAGTGCCTGGATCCAGGCAATTGCCGTGACATGCGGCGGGATCATCATCGGCAGGAGGATCAAAAAGACGAGCAATCCCTTGGCGCGAACGTCTGTCAGTCCGACAACCAGGGCCAGAACTGTTCCCAAGACCGTCGCCGCGAGCGCCGACAAAAGGCTGCTTTCCATGGAGTGCCAAAGTGCCCTTTGGACAGACCGGCTGGATATGGCTTCTGCCAACGGCGTCAAAGCAAGCGCGCCGTCCTGGGTCAATCCGATCTTGAACACTAGGAGCAGCGGCAACCCACACAGGAGTGTCGCGCAGAGAAGCAAAATGGCGAGAGAGATCCTCTCGCCATTCAGCAGTTTTGAATTCTGGGCTTGCGCCATCAAGCCTTAGCCACCGAAGATCTCGGTGAACTTGATCTTGTTGGCTTGATCCTGCTCAAGGGCTTTTGCTGGATCGAAGTCCATCAGTTTGATCTGATCGCGCGCAGGGAAACCTTCCGGTGCTGCAACAGCCGGATGGGCTGGCAGATACCCTTGTGACGATGCCAGTTTCTGGCCTTCTTCAGAAAGAAGGAAGTCAACAAAAGCCTTGGCAGCGTCCGGGTTCTGGGCGGTGGACAGGATCGCAACCGGTTCGGTGACAGCGGAGACGCCTTCTTCTGGGAAAACGAACTCAACCGGAGCACCTTTCAGCTTTTCGCGGATGGGCAGGAAATCCACGACAAAACCATAGAGTTTTTCGCCGCCGGCGATGGCCTTGTAGGTGCCGCCGTTGCCGCCTTTCGGATTGGCGCCCTGATCTGCAAGGCCCTCGTAATAGGCCCAGCCGAGATCCGGGTTGGAGGTCAGAGCTGCCATGTGGATGGTAGCTGCACCGGATGTCAGCGGAGACGGCATGGCCAATTTGTCTTTGGCTTCCGGCTTCAGGAGATCCTTGTAGGAGGACGGCTTCATCGGTGCGTTGGTGTTGTAGACAATGCCGCTGGTGATCAGTTTGGTGGAGAAGTATGTCTTGTCATCGTCCATCAGAGCCGGATCATAGGCGGATACATCGGCGCCTTCGTGGGCCATCAAGCGGCCTTCCTGCTTCAGTCCTTCCATGGTGACCATATCCGCGATCAGAAGAACGTCCGGCTTTGGTGCGCCTGCCTCAATTTCCGTGCGCAGCTTGGCCATCATTTTTGTGGTGCCGTCGCGCACCCATTCGATTTCAACGCCCGGGTGTTTTGCGGTGAAAGCGTCGACCGTTGCCTGGGCGTCCTGGTTCGGCTGGGAGGTATAAAGAACCAGTTTGCCGGAAACATCGCCGGCAAATGCGGATGCGGTTGCACCGGCTAGAATGCCGGCAGCCATCAGGAACTTTTTCATGTCACGGATCCTTTTGCGAAAGGCCATAGGTGAATAACAGATGGCCTTGGCTATCAGGCTTGTGTGACAGATTTTTTTGTCTGCTAGGTAAATGTACGTGATTGGAGCCTTCGCCCTATCGGCGGATGACTGATAAAATACGCTCCGCCTAATTGACGATGACACCAGGAGATTGCTGATTGTCATGAGGTCGGCTATCACCACGTCAAATCGATATAAATAAAACTTGCGGGCACATTGCATGACAACTGACGGCGCTAATGCGGAAATCGGCCTGATCGGCCTGGGCACGATGGGTGGTAATCTGGCGCTCAATATCGCCGATAATGGTTTTCAGATTGCCGTGTTCAACCGGACACCGGAAAAAACCGATCAGTTCATGGAAAAGGCAGGTCCGCTGGCCGAGAAACTCTTGCCAAACAAGTCTCTCGAAGACTTCGTCGCGTCGATCTCTTCCCCGCGTGCCATTATTCTGATGGTTCCGGCAGGGGACGCCGTTGACGCCCAGATCGCGGCTCTTCGTCCGCTTCTGGAGGCGGATGATCTGATTATCGATGCGGGCAATGCCAACTACCACGATACGAATCGGCGGGCGCAAGAAGCTGGTAAGAAGGGACCCCGCTTCATGGGGATTGGAGTGTCGGGCGGCGAAGAGGGTGCGCGTTTCGGCCCGTCGATCATGGGCGGCGGCGACAAGTCCGCATGGGACCGTGTCGGGCATATTCTTGAGGCTATCTCGGCCAAGTATGAGGACGAGCCCTGCGCTGCATTCCTCGGAGCCGATGGTGCTGGCCATCTTGTCAAGACGGTGCACAACGGCATTGAATATGCCGACATGCAGATGATCGCCGAGGTCTATGGTGTGATGCGTGATGGCTTCGGTATGAGTGCAGCCGACGTGGGTGAGGTCTTTGACCGCTGGAATGGCGGGATACTGCAGTCGTACCTGATCGAAATCTCAGGGAAGGTCGCCAAGACGGCAGATCCGGAGACCGGCAAGCCGATGCTGGATATCATTCTGGACACCGCGGGTCAGAAGGGCACGGGCCGCTGGACAGCGATCGAGGCGTTGATGCTTGGCACGCCTGCCAGTGCAATCGAGGCTGCCGTTGCCGCACGCAACATGTCTGCAAGGCTTGGAGAGCGTGAAAAGGGCGAACAGGTGTTCGGCGCTGCGCCTCAGCGCATGGACAAGGATCTCATTGGTATTGACGCTCTGGAAGCTGCGCTCGTTGCCGGAAAAATCATCTGTTACGCACAAGGCTTCGGTCTCATTCTCGAAGCGGCAAAACAGTATGGCTGGGACATGCCGCTGCCGGAGATCGCCAGGATCTGGCGCAACGGCTGTATCATCCGCTCTGCCATGTTGAACGACATGTCGTCCGCACTGTCGGACGATGCGAGCCGCAACCTGATGCTGGCCCCGTTCTTCACCAAAAAACTGAAAGAAACGGAAGTAAAACTGCGCCAGGTCGTTGCGCAGGCCGCGCTTCATGGTCTGCCGGTTCCGGCCCTATCGGCGGCGCTGTCGTATTTCGACATTATGCGGACCCAGCGTTCGACAGCGAACATGCTTCAAGGCCAGCGCGACTTCTTTGGAGCCCACGGATTTGAACGTACTGACACAGACGGCGGTGGTTATCACGGTCCCTGGGCGATGGGCTAAGTCCGAATTATTGGGCCAGATTAAATACTAATGCTCGAGCGCGCCGATTAGCGCGCTCGAGTTTTTCGGTGCGTCAGGCAGGCAGATAGGTTTGACCAACAAACTTTGCCGTTGCATCCGGCGCTGCGAGGAATTGCTCATACAATTGCGTCGATGTCGGGTCTGGGAAGACATTCTCTTCCCCCCGTTCCAGAGCGTCGAGGATCTGCCGGACGACCTCCTGAGGCGAGGTTTTGTCAGTTTCAAACTTCTCCGCCATATCGGTGTCCACCGGTCCTGGGTAAACACCTACAACTTGCGTTCCCTGCTCTGCCAATTCAGCACGAAGGCCCTGCGTCAGCGAGTGTACGGCCGCTTTCGACGCGCTGTAGGTCCCCAAGACCGGGAAGTTCACGTGTGAAGCGATCGACCCGAGGTTGATGATTGCGCCTCCGCCGTTGGCTTTCAGGGTCGGAGCAAAGGCTTGGGACACATTCAAGGTTCCGAAATAGTTGGTCTCCATTTCAAAGCGCCCGAGATCTGCTGCATCCGGGTTTGTGAAGCTTGAGAAACCCGCGGTTCCCGCGTTGTTGATCAAAAGCGCCACATCCTTGTGCTTGGCCGCAGCGGCAATCTCTTCCGGTTTAGTCACATCTAGCTTGACTGGAATCACCTTGCCATTGCTCTCCGCAACAACATCACTCAGTGTTTCTGGCTGGCGCGCAGCTGCATAGACTTTTGCGGCACCGCGTTCGAGCAGCGCAGTGACGAACGCCCGTCCGATGCCCCGGTTCGCGCCAGTAACCAAGACGGCCTTTCCTTCAACTTTCGACATTTGCATACGTCCTCTGGTGGGAGATAGGATAAAGTACGATACGGTATTTTAATAAGCACTTGAAACCGGGATTCAAGACAATAAAATACGGATTGGTATTTTAATTTACGATCAAGCAGGGCAACCAGCACATGCCGAGAGGCCGGCCGAGAAAAATTGATCCCCAGGATGCGCTTAAAACCGCGATGCACACTTTGTGGGAGCAGGGTTATGACCGCACGTCCATGGCCGACCTTGTCTCCGCTACCGGAATGGCCAAGCCAGGCCTTTATGCCAACCTTGGTGACAAGGACGAGATTTTCCAAAAAGCTTTGCGGCTTTATCAGGAAGAAATTGGCGCGCCACTTATCAAAGATCTTGTGCACTCGCCCGACTCCCTGAAACAGAGTTTGCGCACCGCTTTGCGAGGGGTTCTTCACGCTCAAGAAGGGAGCGGGCTGCCCGAGGGCTGTTTCATCATCAACAATATCTTTTCTTGTTCGGCCCAAAGCGAGCATTTGAAACAGGCGCTGCAAGATCTCAATGTTGAACGGCGGAACGCTTTTCTGCTCCGTCTCAAGCGTGCCCAAACGGAATGCGAGCTGCCGGCTAGCACCGATATCAATGCAATTGCAGATTTTTTCGCGGGACAAGCCGCTGCCATTTCGTCCATGGCGCAGGCAGGCCTCTCGCCGACCGAGCTGGAAAGGATGATCGATGTCAGTTTGTCGGTGCTGCCAGCGGGTCCCGCGCGCGGGGGCGATCAAGGGTAAAATCTACGCTTTGGAGAGTTCTCAGTTGAAAGCGATACCTGTTTGATCTGTAATTGTCATGCGCACTCAGATCCCCCGGCGGGGGGCTGCAAGACAAGCGGTCTCCAAGATGGCAACAGGAACCCCGAAAGTGGCGGTCAGGCCTACCATTATAATTGTCCGGCGTGTTTTAGCCGGCTGTGTGGTCGGTCTGTTGGTATTGGCTGCCCTTGTGCTCTCGACTCTGAGCATGGCGTATTCGAGGCGTTCCGGCAATCCATTGCGAGCCGCATTTTGACGGAGCAGCTCAACCGGCAGGCTGAGGTGCAAGGTGCTGTCCAGATTAAATTTGGATCTCAGATGGTTGTGCGGATTGAGGATGCCGTTGTCGAGCGGTACAGCTAGCCAAAAGGGGGCATCGGAAGGTTCTTTGATTATGTCCGGTTTGATGCACCTTATCGACTTCTTTTGAGCGACTTATCCGGCATCTCCAATTTTGAAATGGCTGGCGCTGACATAGAATTGCTGGCGTCTCCGGGTGAGATCACCGAGGAGAAATTGCCTATTACCAGCTGCCTTCCGAACTTATCAATCTGCCGGTGTTTGCAGCACTGAAACTGACCGACGTTACTTTGCATTATCTGGGCGTCCAAAGCGGTTGGAACGAGCGTGTGAATATACGTTCGCTTACCATTGCTCCGTCAGATGAAGCCGAAACGCTCGATGTTGACCTGGATGCCGACTTGAACGGCACGCCGCTTCAAATTTCGGGTGAAATTGCCCGGCCACCTCATAACGGGCCATTGCAAAATGGCGCTTTTGAACTTGCACTGACGTTTCCCGGCATAGACTCCAAAATTTCCGGGAGGATCAATACCTCGACAGCCTACGCCGGTGTTGAGGGTGAGCTGGAATTGTCTTCAGGCTCGTTGGCTCAGGCATTGGCCTCTAGCGGATTGACCAGTGAAGTCGATGGCCAAGTCGATGCGTCTTGGAAGCTCTCCGGAACTCTTGAGTCGTTGTCGATTTCAGACATTGAGATCAATTTCACAAGCCGGCACTCCGACAAGGTGACGATAACGGGGGCGATTGAAAACGCTAACCTGGACCCGTTCGTAGATCTCTCGTTCAACGCGCTTTTGGCGCCGTTCGTGTCAGCTGAAAGCGAACTCGCAATTGAGATTTTGGCGCTGGCCGGCGAAATCTACGGTCCATTGAATGATCTGGCGATCCGCAATGCGCAAGTCAAAACCAATGCCGCTATCCTGGATATTGAGACGATCCGTCCAATCTCCGTGGGCCACATTGTTAAGTCCGAAGACGGCCGGGTAGGTTTACAAGAGCTGACTATCAACAATGGGACCGTTGGCGGTCCAAACCTCACACTTACCGGTCAGATCGATGATGTGATCGCATTGGACGGGATTACGCTTACCGGACGTTTCGAATATCCGGTGTCTTTTTTTCTCAATGCGAACAGAGAACCACTACCGGACCTTGGAACGCTCGCCGGGCAGATTGAGCTCAGCGATTCAGATAGCTGGTTTGCTCTCAACACATTTAAGGCAGCGGTTGAAGGCTCCGACCTGCTGGATTTCAGTTTTGATCTGACCGTGCCTGAACTACGCCGGGTCGATGAGCTCAAATTTGCGACCGAATTTGCAATACCAGATCCTGCAGCGGTGGTGGAGTTGGTATCAGGGGCAACTTCAGAGGCCATACCAGAGATCACATTCTCCGGACAAAGCAGCCTGCAATCGGGCGAACTCGGGTTTTTCGGTGAGTTTGTTTCCGGCAGCAGCGCCATCAAGGCCGATCTTAATGTCGGCCAAAAGCCTGAGACCTCCACATGGCTCTTGAGCGGAGATATTGGCTCTGAAGCTTTGAACCTATCGGAGTTATCGGGTCTCGCGCAACTTGCCGAGCTTGGTTTTGAAGGATCGGAGACCGGAATAGAAATCACTGACAGTGACGCATCCCAGTTTGCGGCCAGCATTCATGTCGCAGCGAAAAGCCTGGTCGCGGGCAAAAAGAAAGCAGGTGACATCTCGGCAAATGTTCACTTCGGGGACGAGGTTTTGAGCATTGTAGATTTGGCGTTGGCATATATCGGCGGACGGGTGGGCGGTGATCTCGGTTTTAACTTCAAAACAGAACCGCCGGTGGTTTCGATCAAGGGCCGGATGGAGAAGTTTCCGCTCAAAAATCTGATGAATGAGCTTTGCCTCACGGCGCCGATCAGCAGCACTGTCTACGCCAGTCTCGTTCTCCACGGAGAGACCCGCTCTCTGGATGCTTTTTTGGATACGTTGAACGGCAAAATGACGACTTCGCTGTGGGGGGACGTTTTCCGGACCGTTTGATCGAGCTGAGCGGTTTGAGTGTTTTCACTTGGCTGATGTCCGGTAACTCGGAACAAGGTGCCAAGCTGGTCTGTGCGGTTCTGCCTCTCCGGTTCAAATCCGGTAACGCGTCAGGCAACTCGCTGGTTGTCGAAACCGAAAATGTTCAGATTGTCGGAGGCGGCTCAGTCAACTTAAAAACGGCAATCTGGACTTGGCCTTTCTGCCGCGCGCGAAGAAAAAGCAACTTGTTGAAATTGTGTCTCCATTTGAGATCAAGGGTAACCTTTTGGACCCGGAGCTTATTGTAAAAGACAGCGGAGCGGGCCGAGCCATGGGAGAGGTTTTATGACTTCCCATCAACGTCCTCGGTCGCATCTTTTCCGGATCAGGCGCCATCGACAAAGACGCCCGCCCGTGCGTCATTCCCAAAAACACAGGTCCAAAATAGAACGCCGAATATCTATTGGGCGAGCCCCAGAGCTTCCATGTTGGCAATTGAGGCGGGTAGCCCGGAAACATCACGCAGTTCAACGATCAGCCGCGGGTCGCTGTCCAGTTTGCGGAGTTCTGCAAACACGGTCGGCCAGTTGATGGTGCCTTCTCCCAATGTCCAATGGCGGTCCGCATAGCCATCGGCATCCTGAAGGTGAATGTGCCGTAGGTTGTTGCCCGCAGCCTTGATGAAATAGTCGACCGGCGGTGCGCCTGTGGACCCGTGGGCGTAATGGGCATGACCCGTGTCGATGGATACCTTTACAGCTTGCGAACCGAAACTCTCGGCAAGTTCAATGCGCGCATGTGGATCCTTGTCTTCAATGTTTTCAAGCACCAGTTCGCAACCGATATCCTCTGCACGCTTGACCGCCTCTTGCATCGTGAGGTGACAGAGTTCGATCTTATTTGCCCGGCCGGTCTCATAGTTGTCGAGATTGTTGTAATCCCATGTCGAGTAGGGGCTGTGCACGACCATATGCGTGCCACCAATGGCCTCGCAAACCTCTAGCCCCTGCAACAGACGTTTCTTGACAATCTCCCGTATGTCAGGGTCTTTTGCATCAACTGTAAAGCCCCAGAACGGGCCATGAATGCCAACCCTGCCTTCATGTCCATCAAGCAGTTTCTTGGCGTGGTCCGCAACGGGGATCCAGTCTCCATTCAGGACTTCCCCGGTCACGAAATCCTGTAATTCCAGGTCCCGTTATTTCTCAAGCATAAGATCCCGGTGGCGTTCGAAAGACGACAGCGGCATGGCAGCGCCAAGGATAGGAAGACTGGACATATACGGCTCTGAAAAATTGAATATCGATGTCCGCCTCTTAGGCGGTAACCGGTGACAGTTTTGCGACGGCCGTTGACGGTGCTGGCGTGGGGCGCCCCCTAATAGCCCCTTTGGCGATCGACGGTTTGCGGGATGCTGCCAGTTTCCAGATACTGTTTGATGTTTTGAGCAACGATCGCAGATGCAGTGCTGGTGATTGTTGGCGCGGAGATATGAGGCAGGACAGTTACCTCAGGGTGCGACCAGAACGGGTGGTCCGTCTCCAAGGGTTCCTGGTCAAAAACATCCAGCACGGCATGTCCGACGCGGCAATCGTCAAGCGCGGCAAGGAGCGCGTTGGTATCTATGATCGGCCCCCTGGCGAAGTTGATCAGCTTTGCACCCGGCTTCACCGAAGCCAGTGCCTGTTTGCCGATCAGACCGCGTGTGTCGCCTGTCAAAGGCATCAGTAGCACAAGGATGTCGGATCGGGCCAAGACCGTGCCGAGTTCTTCTGCTCCGGCAAACGTCTCGATGCCTTTGAGTGTTTTACGCGACCGGCTCCACCCAAGCACATTAAAACCATTGGCTTTCAAGCGCAGTGCCGAAGCTGATCCGAGTTCTCCAATCCCCAGCACACCTATCGTTACTTCCTGAGGCGTTTTCAGGAGATGATGTTGCCAGACATGGTCCCGCTGCTGCCGCATGTATGCAGGCATGTCGCGGTGGAGATAGAGAGACCAGGCAAGGACCGCTTCCGACATCGTTTCCGCCATTTGCGGATCCGCGAGGCGTACGATCTGGGGACCCGTGTCCGGCAGTTCGGCGACCAGACGCTCAACGCCGGCCCATAAGCTTTGAACCCAAGCAAGGTTGGGGAGGGAGGCCACTTTTGTCGGGTCTGGATTTGCGACGATAGCGACGGTGGCTTCTTCTCGTTCGACCTGTGTCAGATCATCGAACGCCTTGACTTGCGCAATCCCGCTCAGGGCTTCCGGCAGCGCATCTTTCCAGGCTTTCCGCTCCACACCGCCGACCTCGGAAACGAACGGTATTACGGGCATCATTTAGCAAAAACTCCCGTTTCATCGGCAAACCCTTTGATCTCGATTGGATTGCCGGAAGGATCCCGGAAAAACATGGTGCTCTGCTCCCCTGGCTGCCCTTCAAAACGGATCGTGGGTGGGATAACAAAATCGACGCCCGCGCTCGTAAGCCGGTCCGCCACTTTTTTCCAAGTGTCCATGTCAAGCACCGCCCCCATATGCGGCATCGGAACCATGTGGTCGCCAACTTTTCCGGTTTTGGTGGTCTCAAAGGGTTGTCCGATATGCAGCGAGAGCTGGTGCCCAAAGAAATTGTAATCGACCCATGTGTCGGTGCTGCGTCCTTCCTTGCAGCCTAATAGGTCACCGTAGAAGGCACGGGCGTCATCAAGATTGGTCACGTGAAACGCGAGGTGAAAGCAGGGCTGCATATGTCGTCTCCAATTGAGGTTCTTGTTTCATAGCAGAGCCTGAGAAAAACAATTACTATGTTTTTTCTTCTCTGAGCGTAGGAAAAATTTTGGATACTCGATTTTTGGAAAGTCTCCTTGCTGTTGTCGAGACAGGATCCATTGCTGCGGCCGCACGCCAGCAGGGCTTAACCGCTGCTGCAATCAGTCAGCGGATCAAGGTGCTGGAAACCGAGTTGAATTGCACGCTTCTGGTCCGTTCAGCCAAAACAGTGCGTCCATCGCCGGAATGTCAGCGCCTCCTCCCGGCAGCAAGCGTGCTGGTTCGTGATGCAGGCCGGTTGTCGTTAGGAATATCCGAGGACCGGTTGAGCGGGCCCTATCGCATTGGGGCTATTTCAACGGCGTTGCTCGATATTGTGCCAAAGGTTGTGCGGGAGTTTCGCAAAACGGCTCCTGATGTACAACTTACTGTACAGCCTGGCAGCTCCCAATCGCTCTATGAAGATTTGTTGGCTGAAAATGTTGATGCCGTGATTTGCGTCGCACCTCCCTTTCAGCTGCCGAAGGGGATCCGGTGTTTCCCGGTTGCAGAGGAGCCCTTTCTACACATCCACCCAGAAACGCACCTTCGGCAGGATGAGAACGGTGTTCTACCTTGGATTATCTACGACCGGTCATCTTGGGGAGGTGGGCTGGCGAGGCATTATCTCGATAAGGCAATCTCGCATGTGCCTGTTTTGTGTGAACTGGATTCTCCAGAGACCATTGCTGCGATGGTCCAGGAAGGCCTTGGGCAAGCGGCTGTGCCTCGTTGGTCCGGTCTCGAAATTCATCACTCCGACCTGTGTGCTTCGGCGGTGCCAATTCTATCCATCCCACAGCGTTCTATTGTCTTACTGCAACGGACCATGTCCCACGTCGCCAAAATAGATTTGCTTTTGCAAAACACAGCATTAAGCGCTCCCCGTGAATCCAATCCAGATCGCGCAAATGTGCAACTATAAAGTGTTTTAATTCCGAAACTAGCCAAAATAGTGTATTCAGAAATGCACTTGAAAGTCATAATGTTATCTTCCGTGGCGTTTATTGGCAGGAAAATGTCGCTGCTTGGCATGTCTGGGAAATAAAAGAAATGATCGGCAAAAGAAGTGCAGGTCAACTGTTGTGCTGACCGTCGCATAATGCAATGGTATTGAGAGTGAGCCCAAGAGCTTGGTCGAAATACCTGTTTCGACCTCGTGCGGCCCAATGGGTTCATGCTGAAGATTAGGGAGCAGGGTCGAAGTAAATGCTACGAGTAAAGGCAGTCGAGGAGATCTTAGATCTTCCCGCCTTTTTGTGTGATTTGATCCACATTCCCAATTTACATGACCAATTGATGCGCCGGGAGGCGAATACTAGAACCTTAGTATTCGCGCGATGCGCCAATGGAAAACTCAACAAACAGACTGCATAGGAGTACCCCATGAAAAAGTTGTTTGTCACAGTCGCTGCGACTGCGCTCGTCGGGATGGCGTCTTCCGCCATGGCCGAAGAATGCGGAACAGTCACTGTCGCGGAAATGAACTGGGCATCTGCCGGCGCGATTGCGCACATCGACAAGATCATTCTTGAAAATGGATACGGCTGCAATGTTGAGCTGGTCACAGGCGACACGATGCCGACCTTCACGTCCATGAACGAGAAGGGCGAGCCGGACATGGCTCCAGAACTCTGGATTAATGCTGTGCGTGAGCCGCTTGATAAGGCCGTCGCTGAAGGATCATTGATCATCGGTGGTGAAATCCTCAACGAAGGCGGTGTGGAAGGCTTTTGGGTGCCGACCGCTATCGCTGAAGAGCATGACATCTACACCGTAGCTGCCGCTAAAGAGCGCCCAGACATCTTCAAAGGTGCTGAAGACGACAGCAAGGGTGGCTTTTTCACTTGCCCGACCGGTTGGAACTGCCGCATCACGACAGGTAACCTCTTCCGCGCAAACGGTTTTGACGAAGCTGGTTTCGAACTCGTAGATCCGGGTTCTGCTGCCGGTCTTGACGGTTCCTTGGCACGCGCCAACGAGCGCGGCGAAGGCTGGCTCGGTTACTACTGGGCTCCGACAGCTATCCTCGGCAAGTACGACATGACGCTGCTCGACTTTGAAGTCGAACACGACAAGGAAGAGTGGGACAAGTGTACTGTTGTAGAGGATTGCCCTGATCCGAAGCCGAACTCATGGGTAAAATCCGAAGTGTTCACAGTTGTCACTGAAGAGTTTTCCAAAAAAGCTGGTCCGACCATGGACTACGTGAAAGGCCGGACCTGGGACAACCGCACGGCTGGTAAGGTCCTGGCTTGGATGACTGACAATCAGGCGACCAACGAAGATGGTGCATACTACTTCCTTGAGAATTTTGAAGATGTGTGGACTCAGTGGGTTAGCCCGGAAGTCGCTGAAAAAGTGAAAGCTTCTCTGTAATCCGTTGAAGCAAAAAAGGAGCCCGCGCACGTGCGCGGGCTTTTAATTTAGGGGCAAAACGACGGGACCGGACTGATGGAGTGGCTACAAGAATTCCCCGCTATGAGCAGGGACAATTTGCGCGTGATGCGCCAAACAATCGATGGGGCGTTTAAGGATTTCACCCGCGCCTATGGTGATGCGATCGAAAGCGCATTTGATCCAATCAAAGACTTCCTGATCTTTCTGGAGCATCTGCTTATCAACTCGCCTTGGCCGATTATTCTGGCTGTGCTCGTTGGTATTGTTTACCTGATGAGCCGCAACACGAAAATCACCATCGGTTCACTCGTCGCGCTGTGTGTTATCGGTTACCTCGGTATGTGGGAAGACACCATGCGAACCATCGCAATGGTGACGGTTTGTACGATGATGGCCATCGTGTTGGGGATCCCTCTTGGAATTCTGATGGCGCGGTCTGACCGTATACAAAGCATCATCAATCCCGTGCTCGACCTCATGCAGACGATGCCGAGCTTCGTTTATCTTATTCCAGTCGTAATGATCTTCGGCCTTGGCAAGGTGCCGGGGATGATTGCCGTGGTCATTTACGCCATTCCACCGATGATCCGACTGACAAATCTTGGTATTCGCCTCGTCGATACAGATGTCCTCGAGGCAGCCGACGCTTTCGGTTCCAGTTCGTGGCAGAAGCTCACCAATGTTCAGTTGCCACTCGCTCTGCCAACGATCATGGCCGGCGTAAACCAGACCATCATGATGGCACTTGCAATGGTTGTTGTTGCCGCCCTTATTGGCGTCAAAGGCCTCGGACAGCCAGTCCTGAATGCCATCGCAAACCAATATCTGACGATGGGCGTGATGAACGGCCTCGCGATTGTAGCCATCGCAATTATTTTCGACCGCGCGACCCAAGCTTACGGAAAGCGCCTTCAGAAACACTCGGAGGTGATCCATGGGTGAGGCAACTGGCATTGAGATCAAGAATCTTTACAAGATTTTTGGTCCAAACGGCAAAGACATGGTGCGGTTGGTCAAGGATGGCATGTCCAAGACAGAGCTCAACGAAAAGCATAATCACGTGCTTGGGCTGAACGACATCAATATCTCCATGCCAGGTGGCAAAATCGAGGTGGTGATGGGCCTTTCCGGTTCGGGGAAATCAACCCTGATCCGGCACATCAACCGCTTGATCGATCCAACTGATGGGGAAGTGCTCTACGGCAGCGAAGACGTTTGCAAGATGTCGCAAAATGAGTTGCGCCAGTTCCGCCGTCACAAGACTGCGATGGTCTTCCAGAAGTTCGCTCTCCTGCCGCACCGCACAGTTATGAACAACACGGTTTACGGCCTGGAAATCCAGGGTGTTTCCATGAAGGAAGCGCAAGAACGCGCTGCTCGGTGGATTGCACGTGTAGGTCTGGAAGGGTTTGAAGACCATTATCCGAACCAGCTCTCCGGCGGGATGCAGCAGCGGGTTGGTCTCGCCCGAGCACTCACGAATGACGCCGATATCTTGTTGATGGATGAAGCGTTCTCGGCTCTCGACCCGCTTATCCGCATGGACATGCAGACTGTTTTGCTCGATCTACAAGAAGAGCTGCATAAGACCATCGTCTTCATCACGCACGACCTTGATGAGGCGTTGCGCCTTGGGGACAAGATTGCGATTTTGCGCGACGGTGCGGTGATTCAGCAGGGTAGCGGACAGGATATTGTCTTGAATCCGGCAGATGAATACATCGCTGACTTTGTTAAAGAGGTTAACCGCGGCCGCGTTATCCTGGTTGATACGGTTATGGATCCGTCCAAAACCTTTGAGGGCGGCTTGACGGTTCAAAGCGGCATAATGCTTGAGGAAGCCGCCAAGAAGTTTGCCGAAACTGGGCTTGGTGAATGCTGTGTTGTCAACGGGGAAGGTAAGCCGATCGGTGTCTTGAATGTCCAGGACACCATCAGCGCCATGGTGACGCCAGCAACGCACTGATCGGTAAGAGGTCAAACAAAAACCCCGGTCAATCGATCGGGGTTTTTGTTTGATATGTTCAACATGTTTAGCGTTCGGAGAACACTGTGCGCATCGCGCGGGTCACTGGGTTCAGCAGATAGGCAAGTACTGATTTGGACCCGGTCACAACCTGCGCATTCACCTGCATGCCCGGCCGGACGGGGCTGGTGACATTGCCGGTGCCGATCGTGTTGCCCGGAAAGCCGAGATCAGCCTTGAAATAGTATTCACCATATTCGTCCTGGAAACTGGATGCTGAAATTGTCTCCACTTCCGCAACGATGGTCCCGTAGATGTTCGGGTCATAGCTGGTGATCGTGATTTCAGCCTTGTCGCCAACGTTGATGTGGCCGATATCTCGCGGGTTGACCTTCACCTCGGCGACCATGCTTTCCGATTGAGGGACAATTTCCGCTATCATATCTCCCGGGTTCACAACGGCACCACGCCCAGTTTGCCCTAGAGTTTTGATGTAACCATTGACCGGCGCCCTTACAAACAGGCGATCCTGCCGGTCCTTAAGTTTGGAGATTTCCTGAGCCAATTCGGCCCGTTCCTGGGCAATCCGGGCACGCTCATCGGCTACATCCCGATTGACCTCGGCGCCAGCCTGGTTGAGGCTCGCTTGAGCTTCTGTGAGCATTTCACGCGCCTGGGCCAGGTTACCTACCAACTGTTCGAGTGTGACTTGCGACCGTTGGTATTCGCCTTTTGACTCCAGGTATCGCCTGCGGGACGTGTATCCGTCCTTGAGAAGGGTTTCTTGAATCTGGAACTTTTCCTTTTCCAACTCGACTTGAGACTTCTGCAATTCCACTTGAACTTCCAGGCTAGCTACCTCTGCCCGCTTCTGGCCGACGCGGGCTGTGTAGGCATCCTGTTCGTCGGCAACGGCTCTCCGGTTAGCAGTCAAAGCGGCGCGTTGCTGTGCGCTCAGCCCGTTGACAGTGGGATCAAGGCGCAGACCGACCGTATTGGGGTCATTGTACTCTTGCGCTATCAAACGCTCTTCCTCAAGTTCCAGATAACTCAAGCGGCTTTGAATACGGCCAAGTTCCGAGGTTGTATCCTCTTTTTCCAGGCGCGCTATCGGATCACCGGCCATCACGAGCTGGCCTTCTTCAACGAGGACCTCGCTGACAATGCCCCCTTCAAGATGTTCAACAGCAAGGATCTGGCCGGCAGGCGTGATTTCGCCGATTGTGTTGGCGACCTCACGGATCTGACCAATGGCTGCCCATACCAAGAGCGCCAGGGTCGCAATCGTAAGACCGATCAGCAGCCGGGTGTAGAAGGCCGGCGGAACGCCGTCTTCTAGTTCAAGTGGCAATCCTACCCGGCCGTAAACGGCTTTGCGAAGCGGATCTGAGGTGTCTTTGGCTGCCATCGGTTCTTCCTCGGCGGTTGTTAAGAGGTGCGGCTTAGGTCAGCGCACGCTCCAATTACTTCGATTGCTGTTTCAGGACGTCGTCCAAAATCTCTGATGGGGGACCTGCCATGGTGACCATGCCGTTCTGCATGTAGACAAGCTGGTCGGCGATCCGCATGTGGCTCGGCCGATAGGTCGTCAGGATGACGGTCGATTTGCCGCGAACCTGTTCGATTTTTTTCATCAACAGCTTGTCGCCATCGATATCAAGGTTCCCGGCCGGGTCATCCAGAACGTAGATGGAGGCCGGCCGTACGAAGGCCCTCGCAAGCAGGATCCGCTGTTTCACATTGTCTGGAAGCACTTGCAGAAGCTGGCCGGTGAGGCGTGTCTCAACTCCCTGAGGAAGCAGTTCTGCGTAGTTGTTGAGGCCAAAGTCTTCGAATGCGCCGCGAACCTGATCATTGTCGGCTTGCGGATTGGCCATCCGGAAATTCTGGGCGATGGTCCCATAGAAAAAATCGTAGTGTTCGGGCGCATAGCCAATGGCATGGCGCCATTCACCCGGATCCAATTGGCGGATATCGAGGTCATCTACCAAGACTGCCCCCATCTGTGGCCGGTAAAGCCCCAGCGTAGCACGGACCAGAGAGGTTTTCCCTGATCCACTTGGACCAGTGATCGCAGCGACTGCGCCTTGTTCGACTTGCAGAGAGAAATTCCGCAAGGCCGGTTCCTGGCGGGCCGGATAGCGAAGCACCACGTTGGAGTAGCGGACAGTGCCTTGAAACTGGCGATGCAAGCTCGGGAGTTTACCCGGTTGACGTTCCATGTCGATCTTCAAAAGACCGTTGATCCGTTCAATGGTTTGCTGCGCCTGGCCAAGCTGGGAAAAGCTCAGGAAGGCTTGATGCATCGGGTTCAACGCGCGCCAGGAAAGAGCCATGACTGCGATCAAGGCGCCTTGTGTGAGGCTTTGGTTCATCACCATGATGGCGCCGAAACCCAGAACACCGATGCCGCAGAGAGTCATCATCATTTGCGAGATGACCTGCATGATTTGAGACAGGTGTTTTGTTTTCAGGTTCTTTTGCGCGAAATCTGCTGACAAGGCCCGGAATTTGTCGATCCATACATCATCTGCTGACAGGTTCTGGATCGCGTCGCGCTTGGACAGGATCTCTACCGTGATGTTCTGGACGCGGGATTTTGCTTCCCCGGCCAGGTTGATCGCACGTTTCATCCGCGGAACGATGAGAAGCGCGGCAATGATGTAGAGACCCAGCAAGCCGAGCGGAAGCAGCGCAAGCGGACCGCCGATCAGCGAAAGAACCACCACGAACAATGCGGAAAATGGCAGATCAATCAGAGCATTAGCAAGGTTGCCGTGAAATATTTCCCGGACACCGTCGAATTGCTTCAGGCGGGTAATCTGCGCGCCTATTGGTGCCGAAGTCGTTAATGGCAGAGGCAGGTGCAGGAAATGGCGGAAGGTCGTATTCGCAACGACAGCGTCCAGTCGTGCGCCAAGGTACGCTTGAAGGCGGGATTTGGTTCCCTTGACCAGCCAATCCATACATAAGATCACTGCGATGCCGATCATTAATGTAATGAGAACGGAAACGGACTTTGCGCCAATTGCCTTGTCGTAGACGTTCATCACAAACAAAGGCAGGCCGAGCGCCAACAGGTTGGCAAGAAAGCCGATTGCCATGATCGAGGTCAGCGTGCCCCGAAATCTGTGAAATAATCTGGATGACCAGTGTTTAAAGCCGGCTGTGGCTGTTGGATCATCTTCGGCAATCAGGAACAGCTCTGCATCTTTCAAGGCAGAGTAATCAAGGTTTACCGTTTGCTGAGCTTCACCGCTGAAAACACGGAGCCGGCCGTCCCCGCTGGGTCCAAGGCCAACACAGATATTTTCTCCGACCTTTAACAGGCAGGGAAATTGCTCCGCTGTGAGTTGCTTGATCGGCCTTGAGGAACTGGTGACCCGGTAATTGAGCCGGGTAAGCACCGCCCGTAAATCATAGATTTCGGTGATGCCCTCAAGATGGGGCAAAGCCTCAAACAGGTGCCGCTCCATCCCGTCCCACCCAAGTGCTTCCAGCACCGGTAAGAGGCATGCTTCAGCTGCTGTGTTTCGGTCAATATGCGTGCCCGCTTGCTGGCGGACCCGGCTTGCCAGATTTAAGCGCCGGGTAGAAGGGTCTGAACCCTGAATATAAGCGGCGGTGTTTTCAAACGCTGCCAGGGACATGTCAGGCTCCTTGGCTCATTTTTGGCGCTTCTTTGCGGATACGTGGCTGAAGTTTGTATTTTTTTGTCGTGACGGGTTTCGCCGGTGCTGATTTCAATTTCCCGTCCTCCACCAGATATTGCTTGTCTGCGATCGCCCGGAAAGATGGGCGATGGCTGACAATGATCATGGTGAGCTGGCCTTTGATGCGCTTAAGACCTTCTGCAAGCTCAGCTTCGCTGCGATGATCAAGAGCGCCGTTTGCATCATCCAGGATCAGGATTTTCGGTTCGCGGGCCAGAGCACGTGCAATTGCGATCCGCTGGATCATGGAATCCGTGAGATTTTCCTCGATCGCGTTGCCCAATTGTGTGTCGTAGCCCAACGGGAGCAAGTGAATGTCTTTCTCCAAGCCGATGAGCTCTGCGGCCATTCGTGCGGTCTGCGGCGTCGACTGAGACCCAAACAAGGTCAAATTCTGCAAGATCGTTCCGGCGAACATTTCGGAATCGTTGCCGACGTAGGCAATCTGTTTCCGGAGGCCCCAATGGTCTTCACCGTAAAGATCATGACCATCAAGCATGACTGATCCCGAAGTCGGTTCCAGGCTGCCTGAAATCAATCGGGAGAGTGTCGATCGTCCGCTGCCATCTTTGCCTTCAAAGGCAATGGTTTCTCCAGCATTGACGGCCAGGTTCAGTCCGTGGATCGGGACGATCACGTCATGCCTTGAATCGTATCCAGCGTTTTGAATCTGTACATTACCGATGACCGGAATATCCCGTGACTGCTGTCTGCTTTGCACCGGCAGATCAAAGAGGGATTGCGCGGCACGATAATCGTGCTTGACCCTCTGCATCTCCGTCCAGTGGTTGATGCCCCGCAAAAGAGGCTGAACAACTTGGCCCGCAAGGAGCGTACAGGCAGCAACAGCACCTATGCTTATGAATCCGCCCATCACCAGCAATGCGCCAGCAGAAACAACGCAAACCGTTGTCAGGACGGTGAAAAAGCCGCTGCTGTTCCGCGCCATGTTGTTCAGATCGATCTGGTCATAGCCGAGGCGGGAGACCTGGGTTTGCAGTCTTTCAAATCGCCGGAGGATCACTGGCTCAAGCGCCATCGCCTTGATCGTGTTGAGCCCGGACAGGACTTCGAAAATGAAATCGTATTTACGCTGGTCCTGGACAGCACGTTTTTCAACGAGCGTGTTGAGTTTTGAATTCAGGTGAGCGGTCCGCAACACGAAAATCAGCAACAAAATTGGCGGGATGAAACCGATTGGGCCGCCGATGAGAAACAGGACAACGAGAAAGATGAGGCTAGCAGGGAGGTCAATCGTCAAAAGTCGCGCCGGTCCGCCATACTGGTCTCCCAAGGACTGAAGTGACTTCAGAGAGTCCAGATGCTTGGAAACACTGGCATCCGTCACGGCATCAGAACGGGAGCAGAGCAGCCGGTGTGTCGCTTCCATGTTTGCTTTGTGTGTAAAGGAAGCTGCTGACCAGGCAACAACAAATGATCTAGCAATCTTCAATACTGCATCGACCGCCAGGACGATCCCAAGCCCGACAATTAGAACGACCAGTGTATCAATGGCTTGGTTTGGAAGAATTCGGTCATATACTTGAAGAATTGTCAGGGGCATCGCCAAGCCCAATACATTTATGAGTATCGAGGCCATTACCACCGAACGCGGCAAATTTGGGGCTTTAACTTGTTCTCCTGTCTCAGATGAATGAAATTTCAGCTGAGGTAACGCAGTGTTAGCTAAAGCATTGCTGATAAAACTGACCATACTTGGCGCCTCCTATCTCTATTAAGGCGCGCAAGTGTTTCAAAAGCGTTTACCAAGAACTATGGAACTCGCTAATTTACATCAAGATATAGTGGTATTTCACAGGTTCTGGTTGGTTTTTGTTAAGACAAGCCTGCGCGAATGGCTTCATGATCTAATGGAGCTTGTGCGAGTATGGCTGACACCGACACCCCGAAAACATCTGGCAAACCGACTGAAGGCGCGGGCGCAGAAGCGGCTGCACGGACCAATTCAGGTGCAAGCTCGCCAAATGCTGCGCGTGCGGAAGCTCAGGCTGGTGATCCGTATAAGCCGGCGGATGGCAACGACTACTCTTTGTCCATCAATCCGGAGGACACAGGCGAGGCAACGGTTGCCAACCTCTTCCAGGCTGTGCCTTTGGAATACGAAGGAAGCGGCTCGGCACTCCATGACGGCGAAGGCCTCGCCGGCGACGGGGGCTTGAATGGCGGAGCAGGAAACGACGGTCCTCGCAACGGTTTGGATCTAAATCGTAACGACAATGTGCCGCTCCCGGATGGCCTTCAGGATGTTGCGGAAACATCTGACGGCGGTTTGGGTGATGCCGGTGGCATCGGAGATGGCGAAGTGCCAGAGGCTCGTGGCCTTGATGCTGGGCTTTCCCAGTTTGATCTCGGTGGACGGGGTATTCCGACAAGCGACGACGGTATTGGTGACGGCATTGGCGGCGGCGGCGGTGGCGGCGACGGTGGCACCACTGTCTTGGCCGATGACGACGGCGATGGCGGTGGCGATGGCGGTGGCGGTGATGCCGGCGACGACGGTGGCGATGACGGTGATGATGGTGACGGCGGCGGCGATGATGATCTCGGTGAACCGATTGGTCCCCTGACCGATGTCAATCTCGATACCAATTTCGTGGAAGAAAACGCGGATCCTGGAACAACTGTCGGCGTGGTGGCTTTCGCAGAAGATCCGGATGGAGACGACGTCACCTATTCGATTTTGGGTGACTCGCCATTCGTCATTGACCCGGAAACCGGTGTGATTTCGGTTGGTCCCGGTGCAGTCATCGATCGTGAAGAAACACCGACTATCAGCGTAACAGTGCAAGCGACCTCCAGCGATGGGTCGTTTGTCGTGGAGACCTTTGTAATCGAGGTCGGCGATGACAACACCGAATTTCAAATCGGACCTGTTGTCGACACGGACACGACCGACAACTTTATTCTCGAAGACTCTGATCCGGGCACGGTTGTCGGGGTGACGGCATTTGCCGAGGATCCAGATGCCACCGATACGGTCACTTATGAAATCATCGGAGACACGCCGTTTGTCATCGATCCGGTTACTGGCGTTATCAGTGTCGCACCCGGCGCCGAGATCGACCGGGAAACCACGCCGTTCTTTGATGTGACGGTCCAGGCCACGTCTACTGATGGATCCACCTCTCAGGAGACCTTCCGGATTACCGTAGGCGACGACAATTCAGAATTCCCCATCGGCCCGGTGATTGATACAGACGAAGACGCCAACTTCGTTCAGGAGAACGCTGTTGGAGGAACGGGCATTGATGTCACGGCCTTTGCCGAGGATCTCGATGATACAGACACGGTATCTTATGAAATCGTGGGCGACAGCCCGTTCGTTATCGACCCGGTGTCAGGTGTGCTTACTGTCAAGGACGGTGCAGTCATCGACCGGGAAGAGACCCCTTTCATTGATGTGACCGTTCAGGCGACCTCGACGGATGGGACAACCTCTCAGGAAACCTTCCGCGTGGAAGTTGGCGATGAGAACGAATTCGAGATCGGCCCGGTTACCGATGTTGACGGCGACACAAACTTTGTCGAAGAAAACTCGGATGGCGGTACTATCGTAGGCGTCACGGCGTTTGCAGAAGATCCGGATGCCACGGACACGGTTTCCTATGAAATCATTGGCGATTCGCCCTTTGTTATTGATCCTGCAACTGGTGTGATCACTGTTGCCCCTGGCGCGGAAATCGACCGGGAAGAGACCCCATTCATCGATGTGACGGTACAGGCAACCTCGACCGACGGCTCAACGTCTCAGGAGACCTTCCGTGTTACTGTAGGTGACGCCAACGAGTTTGGTATCGGTCCAGTTACCGACACCGATACAGAGCAGAACTTTGTCCAGGAGAATTCTGATCCAGGCACCGTCGTCGGTCTCACTGCCTTTGCGGAAGACCCGGATACAGCGGACACTGTTACGTATGAAATTGTTGGCGACTCGCCATTTGTGATTGATCCGGCCAGCGGTGTTATCACTGTTGGCCCGGACGCGGATATTGATCGTGAGGCAACCCCGTTCATTGATGTGACCGTCAAAGCGACGTCCACAGATGGATCGACGTCTCAGGAAACCTTCCGGGTTGAGGTGGGCGATGACAACGAGGGTGACATTGGCCCCGTCGTCGATATCGATAAGTCTAACAATGACTTGAACGCAGTGGCAGAAAACGGAACAGGCGGCGAAGAAGTCGGTATTACGGCTTTCGCCGAAGATCCGGATGCGACCGACACGGTGACCTATTCGACCGATGATCCGCGGTTCGATATCGATCCGGACACCGGTGTTCTGACCGTCAAGCCAGGCGTTAGCTTCGATTACGAGCAGACCAAAGCCGTTGACGTTGAAATCACCGCGACTTCGTCTGATGGATCGTCTTCAACGGGAACGTTCACAGTCAATATCCTGGATGTCAACGAAGCGCCTGATCTCACCTTTGAGACCGGCGATGTCGATGGCGTGAGCGCGACTCTCACGTTTGTCTCCGAAGGTGCAAACTACAGCAGTTCGCTGGGTGTGTTCGTGATGGACGCGAGCGGTGATCCGGTTGCAGGTCAGATCGTTTGGACAAACGGTAATGAGCTTACACCGGGCGATACCGTGAATGTCGCGTTCCCGAATGTTGATGCCGCCAATATCGGATATTTCCTTATCCCGGATGGCGCTGACCAGAACCCGGGTATTGCCGCCGGCGACATGGTAACTTTCCAGAAAGACGGCGATGGAAACTGGCAAGCCGTTGCGCAGGATGGAACACTTCTGACTGGGGACGGGGCCGATGCCTACTTCTCCGGAGACGCAAGCCTTAATCCGGACGGATTGGATCACACGGTTGAAAGCGGTGTGACGATCGGCTTCGAAGATCTGGTCAACAATGGCGATCAGGATTTCGATGATTTTGTCTTCGATGCACAAAACACCGACTTTGACTACCGGACAACGATCGTTGAGGAAGTTGAAGGCGCCGAAGCGGCCCCCTTGTCGGTCATTGACCCGGATGAGGGTGATACACACACCTTTACCGTGTCTGATGACCGGTTTGAGGTTGTCGTCGCCGGGGACAAGTATGTCCTGAAACTGAAAGATGATCAGGAGCTTGATTACGAAACCGAGACACAGGTCAGTGTAACGGTCACGGCCACTGACACCGGTGGACTGTCCGACACGGAAACCATCATCATTGACGTTATCGATGTCAATGAGAGCAAAGAGCCGATTGGGCCGCTCTCCGACAGCGATACGAGCGACAACCTCGTAGCTGAGAATTCCGATGCCGGAACAGTGGTGGGCGTAACGGCGTTCGCAACTGATCCTGATACCATTGACACCGTATCGTATGAGATCGTTGATCAAGACTCTCCATTCGTGATCGATCCGACTTCTGGCGTGATCTCGGTCGCGCCGGGTGCGGACATTGACCGGGAGACGACGCCGTCAATCGATGTCACGGTCAAAGCAACGTCTACGGACGGGACTTCGACAACGAAGACCTTCACGGTTGAAGTCGGCGATGAGGACGAGTTCGACATCGGTCCTGTTTCAGATGCCGACACCAGCGACAACACCATTTCGGAAACTGCTGACGGCGGCGAAGACACCGGTATCACGGCCTTTGCCGAGGACGAGGATGCAACCGACACCGTCACCTACGAGTTGACAGGTGGCAACGATCGCTTCGAGATCGATGAGACTTCGGGTGTCATTACGGTAAAAGACGGTGCTCAGTTCGATGCGGAGACTGAGTCGACCGTTGATGTCACGGTCAAGGCGACCTCCACGGATGGGTCCTCTTCCAGCAAGACCTTTTCCATTGACGTGACTGACGGCAACGAACCGCCGGATCTGATCGTTGAGCTGGAGAATGCGTCGAATGATCTGGTTATCAACGGTGGTTTCGAGAATTTCTCCGGAACCTTGAGCGGCACGGATGGCACCGGCTGGTATGACACTCCGGACACCATTGAAGGCTGGAGCTACAATGATGTCGATATCCATCAGTCCGCCCGTCACGGTGAGGGCACAACGGATGGCGCACACCGTCTGGACCTGACCGCCGACGATAACGGCACGATCTCTCAGACCATCGAGGGTCAATTGGACGGGCATGTCTACACGCTGTCGTTCAATATGAACTCGCGTGGCAATCGGTCTGGCGAAGGCGTTGCCGAGGTCTATTGGAACGGTGAGCTCATCGACACCATTGATCCAACCGATGGCGGCGGTGGCTGGCAAAGCTACAGCTATGACATCGTTGGTGGATCTGGTGACGGCTCCAACACGCTGACGTTTGTTGAGAAGGGCTCTGACAACAGTCATGGCACCTACATCGACACCGTGTCGATCAAGGCCGATGGCCGCATCGCGATCCTGGAAGAGTTCAAGGGCGCTGAAGTTGCACCTCTTTCCGTTATCGACCCCGATGTGGGCGATACGCACACCTTCACTGTGTCCGATGACCGGTTCGAGGTTGTTGCCGCTGACGGCAAATATCTTCTGAAGCTTAAAGACGACCAAGCGCTCGACTATGAGACCGAGCAGCAGGTCACGGTCCAAGTAACAGCGACCGATAGCGGTGGTCTTTCAGACACTGAAACCGTCATTGTCGACGTGATCGATGTCGATGAAAACTCAGAGCCGATCGGTCCGCTGTCGGATAGCGATAACAGCGACAACCTGGTTGCGGAAAACTCGGATGCAGGCACTGTTGTTGGTGTGACTGCCTTCGCGACCGATCCGGACACGGTCGATGACGTGACCTACGAGATCGTTGATCAAGACTCTCCGTTTGTGATCGATCCGACGTCTGGCGTGCTCTCGGTCGCACCTGGTGCGGACATTGATCGCGAGACGACCCCGTCAATCGATGTCACGGTCAAAGCAACGTCTACGGACGGGACTTCGACGACCGAAACCTTCAGGGTTGAAGTCGGCGATGAAGACGAGTTCGACATCGGACCAGTTTCAGATGTCGAAACAAGCGACAACACCATTTCTGAGACTGCTGATGGCGGCGAAGACACCGGCATAACCGCTTTTGCCGAGGACAAGGATGCAACCGACACCGTCACCTATGAGTTGACGGGTGGCAACGATCGCTTCGAGATCGACGAGACTACCGGCGTCATCACCGTGAAAGACGGTGCGCAGTTTGATGCGGAAACTGAACCGACTGTCGACGTAACCGTCAAGGCAACGTCTACGGATGGATCTTCGTCCAGTAATACTTTCTCTATTGATGTGGGAGACGGCAACGAGCCGCCGGATCTCGTGGTTGAGTATGGCGACATCGGCACCAATCTCATCAAAAACGGCTCGTTCGAGTCCTTCGACGTTGCCACCGGAAAGTGGAGCCAATTTTCTGGAGACAGTTCAGGTGCCTGGACGAGCAACGGAAAAATGGAGGTCTGGGACAACTTCGGTGGTATTAAAGCCACCGAAGGCGACCAACATCTCGAGTTGGATTCTGAAAAGAACGTCAATTCGATTTCCCAAACCGTCGAAACGTCGGTGGGGCAGGTTTATGACCTCTCCTTCGATGTCCAGGCGCGCAGGGATGATGCCTCCAACACCGTTGAGGTTTATTGGAACGGTGAACTGGTTTCCACTGTCGATCCAGCTTTCGGCAACTGGGAAACGCTTGAGGTCCAGGTAGTCGGAACAGGCGGTAATGATGTCCTTGAATTCCGGGAAACCAGTGAAGACAACAACACCTATGGTGCGTTCATTGATAACGTCGAACTGACCGGCACTAACCGGATCGGCGTCTATGAAGAATTGGAAGGTGCCAAGGTAGTTCCGCTTTCCGTCATCGATCCCGATGTGGGCGACACGCATACTTTCACAGTGTCCGATGACCGCTTCGAGGTGGTTGCCGCCGACGGCAAGTATCTACTGAAGCTGAAAGACGATCAGGCGCTCGATTATGAGACCGAGCAACAGGTGACCGTCCAGATCACGGCAACCGACACCGGTGGTTTGTCCGATACGGAAACAGTGGTGATCGACGTCATCGACATTGACGAGGGTGCGGAACCAATCGGCCCGCTGACCGACAGCGATACGACTGCGAACCTCGTTGCGGAAAATTCCGATGCTGGCACCTTTGTTGGTGTGACAGCCTTTGCGACCGATCCTGATACGTCTGACGACGTCACTTATGAGATCGTTGATCAGAACTCTCCGTTCGTTATCGACCCGACTTCTGGTGTGATCTCGGTCGCTCCGGGTGCGGATATCGACCGTGAAACAACGCCGACGATTGACGTCACGGTCGAGGCGACGTCCACAGACGGTACGTCCACAACGAAGACCTTCACGGTTGAAGTGGGTGATGAAAACGAGTTCGACATCGGCCCGGTTGCGGATGTCGACACAAGCGACAACACGATCTCTGAAACTTCAGATAGTGGCGAGAACACCGGCATCACGGCTTTTGCCGAGGACGAAGATGCAACTGACACTGTCACCTATGAATTGACAGGTGGTAGTGATCGCTTTGAGATTGATGAGACCTCGGGTGTTATCACTGTCAAAGACGGCGCTCAGTTCGATGCCGAGACCGAGCCAACTGTCGATGTGACTGTAAAGGCGACCTCGACGGATGGATCTTCGTCCAGCCAGACGTTCCCGATCGGCATTACGGACGGCAACGAGCCGCCGGATCTCATCGTGGAGCTGGAAAGTGGTTCGCAGCAGTTCATCATCAACGGCAGCTTTGAGAACTTTGACGGACAGTTAGGCGGCTCGGATGGATCCGGCTGGTACCAGGATCCGAATTCGATTGAAGGCTGGTCCTACGATAATGTTGATGTCCATCAGGCGGGCCACAACAACTTCGGTGCCACTGACGGCAATCACCACCTGGATCTCGCTTCGGTCACGAATGGTTGGGCATCACAACAGATCGAAGGCCAGATGGAAGGCCAGGTCTACGAGCTTCAGTTCGACATGAAGTCTCGTGGCGGCGCCGGTCAGAGTGTTGCCGAGGTTTACTGGAATGGAGAGCTGATCGACACGATTGATCCGGCAACCACTGGAGCCGGTTGGCAGACTTACAACTTCAACATTGTCGGTGGATCCGGTGACGGCTCCAACACGCTGACCTTTGTCGAAATCGGGTCTGATAACAACGGCGGTGCACTGATCGACAGCGTTTCCATCGTCTCCGACAACCGCACAGCTGTTGTTGAAGAGTTCTTCGGCGCGGAAATCGCCCCGTTGTCGGTCATCGATCCTGATATAGGCGACACCCACACCTTCACGGTGTCTGACGACCGGTTTGAAGTTGTTGTCTCCGGCGACAAGTACATGCTTAAGCTGAAGGACAATCAGGCGCTGGATTATGAGACTGAAACGCAGGTTACCCTGGAAGTAACTGCGACTGATCAGGGCGGTTTGTCTGATACGGAAGTGGTGGTGATTGATGTCATTGACGTCGATGAGACCAACACACCGCTCACAGATCTCATCGACAGCGACACATCGGATAATGTGATCGCCGAGGGCGCGACGGCAGGCACTGTTGTTGGTTTGACGGCGTTCGCAAATGAGCCGGATGCCGGGGACAGCGTGACCTACGCAATCACTGATCCGCGTTTTGAGATTGACCCGGACACCGGTGTGGTGACCGTTGCGGACAATGCCAGCTTTGATGCGGAGCAAACGCCGTTTATCGATCTGGACGTCACGGCAACCTCTACAGATGGGTCCAGTGTCACTGAGACATTCCGGATTGATGTCACGGAGTTTGACGAGCTTCCAGTTGCCAAAGACGATGGCGCAACAGTCGGCCTGACCAAGACGTCCTTCTATTACAGCGACGATGACGGTGAAATTCACCTGATCAGTTCGGATGGCTCCGATGTCGTAATCGGGTCGACGGGTGTTGGTGCGATGACGGATATCGCGCTGGATAATTCCGGAAACCTTTACGGTATCACCTTCAACAAGCTCTACTCCATTGATCCAGATACTGGCGAGGCAACAAAGATTTCCTCGTCGCGGTTCGGAACGTCGATGAATGCACTGGAGTTTGGTCCGGACGGCACCCTTTATGCGGCTGACAGCTCCGGCAAGTTGTATACCGTGGATGTCAGTGACGGCAGCCTGACCAAAATCGGTAAGATGGAGTATGGCTCTGCAGGTGACTTGGCCTTCTCTGGCGACAAGCTCTATCTGTCGGCGTCAAACGGCAAAATCGTCGAAATCGATCCGGATAGCGGAGCGACCATCGATGTTGTCGCGACCTTGCCGGTGTCCAATGCCTTTGGTTTGGTCGGCGACGAAGGTGGCCAGCTCTATGCCTTCACCAATGGCGGCCGCGTTTATCAGATCGACCCGGAGACCGGAACTGTCTCCGTCCCGGATGCCTATGTCATGAACGACAGTGGTTGGGGCGCAACGGAGACGGCCGACTCTTCTGGTCAGACGGCAAAAGTGGAAGGCAATGTCCTTACCAATGACACGGATGCAGAAGGTGCTCTGACGGTCACGAATGTCTCCTTCGACGGCCAGGACTATGCGCCGGGCTCGACCATCCCGGGTGACTACGGATCGCTGCTTATCAATTCGGATGGCACCTACACCTACATCCTTGATCCCGACAGTCCGGCGGCGCAGGCGCTTGGCCAAGGTGAATCCGATGTCGAGGTGTTCACGTACACCGTCACCGACAGTGGTGGTAACACGGACACTGCAAATCTAAAGATCACGGTCAATGGATACGATGAAGGTCCGGCAGTCTCCAAGTTCGACGTCGGTCCGGTTCGGGATGCCGATACAGCCAAAAACCTTGTGGCCGCATCAGTTGCCGCTGGCGCCTTGGTTGGATTGACCGCGATTGCAGAGGATGCCGATGCCGGAGACACGGTGACCTACACGATCGATGACAGCCGGTTCGACATAGATGAGTTCACCGGTGTTGTGACCGTGGCCGATGGCGCAACGCTAACACCGGGTGAAACCATTGACGTCGTCATAACGGCAACGTCCAGTGATGGGTCCGAGTCTTCCGGAACTTTCCCGATTGACGTTGTTGCAGGTAGCAACGCTGCCCCGGATCTCATCGTTGGAAATCCGCTCAATGTGACCGAAAATTCGGCTGGCGCGGGAGTGGTGGCACTTTCTGTTGTCGACCCGGACGTCGGGGACACCCATACGTTCACAGTATCTGATGACCGCTTTGAGGTCGTGCCGGATGGCAACGGATACATGTTGAAACTGAAAGATGGGGTCGAACTCGATTACGAAGAAGAGCAAAGCATCACACTTGATGTGACGGCAACCGATGGCGAGGGTCTTTCAGACACTGAAACCATCACCTTTGATGTCGTTGATGTTGACGATACAGAAGATGATATGCCGCCAGTCGCAGGTGATGACGATGATGATGAGCGGGACGATGACAATGAGCTCGCAGCCTCCTCGGCTAGCCGCTTCAGCAATGATGGCGATGATGATGACGAGAGCGATGACGAGGGCAGCAATGTCATCGAGCTCCCGACATTCCAGGTCGGCACGGAAGATGACGATGCGCTGGTTGGTGAAGGTGCCAATGACGCCTTGTTCGGCAAGGGGGGTGACGACACCTTGAGCGGTGAGGGAGGCAGCGACGCTCTCTTCGGCGGCCCGGGCGATGACACGCTTGATGGTGGTCCGGGTGACGACAGCATGAATGGTGGTGACGGCTCCGACGTCTTTGCCTACATGCTGGGCGACGGCAACGACTCCATCTACGGCGGAGCCGGTGAAAACTGGATTGATATCATTGATCTCGGTGACGGCACCAACGGCACGCAAATCGGTGAATATGGGACCGACTGGTCGGTGACCGTGACCGATGGCAGCATCGACAAGGTCGATCCACTCAACGGTGAAGTGTCATTGTCTCAAGACTCCGGTGGCCACATCGATCTTGCAGACGGTGGCCGCGTCGACTTTGCCGAGATCGAGGGTATCCAATACTCCTGATCCGGACAGCCTCTACAACACGAAAAAGCGGGCCTTGCAGCCCGCTTTTTTATTGTCCAACAACTGGAGCTTCTATTGGATCGGCGGAAGCGCTTCTGCTTGGATTATCACCGGTTCGGTCTCTGCAATCTCAATGACGCCAGACTGGAACGGATCATTCTCCGTCGGTCCAAGACGCAAATCCCAAGTATTGAATTCAGGGATAATCCGGGACGGCGGCGCAGGGCGCTCTTCGATAATGGCAAAGTGCTGCGGTGCCAGCCGGCCGATATTTGCCAGCAGGAAAAAGTCCGCAATTTTCGCGTCATACTGGGCCCGGACGTAGTCGACTTGGCTCAACAGCAGCTCGCGTTCACCGTCCAGCACGTTGAGCAATGTGCGTTGGCCGCTTTCAAACTCGACTTGAAGACCTTTGACAGCGCGCTTGTTGGCTTCGATCGCGCGGACACCGGCTTTTGCCCGGAGGCGCGCCGCCGCGCGTTGCTTCATGGCCCGAATGACGTTCTCGCGGATGATTTGCTGCGTATCGTCCAGTTCATACTCTTCCTGGGCGGCTGTGTACTTGGCGCGCTTTACAGACGCGATATTCCGGCCGCCGGTAAAGAAAGGAGCCGTGACCCGAATGCCAAGCCGGTAGTCTTCCCGATCACGGTCGCTGAAATCCCGGCGGTACCCATTGGACCATTCTCCTTCCAAGGAGACACGCGGCAGCATGTCGCCCACTGAGGCGCGGGCAGCATATCGTGCAGCGCGGGCATCATTCATCGCGGCGCGGATGGACGGGTTGTTCTGGAAAGCAACTGTGATGGCATCATCAAGACCGGCAGGTTCAATGGTTTTGGGGATGCCCGGCCAGCCGATTTTTCCCGGTTTTTGGCCCGTTAGGCGTTCATACAGCGCTTCAGATGCTTCCAAATCGCCAACAGCCTGCTCTTTGTTTCCTTGAGCTTCAGCAAGGCGGGCAAGAGCCTGTTCGATGTCGGTGCGCGTGGCATCTCCAGACTTGTAGCGTGCTCGTGCCGCATTTACCTCGCGTTGTACAACATTTGTGTAGGACTTCAGGTAAGCCAGTACACCGCGGTCGCGGACAACACGCAAATAGGCGTCGGCTGTGTTGAACAATAGCGTCTGTTCTGCACCGATGAGCTGGTTGCGGCCGGATTGAGCTTCTTCATGGGCTTGGTTGAGCCGGTTTACACCCGCGAAACCTTGGAAGAGCGTCTGCGACATTGAGACACCAAGTTCGTGGAAATATGCCCGGTCACTGGACAGTGTGTCCCGAGTGTTCCGAAACGCATTGTGTTCACCGATATAGCTGCCGGTCACCGTGGGCAGAAATTCTGAACGCGCAGTCCAGACACCTTGATTAGTAGCCTCGTATCTGGAGCGTTCTGCTTTCAGGCCGGGGTTCAACGCATATGCCGCGCCCATCGCTTCTTCGAGGGATTGGGCGTACAAAGGACTGCCTGACATCATAACGCTGACCAAAGAAGCGCTTGCCACCAGCAAGCGCGAGAGCGTTTGCCGGTCGTTGCGACTACCTTTTTCGGTTTTCGAAGATGCGTTCGGGTTTGTCATAGCAGCACCATTTTCGTTATCTGGTGCTAAGGTAAAGTTTTATAGTTAATCAAAGGTAATTGTAATCAATTGTTTATGGTTAATGTTTATAAATAAAATGATAGATTTTATATTGTAACAATTCTCCATGATGTTAATTTTCGAATATATTTGTTAATGTTTGGATGTCCCAAAGAACCTTTCGGGGCGGTTTTTGTTATCCGGCCCGCTTTTTTTCGTTTTCGCGACACGACTTAATTTGGGATGGCAGTAAGTGCTTTCCGAAAAGGAAGCCTTGTACTTCCTGGCAGCCCATTTCTTTCAGAAATTCCAACTGTTTTTCCGTTTCCACGCCTTCGGCAATAACGGGAATGCCAAAACTGTGGCCGAGCAATACAGCGGAACGCAGGACTGCCCTGGCTTGGGGGCTGGCTTCAAGTGACTTGGTGAAAACGCGGTCGACTTTTAACTTGTCGAATGGAAATGCCTGCAAGGTATTGAGTGACGAGTAACCTGTTCCGTAATCATCCATCGCAACTCGGACGCCCATTTCTCGCAATGCGACGATCGTATGCAGGACCCGATCATGGTCCTCAATCGGAGTGCTTTCAGTCAGTTCGATTTCAAGGCGATGTGCATTCAGTCCTGTTTCCATAAGCACTGTCGAAACCAGGCCGCTGAAATCGCTTCGGGTAAACTGGGAGGGTGATGCATTGACTGAAACTGTGACAGGATCCTGCCAATCGGCTGCTGCTCGGCAGGCTTCACGGAGCACCCATGCGCCAATGTCCAGTATGATGCCTGAGCGTTCGGCAATCGGAATGAAGTCTTCCGGTGGAATTTGTCCCTTTTCAGCGTGGCGCCAACGTACAAGTGCTTCATAGCCGACAAGTTCACCAGTTTTGGTCCGGTTTTGCTTTTGGAACAGAAGATTGAGCTGATTGTCCAGTGTGGCGTAACGGAGATCCGCTGCCAGGGCGGCTTCCCAACGATTGTTTTCCTCCATGCCGGTGACGTAGGGCTGAATGGAGTTGCCGCCAATTGCTTTCGCTTTTTTGGCGGCCAGGTTTGCCCGCTGGACCAAGTGTGCCAAGTTATCTCCATCCCGCGGTGACACAGCAACGCCAATGCTGCATTGGACAGAGAGGCGGTATGTGGCCGTCTGAATGGGGCGCCTGGTGATATCCCGGACCTGGCGTGCAAGGCCTGTTGCCTCGTCCAAGGACTTTATTGATGGGTGGACGATCAGAAACTCATCGCCATAGAATCTTGAAATTACAACGGGATCTGGGAATTTTTCCTGAAAAGTCTTGGCCATTTGGTTAAGAACTGCGTCGCCTGTCGCGTAGCCGTGCAGCTCGTTCACTGTTTTGAACTGGTCAAGGCTGACAAGAACCACCACGCAGAATTTTTGGTTTTGGTTGGCTTCCTTGAGCAGTTGCTCAGCAATGTTCTCAACATAATGCCGGTTTGGAAGATGGGTGAGGGGATCCTGCAAGGCCAAATGCTGGTAGGTTCTGCGGGACAAGTGTTTGTAATGATGTTCCAGAACGTCTCCAGATGCCGCGAAAACAGCACAGAGAGCGGGTAGCAAAACAGAAACAACCAGGGTCTGGGACACCGGCAACAAGTTCATTCCCGGTGGAAACCAATATGGGACTTCAGGTGGAACGGAGACTGGTGAGGCAAGGAGGCACACGATTGCCGGAAGAGAGATAAAGCAGACACCCTGAACCAGTTTGGTCTTGGCGGCTGCTTCAAGTGCCACAGGAAAAAGCGCGGCTCCGAACACGGTGCCAAGGATGATTGGCCAGACGACTGAAAGTCCGGTTCCTGATTGCATGCCGGCAACCTTGTAGGAAAAACCAATCATCAAAAAGGTTGTAGCAACACCTGCTCCAAAAACGATGCCGCTGACGACCCGTATCATTAGGTTGTTAGCCAATTGGGAGAGCCAAATGCTCACATAGATCCCGGCAGTTGCCACAAACAAGGCGGCCATGAGCGTCGCAAATTGAAAGCCTGTCTGCGACGATGGCGTAGGTGCGGCTGCGGCAAACACTCCGGCAGCCCAAAGCGAAGTGCCAAGCACCAACGAGACCCAGATCAATCGAATGAACTGCGCTTTCCCGGCGCTCTTGTTTAATCTTCCGATGAGTTGAACAGAGAAGATCGCTCCGGCGATGCAAAGCGCAAGCGAAAAAATCAAAAGAACAGAATTGTAGTTTGACGATATTAAAGCTGTCGCCAAGTTCATATAGGCCCCCACGCACTCCGTGAGAGGTTAATTCAAAAGTAATAACAAACAGTTTTTATGTAAATCTATAATATTGTCTTTTTGTCTATTGTAATAATTTCGTATATACATTTTTAGGGCATGAAATTCGGTGCGCTGCAGGCGCTTGTGGGCGATATTAAATTTGGTGACCAAGCGTCAACGATAGGTCGCTTCCCGAAAGGTGTTCACAAAAGGCTCCCTCGGTGATCCTGATTTGGGGGAGAGTGTCTCCAAAGGCCGAGTAAACCTTTCCAAGGTGGTAGGAACCCACCTGTCGTCTCTTATATGCGTCACTACATATTGGCAGTTTTACGAATTATTTTATGTTGAGCGTTTTTCTAATTTATTTATTTATAACAGCTACTTAATCTGAATATGGCGCTGTTTATTCCGTTACGTAACGTGTTTAAATAAAATCTTAATGATAAAATTTATAGGCCAGAATGAATTTGGCCTCAGAACCGTCCCTCAACAAACTCGTTTGATGTAATTCTGCTGCTTCTGGTATGCCAATGTGACGGCCAAGAGCGGTAGCGTCTGTCAAAAGTGGGTTTCGTGCCGTGCCACAAGAACCAGGTTCGCCCGCCAATGCTCGCTCGTGTCAAAGAGACCCGCGTCAACAACGCATATGAAAAACTTAAAACAGATATACTTAGCGGTGAACTTGCGCCCGGATTTCAGGCACCCGAACCAGAGATAGCTGCCCGTCTTGAAATGAGCCGTACGCCAGTCCGCGAAGCGTTGATCCGTTTGGAGGCAGAAGGGTTGGTTTCGTTGATCCCGCGGCGGGGGGCGAAGGTGTTGTCCATCCAGCTTCAGGACCTGATAGAGGTGATGGAAATCCTCGCAGCTCTTGAAGGGCTGGCGGCCTCAACCCTTGCTCGACTTGAAAATAAAGCCGATGTGCTTGCGGAACTGGAGTGTGCGTCGACTGCCGCGTTGCTTGCACGGGAACAGAACGATCTAAACGGTTGGGTTGATCAAGACGACTGCTTTCACAGGATAATTGCCAAACATAGCAATGCACGCCTTGAGCGGGAAATAGGTTTGAATCTGGATCAGATCCATCGGGCGGTCCGTGTTCTCGCGCGAATGAACGGTGTTCCTGTTGAGGCGGATGCAGATCATCGTGCTTTGATAGATGCGATCTCAGGCGGCAATGAGAATGCAGCAAGCGAAATCGCCCAAGCTCATAGATTGAATGCCCTGCAAGCACTGAAATCTGTTTTCGAACGCAGCGGCGTTTCGCAATTGTGATCTGGTCAAGCAGCTTGTCTATAGCAAAAACTTTTTTCATTGATTGAAACGGTTACCGGCACGGATCCAGTTTCGACAAAACGGGTACCGCTGGCTTGCGGGGAAGCCATTAGATCAAAACTGACTTCCGTTTTTCAGAGGCGGCGGTAGCCAGACCCTCGCTCGGTGTTTTGCAGCAATTTTCAAACTCACGGCTGAAACTGTCATAGCATTTTCATATGAGCGTCGAATAAGGTTCATATGAAAATGATTGATTGTTGGAAACGGCCGCGAAGCGGTTCGATCCGGATTTGTTCTTACCCGGTCGGACAAGGCATGGATGAGGCGGCAGGAATATTGGGTGCGTCGCATGCTAGGGCAAATTGATATCACAAAACGGCAGGCGGAGATTGCTGATCTGGTTCAAAAAGCCGGATTTGCCTCAGTTGAGGAATTGGCCGAGCGGTTCGAAGTGACGACCCAGACAATCCGCCGCGATGTAAACGGACTTTGTGAACTTGGAATTCTGCGCCGGACCCATGGTGGCGTCGAGCCACCGGCGCGCGCTGCCAACATTCACTACTCCACTCGGCAGATTCTGAACCTTCCGGGCAAGCAAGATATCGCTCGCCAAGTCGCGGCTCTGGTTGAGAACAATCAGTCCATTGCCTTTTCGATCGGCACGACGCCGGAAATTGTAATGCAGGCTTTGACTGGCCATGAGAATCTGGCGGTCTTCACCAACAATTTGAACGTAGCGTTCAGTGCATCAAGCAATCCTTCCTTTCAGGTCACGATTGCGGGTGGCCGGCTGCGCTACGGCGACAGGGATGTTCTTGGGTCTTCTGCCCAGTCATTTTTTGCGAACTACAAGGTGGATATCGGCATTTTTGGTGTCGCCGGGGTCGATGAAGACGGCACGCTGCTTGACTTCCATGAAGACGAGGTCGCGGCCCGTCAGGCTATTCTGGCCAATTGCCGGACTTCTTATCTCGTTCTCGACAACAGCAAGTTTGGCCGGAGTGCCCACGTTCGGGGCGGGCACTTGAGCGACGTCACAGATATATTCACCGATAAGCCTGTGCCTCAGGCTTTTCTGGAAAGTTTGAAAGATGCGCAGACCATTGTTCACCTCCCGGGATCGGAGGAGGGTGAACAATGACAGACGTGAACCTGTCCAGCGCCGGTAAACCGATCGTTCTGGAGAACATCTCCCGCGTCTGGGGGGAGACGGTGGCCGTCGATAATCTAAGCATCACAATGCCCGCGGGGTCTTTTACAGCTCTGCTGGGACCATCCGGTTGTGGCAAATCCACGACCTTGAGGATGATCGCCGGACTGGAAAGCGTTTCGTCGGGGAGTATCCGGATTGGTGAAAGCGATGTGACCCACACGCCGTCGTCCAAGCGCGATTTGTCTATGGTGTTTCAGTCCTATGCACTGTTCCCGCATTTGTCGGTCGCAGAGAACATCATCTTTGGATTGAAGGTGCGCCGCGTTGGCCGTGCGGAACGGGATGAGCGCTTGCGGAAAGTCGCCGATCTTTTGGGCTTGTCTCAACTTCTCGAGCGGAAGCCCGGTCAGCTCTCCGGCGGGCAGCAGCAGCGCGTCGCGCTTGGGCGGGCGATCATCGGCGAAAAACCGATCTGCCTGATGGATGAGCCATTGTCCAACCTTGATGCCAAACTGCGCCATGAGATGCGGGTGGAGATCCGTGCGCTACAACGGCAACTCGGTTTCACCATGGTCTATGTCACCCATGATCAGGTTGAAGCTATCACAATGGCGGACCAGGTTGTCCTGTTAAACAAGGGGCAATTGGTTCAGGCCGCAGGCCCGCGCACGCTTTATGATCGGCCGGCCACACCCTTTGCTGCTCGGTTTATCGGCACGCCGCCGATGAACTTGTTCCCGGCAGCGGCCTTTCGAAGATTTCAAAATGCGCCATCGCACAAGTTGGGTGTCCGCCCCGAAGCCATGCGCCGCCAGGCAGGTGGTCCGCTAGAGGCGACGATCCGCACGATCGAATATCTTGGAGCAGACATTCTCGCCGACTGCATCGTTGCAGATACGGCGTTTCAAGTCCGGCTGGCGACCGCAGATCCGGTTACACCCGGTCAGTCCATTGAGCTCGGATTTGAGCCGGATGCCTTGCACGTCTTTGATGCGCAGTCCGGTGCGCGCCGGGATGATCTTGTTTCTGAAATTGGGGCGCAGTTGCGCTCCTGACAATCTACGTGGGCCCGCGTGGAAACCCCGCCCTGTGCGGATGTTCAAACCCTAGGAAGTCCTTAGCCTTAGGAAGAAAACGAATGTTGAAGTCCACTTTCCTAAAGGCCGTTGCTGCAACGGCTTTGACATTCAGCACCTGGGCGTCTGCTCAGGCTGTTGATCTTCAGTTCTATTTCCCGGTTGCTGTTGGCGGTAAAGCTGCTGACACCATTCAAGAGTTGACCGCTGAATACGTCGCTCAAAACCCGGATGTGAACATTGATGCGGTTTACGCAGGTTCCTATCAGGACACCGTTGCCAAGGCGATCACCGCTTCGCGCGGTGGTAACCCGCCTCAACTCAGCGTGATCCTGTCGGTCGACATGTATACGCTGATCGACGAAGACCTCATCGTGCCGTTCGACGATTACCTCACCTCTGAGGAAGACAAGAAATGGCTCGAAGGTTTCTACCCGGCGTTCATGGAAAACAGTCAGACCGGCGGCAAGACCTACGGCATCCCGTTTCAGCGTTCCACGCCGGTGCTTTACTGGAACAAGGAAGCTTTCAAGGAAGCTGGTCTTGACCCGGAAGTTGCACCTGAGACTTGGGAAGAAATGGTCGAGTTCGGCAAGAAGCTGACCAAAAAAGACGCGTCCGGTAACGCGACGCAATGGGGTGTGCGCATCCCGTCTTCCGGTTTCCCGTACTGGCTGTTCCAGGGCCTCGCCATTGCCAATGGCGCAGAGCTTGTGAATGCGGACGGCAACAAAACAAACTTCGATGACCCGAAGGTTGTTGAGGCTCTGCAATACCTCGTTGACCTGAGCACCAAGCACGAAGTGATGGCTCCGGGCATCATTGAGTGGGGCGCGACACCGAAGGCTTTCTTCGAGGGCCAGACAGCCATGATGTGGACCTCCACCGGCAACCTGACCAACGTGCGGGACAATGCGCCGTTTGATTTCGGTGTTGCAATGCTTCCGGCAAAAGTGACACGCGGCGCTCCGACAGGTGGCGGCAACTTCTATCTGTTCAAGGGCGCTTCCGATGAGCAGAACAAGGCCGCCGTCGAGTTTGTTCAGTGGATCACTGCGCCAGAACAGTCTGCAAAGTGGACCATCGCAACCGGGTATGTCGCTCCGCGCGCCGAGACCTGGGAAACCGAAGAGATGAAAGCCTACACGGCTGACTTCGCTCCGGCTCTGGTGGCCCGTGATCAGCTTGAGTTCGCCAAGGCCGAGCTGTCCACATATCAGAACCAGCGCGTCACCGGCATCTTCAACGATGCCCTGGCAGCTGTCATCACTGGCCAGAAAGACGCCGAGATGGCTTTGAAAGAAGCGCAGGCACAATCTGACGAGATCCTGGCGGAATACCGCTAAGGAGGGTCGGGGAGCAGCGCACCGGACCACGGCCCGGTGCGCTGCTTCTCATTTTTGTTGACGCCCTTTCTAGGGTCAGGACCCATTAATTTGGATGATTTGGTAGGGATGAATTTGTTCGGATACGAGGCGCAATGCTGCAGGAAACCGCCCGGTTTTCAAAGGATTGCAACAACGTTGCCGGACAAATTCACTCTATTCCTCCGGAACGCAAAAACGGCTTCGATCCGCTACGTCAAACCGCTCAATCGGGCAGGAAGCCCGCTTATCGCGCGTTTCCTTGCAGCTCATCGCCGTTTGCTGCGCCAATTCAATCAAATTAATAGGTCGTTACCCTAGATCGGGCTGGGAAGAGATCACCGGGTTGTGACGCGCATGCAGACGTTGAGACTGAAACGTGACTGGATCTATGGCTGGCTCTTGTTGTTGCCTGCACTCGTGTTCCTGTTTGCTTTTACGCATATCCCGGCTGTCACGACGCTCTTGAACAGCTTTTTTTCCACGCCGCGTGGCCGTCGCCCGGCGAAGTTCATCGGGCTCGACAACTACGATCGCATGATTAATGACGCGGTCTTCTGGAAAGTGCTCTGGAACAATCTCTGGTTCGCAATTGGCACCATCCCGGTCTCCGTGGCGCTGGCAATTGTCATGGCTCTTTGGGTCAACGACAAGCTCGCCGGCCGAAGCTTTGTCCGCATGGCCTATTTCACACCAACCGTTCTGCCGCTCATTGCCGTGGCAAACATCTGGCTGTTTTTCTATACGCCCGGCTTTGGCCTGTTCGATCAAATCACTGGCTTTCTGTTCGGCTGGCCGGCATCCAACTACCTCGGCAATCCCGAAACAGCTCTCAACGCCATCATCGTGGTGACTGTCTGGAAAGAAGCCGGGTTCTTCATGATCTTTTATCTGGCGGCGCTTCAGGCAATCCCCGTTTCCTTGAAAGAAGCGGCGCAGATTGAAGGGGCGGGGCGCTGGACCATCTTCTGGCGGATCACGTTCCCTCTGTTGATGCCGACGACCCTGTTCGTTTGTGTCAATGCGGTGATCAACTCGTTCCGGCTCGTCGATCACATCTTCATTCTGACTGACGGTGGTCCGGACAATGCCTCGGCGCTGCTGCTCTTCTACATCTATGAGGTTGCCTTCCGGTTCTGGGAGACCGCCTACGGTGCGACACTCACCGTCGCCCTGTTGGTATTGCTGTCGCTCCTTGCCATCGGCCAGTTCTTCTTTTTTGACCGCAAGGTGCATTACAAATGACCCGCGCCTCCGACATGTTTGACCGCTTTTTGAATACATTTGCTGCCTGGGCGCTGGCGCTTCTGTGGATCCTGCCGCTGGCCTACGCCGTCTGGACCGCCATCCATCCATCGGCTTATGAAGCCAACTTCGATTTGTTTGCGCCGCTGACGACGGAGAACTTTGTAAAGGCTTGGGACGCTGCGCCCTTTCATCGCTACTTTCTCAACACCTTCATTCTGGTGTCGATGATCCTGGTGGGTCAATTCTTCCTGTGTACCTTGGCCGCCTTCGCCTTCGCACGGTTCGAATTTCCCGGCCGGAACATATTGTTTGCTTTAGTGTTGCTTCAGTTGCTGGTGATGCCGGACATCCTGATGGTGGAGAACTATCAGACCATGCGGTTGCTGAACCTGGTCGACACCATTCCAGCAATCGCGCTGCCTTACATCGCATCCGGCTTCGGGATCTTCCTGTTACGCCAGACCTTCATGACCATTCCGAAGGAGCTGGACGAGGCAGCCCGGATTGAAGGGGCGTCGGTTCTGGGTGTTCTCTGGAAAGTCTACATTCCGCTCGCAAAACCCACCTATCTTGCTTACGGGCTGGTGTCCGTCAGCCACCACTGGAACAACTTTCTCTGGCCCTTGATTGTAACGAACTCGGTCGAAACACGCCCGGTGACCGTTGGTCTTAGCGTGTTTTCCGCGATCGACAGCGGGATCGAATGGTCGGTGATCAATGCAGCAACGCTCATGACATCCGGGCCTCTTTTGATCGCGTTCCTGCTGTTTCAGCGCCAGTTTGTGCAGAGCTTCATGCGCGCCGGGATCAAGTAATAGCCGCCGGATTGGAGCACCACCAAGCTATCACGATGGCGAGCAGGCTGCCGTGCCTGCTCATATCCCCCTTCCGAAAGTGACTTGTTTCGTGCTAATGGATTTAAGCCGCAGACTTCTGCGGTTTTTTCGTGTTTATATGCTGCCCCGGAGGAAGGTTCGTGCCGTCAACATTTCTGGCAATCGGTGAGTGCATGGTGGAAATGGCGCCGACCGGTGAGGGAACTTTCGCAAAGGGTTTTGCCGGAGATACGTTGAACACCGCCTGGTATGTGCGCAAATCCTTGAGCCAGGACTGGGCCGTTTCCTATCTCACCGCGGTTGGCAATGATCAGATCTCCGAAGAAATGATTGCGTTTCTTGATGGGGCGGGGCTTGCAACCGATCACATTCAGCGGCTGAATGACCGCACCATCGGTCTCTACTTGATCCAGCTGAAGGAAGGCGAGCGCAGCTTTGCCTACTGGCGGTCGCAGTCTGCCGCCCGATGTCTTGCAGATGATGCTGTTGCTCTGTCGACGGCGATGGATACGGCAGGGCTGATCTATTTCAGCGGTATTACGCTCGGCATCCTTTCACCGGAAGGCCGCCAGACATTCCTATCGTCACTTGCAGCCGCACGCCAAAAAGGGGCCAGGGCTGCCTTCGATCCCAATCTCCGGTCGCGTCTTTGGGAAGATGCGCAGACCATGCGGGATTGCGTTACCGAGGCAGCGGGCCTGTGTGATTTTGTGATGCCGTCCTTTGAGGACGAGGAAGCACATTTTGGCGACAAGATCCCATCCGAGAGCGCGGATCGCTATCTTGCGGCCGGTGCAAAAATGATAGTCGTCAAGAATGGGCCACAAGAGGTGATCGTTGCGTCGGAAAACGACCGTAGATCGTTCAGGCCGGACCCGGTCCGCAATGTGGTCGACACAACCGCCGCCGGCGACAGTTTCAATGCCGCCTTTCTTGCTGAATATCTCGTATCGGGTGATGTTGACGCAAGCGTGGCGGCGGGTGCTCGTCTCGCCGGAACTGTTATCCAGCATCGGGGTGCATTGTTGGAATGTCGCGAACTCGCCTGACGAGAGAAATTTTAAAAATTGCAAGCAATCCACAGTCATAACCCTGCGATGAATGCTGTCATAAATACGTATTCATTGATAATTTTATCATGTTAAGTATTTAAAGTTTTATTTGTAAATCTACCTTAGCGTCAACTGTCGAATCATCTTGTGTGTTTTTGGGGGTGTGATGCTGTCTGGACTGAAACTTTCGAAGAAAATTCCAGCTCTAGTGGTCGGGTGCGCTGCAGCGGTCGGTATTGGCATTGGGGTCTCCAGTTATTTGACGTCGAGTGCAGCCGTACAGGAGCTTACTGAAGCTCGTTTGTCAGCAGCGGCGCAGGTCGGTGCAGATGAGACGCTGAATTACCTTCAAACCATCGAACGGCAACTCAACCTGATTGCTGAAAACCCTGGAACTGTTTCGGCGGTTCAAGACTTTTCAACCGCTTGGCAAGAAATGGCCGATTCCGGCATTGATATGAAATCCGAGCTGCAGCGGGCATACATTACGGAAAATCCGCACCCCACGGGGGAGAAGGATAAGCTCTACGATGCCAAAACAGGCAGCCTGTACGATGTAATACACGCAAAGTACCATCCTTGGTTTCACGAGCTGCAACAGGATGAGGGGTACTACGATGTTTTTCTGTTCGACGCTGATGGCAACCTGATCTATTCGGTTTTTAAGGAATTGGATTACGCGACCAACTTTCAGTCTGGTGGCGGGGAATGGGCGTCGTCCGATCTGGGAGAGGTGTTCCGGAAAGCAATGCAAATCACGGAGCATCACGTCGTTGCCTTTGAGGACTTCGCGCCTTATGGGCCGAGCTATGATGCGCCAGCCAGCTTCATGGCCTATCCAGTGAAGGCAGATGGTGAGGCAATCGGAGTACTCGCTTTCCAAATGCCGATCGACAAGATTAATGAGTTGATGCGCCACAACCTAGGGCTCGGCGAGACCGGTGAGCTAGCTTTGATCGGCGAAGATCGATTGATGCGCAATGACACAGAATATACCCCGGATCAGAACGATATTCTTGCAACTCGGTTGGAAAGCCCGATCATCGAAGAGGCGTTCGTAAACGGACAGGCATTTGGGTACGATTCCCTCCATCGCGGAGAACGGCTCGACATTGAAGCCATGCGCTTCGAGTATCAGGGGCAATCCTTTGCCATCGTCGCCATGCAAGCCTACTCCGAAGCTTATGAGCCGGTTATTGCAATGCGCAATAGAATGCTGTTGTTGGGGGTGGTTCTGCTCGGAATCGCTGCGCTTGCCGGTTTCGTTGCAGCACGGTCCATCACACAGCCAATAAACAATCTGGTTGTCGCGATGAACAGACTTGCGACCGGTGATACAAAGATTGAACTCGACGATTCCGGCCGTGCTGATGAAATTGGAGAGATGATCAAATCGGTCGATGTGTTTCGTGACAATGCTATCCAGAGGTTGGAGCTTGAAGCTCATGCGCGCGGTGAGCGGGATCGAGAGCGTCAGCGTCAAGCCCTTCTGGAAAACCTCATTCGCGATTTCAAATCCATCATGACAGACCGTCTTGCCACGGTCGGGGATCAAATGGCGAGAATGCAGCAGGCAGCAACGACACTCGAAGATTTGGCCTCAAATGCTAAATCGGAGTCCGATCAAGCTGGCTATGCTTCAAACAGTGCTTCTGAAAATGTCGCTGCCGTTGCAGCCGCGACGGAGGAGATGACGGCAACAGTGCAAGAGATTGCCAATCAGACCGAAGCGACAATCCGGATTGTAGCAGAAACAGTGGCAGCTGCGGAAGCGACCAACGACAACGTTCAAACGTTGTCTGAGGCTGCCGAACATATTGGCAGTGTCGTGAATTTGATCCGGGATATCGCCGAGCAAACCAATCTGCTCGCACTGAATGCGACCATCGAAGCGGCACGCGCCGGCGAAGCCGGGCGCGGGTTTGCTGTGGTGGCTTCAGAGGTTAAGGAGTTGGCGGAACAAACCTCCAAGGCGACGGACGAAATCTCAGGCCGGATCACAGGTATTCAAAACTCCGTCCGCGATGCGGCTGGTGCGATTGGAAACATTGCCGAAAAAGTGTCAGAGATCCGTGATTTGACTGGGTCTGTTGCTGGGGCAATCGAAGAACAACGCGCAGCCAACCAGGAAATCGCGCGTTCGGCCAAGTCGGCGAGCGATAGCACTGCCAATGCGGCTGGCAGCATGACGACAGTTTCCGGAGCAGTTCTGCAGACTTCAGAGGAAGCCACGGCTGTAAACTCGGCTGCTGACCTCGTCTCTGAAGCAAGCAATAGCTTGGCTGGTGAAGTTGAGCAGTTCCTCGAAGGCGTCACCAAGGACGTTGAAGATCGGAGGAAGGCTGCTCGAAAGGCAATCTCAGAAGATGTCACGATAACTTTCGGGCAGGGCAAAAAGAGAACGGTCCAGCTTATTGATGTCAGCACAACTGGCGCTCAAATCATGGACATGTCTGAACTGGCACTTGGTGAGAAATTGGTCCTGGATTTCCTAGATGGAAGCCGCCTGCAGGGCACTGTTGTCCGGCATACTGGCGCTGGTTGCGGCGTAGAATTCGCTGACGCACTACCGCACGATCACATACTCTTGGCGGCCTGATTAGACCGCCCAGCTGTGCCATCGTTTATTGGCGCGCTGCATTTCGAAGCCGTGATTTATGTAAATGCCAAGTCCGGCAAAACAGGTAGCCGGATTCAGCTATAGACCAAGTGGTCTTGGGGCAGGTTCTCTGACCAGATCCGGAGTTCATCCAGAAACTTCAAAGCCGTCGCGCCGAACTCGGTGATTTCGTATTCGACTGAGACCGGCGCGGTTTGAAGAACTGTCCGGGTGACAAGGCCGCGCTCTTCCAGTTGTTTGAGACGTTCCGCGATCATTTTTTTGCTGGCACCTCCCAGCATCCGCGATAAGTCGTTGAAGCGGACGGGGCCGTCTTTCAAGTGCCAAAGAAGCGAGCCTGTCCATTTACCGCCGAGAATGCGCATACCGCGCTCAATGGGACAGGGGTCCGTGCAGGCTTCCAGCACGACCCGCCGTTTGCCAACAGTCTCCAGCCGACCGGCCATTCCGTGATCCTCACCTGATTTTTTAGGTTACAAAAAGTATACTGGTTGATCTTTGTAACTTAATCGCTCATCTCAGGGCTGAAATCAAGTCGCACCGTCGTGGTCCGGCGGTACGTCAGCTCAAGAGGTGTTTGCACATGGCACGAATTCTGATCATCAACGGGCATCAGCCCTATCCATTTGCCGAGGGGAGGCTAAACGCTGCACTGGTCGAGCGTGCCAAGGCGTTTTTTGAAGATCGCGGCGATGAAGTCCGGGTTGTTGAGACCGCAAAGAACTATGACACGGAAGTCGAGGTGGGAAATCACCAGTGGGCCGACACGATTGTCATGCAGTTCCCAGTCAACTGGATGGGTGTGCCATGGTCTTTCAAGAAGTATCAGGATGATGTCTACACAGCCGGAATGGATGGGCGTCTTTGCGCCGGCGATGGGCGCACCGTCGAGGCACCAAAGGAACACTACGGCGCGGGCGGCAGTCTCACCGGTAAGACATACATGTTGTCCCTTACATTCAACGCGCCGCGCGAGGCTTTCGATGACGCTCAGGAATTCCTTTTCCAGGGGCGGTCTGTCGATGACTTGATGATGCCGATGCATATGAATGCCCGCTTTTTCGGCCTTGAGAAACTGCCGACGTTTGCTGCCTACGACGTCATGAAAAACCCGGATATCGAAAACGATTTTGTCCGCTTCGATGCGCATCTGACCAAAATGTTCAAAGAGGACACGTCCCATGCCGCAGCCTGATATCCATCTCTATACCGCGGCAACCATGAACGGTTACAAGCCGGTCATCTTTTTGGAAGAGGCTGGGATCCCGTATGATCTGACTTTTATTGATTTTTCCAATAAGGGGCAGAAAGCTCCGGATTATGTGAAGCTTAATCCGAACGGCCGGATCCCGACCATTGTTGATCGCAGCAATGGCGACTTCGCCGTTTTCGAAAGCGGCGCGATCCTGTGGTATCTGGCTGAGAAATACGGTGTGTTTCTGCCCCACGAGCCTAAGGCCCGTTCAGAAACACACCAGTGGCTAATGTTCCAGATGGCCGGTGTTGGCCCCATGATGGGGCAAGCCATGTATTTCCAGCGCATCGCCGCGCCGAACGGGCATGTAGAACCTTTTTCCATCAAGCGCTATGTCGATGAAACGCGCCGTCTTCTGGCGGTTTTGAACACGAGGCTTGATGGCCGCAACTGGCTCGCCGGTGATGAGTATACAATCGCCGATATCGCCACTTACCCCTGGGCACGGGCATACCCTTGGGCAAAGGTTTCGATAGATGGACTGGACCATCTAAAGGCCTGGTTCGACCGGATCGACGCCCGTCCAGCGGTTCAAAAAGCCCTGACGATCCCGAAAGCTCAACCAGCTTTCTGGGGCTATGCAGATGAAAGCGCATTTCTGAAGGAAAATGCGGCGCGTTTTGCAGCTGACGTAAAGAAAGCGTAGCATTTCAAAAATTTGGTTCAGCCGTAGCAGCTTGAGCTCAATGTGTTGGCGGGCGGTCTTTAACGGCTGGCCGCCTTCCTCGCTTACCGGAGTGTCTTTTGGCCAAAGTTCTTGTTCTTTACGCCCATCCCCGGCCCGACCGGTCGGAGATCAATCAGCCCCTGTTTGAAACCGCCAAGGGCGTCCAAGGGGTGACAGCGGTTGATCTTTATGCCGAATACCCGGACTTCGACATTCGCGTCGACGTGGAGCAAGAGCGGCTGCGGAACCATGACATCATCATCTTCCAACATCCCTTCTATTGGTATTCGGCGCCGTCGATCATGAAGGAGTGGCAGGATCTGGTGCTTGAGCATGGCTTCGCCTATGGCCTTCATGGCAAAGCGCTGGTCGGCAAAAGCTTCATTAATGTGACGACAGCCGGTGCCAAACCGGAAGCCTATTCAGCCGACGGTCTGAACCATTCCGATATTCGCAGTTTGCTCGCCCCGTTCGAGAAGACAGCGGACCTATGCGGCATGCGGTTTCTGGCACCTTTTATCATGTTCGGCGCCGGGAGAGCGTTGGAAGAAAACCGGCTGAATGTGCACCGTAATGCCTATGATGATCTTTTGAAGGCGATGGTCGCGGACCGGTTCGATCTTGAAAAAGCTGCGAAGGCAAAACAGATCTCGGATGTTCTCGACGACTTCATTCTCAAAGGGGAGGCGGTCTGATGGAACTTCTCAGTGACGCCTTTGTTTATCTCTGCGCGGCTGTGATTGCGGTGCCGATTGCGAACCGTCTGGGGCTTGGATCCGTTCTAGGTTATCTCATCGCTGGCGTTGTGATTGGTCCCGTTCTTGGTATCGTCGGGTCTGAGACGACCGAAGTGCAGCATTTCGCCGAGTTTGGCGTGGTGATGATGCTGTTTCTGGTTGGCCTTGAGCTGCAGCCGGCCATGCTTTGGAAAATGCGCAAGCAGCTCATCGGGCTGGGCGGGCTTCAGGTTCTTGGAACCACAGCCGTCTTTGCAGGTGCGGGGTTGGCATTCGGCCTTGTCTGGCAAAGCGCAGTCGCACTGGGCATGATCCTCGCGCTGTCTTCAACTGCAATCGTGCTGCAAACCCTCAATGAAAAAGGCTGGCTGAAGACGGAAGGCGGGCAGAGTTCTTTCTCGGTTCTCTTAACCCAGGACATCGCGGTCATTCCCATGCTAGCCGTCCTGCCGCTTCTCGCGGTTGGTCACGGCGGTGGCAGCCAGGGGGATTCCCACGGTGCCGGGCATGGCGGCGAGGCGTTGGCGAGCCTACCCGGCTGGCTGCAGGCAGTGGTCATCCTCGCTGTGATTGCGGCCATCATCGTGGCCGGACGTCATTTGATGCGGCCCGTTTTCCGGTTCATCGCCGAATCGCACTTGCGGGAAATTTTCACAGCAACCGCCCTGCTTTTGGTGATCGGCATCGCCCTTTTGATGGACTTCGTTGGTCTGTCGCCTGCCCTTGGGACCTTTCTTGCCGGCGTGGTCCTGTCCGACAGCGACTACAGGCACGAGCTTGAAAGTGACATTGAACCTTTCAAGGGCCTGCTTCTGGGGCTGTTTTTCCTGACGGTTGGGGCCGGGATCGACTTCAACCTCTTGTTCGGCGCGCCGGTCACCATTTTTGGTCTGGCGATCGGCTTGATCGTCACCAAGTTCGCCCTGCTTTTCGGATTGGGGACAATCTTTAACCTGAAGGGGGCTGACAAATGGCTTTTTGCTCTGGGGCTTGCCCAAGCGGGGGAGTTCGCCTTTGTCCTATTCGGGTTTGCCTTGAGCGCCGGTGTTCTGGAGCCAGCCCTGCTTCAGACATTAACCCTGGTTGTTGCAATTTCCATGTTGCTCACGCCGGCCCTATTCATTCTTTATGAAAAGGTCATCGCGCCCAGAGCCGTAACCCAATCGAACAGACCGGCTGACGAAATCGACCGTAAAGGGCGCATTGTTATTGCGGGGATGGGCCGGTTCGGCCAGATCGTCGGGCGACTCCTGATTACAAGCGGTTACGATGTCGTGATCCTCGATCACGACCCGCAGACAGTTGAAAATCTTGGGAAAGTGGGCCTTAAGACTTTTTATGGTGATGCGACGCGGCCGGATTTGCTGCACGGAGCTGGTTTGCAAGATGCAGACCTCTTCATTGCGGCATTAGATGACCGGGACAAGCAGACAATGGTTGTTGAGCATGTCGCGAAGACATACACGAAGGTTCGGATCCTTGCGCGAGCACGGGATCGCCACCATGTCTACGAACTTGAACAAGCGGGGGCTCATCATGCCGAACGGGAAGTCTTTGAAGGCGCGATGACGATGGGGCGCCGCGCCCTGATTGATCTTGGCATGCACCCGTTCCGGGCGCGCAGCAAAGCAAAAGACTTTTGGCATCACGATCGTGCGATGCTGGACGACCTTCGGGAAAACTATAACGACGGCGGCGTCGACAAGTCTTATATTGATGCGATGCGCGCGCACTCGCAAACTCTGTTTGAAATCATGCGGACTGATCACGGTGATGAAAAACACGAGCGCACGGAGCGGGGGTGGACCCCGCCGCCAAAGGGCGATGCCACACTATAAATACCCGCTGTGCTCGGGGCAGAAAGGACCAAGCCAATGACCGACATGACAGATCTCGACATGGAAGAACTGCTCCAGATCGACATCGTGTCTGATGTTGTATGCCCATGGTGCATCGTCGGCTTCAAACAACTGGAACAAGCGATCGAAAAAACCGGGGTTTCTGTTGCCATCAAGTGGCACCCGTTTGAACTCAACCCGGATATGGCCGTCGAAGGTGAAAATCTGCGTGAGCACATCATGCGGAAATATGGGTCAACGGTTGAGCAGTCACAGGCCGCACGGGACAGATTGACAGAGCTTGGAAAGGAGCTTGGGTTTGAGTTTCGGTTTTCCGACGAAAGCCGGATGGTCAACACGTTCAAGGCGCATCAGTTGATCCATTGGGCAGGCCCGCAGGGACAAGAACATCCTTTGAAAATGGCCCTTTTTGAAGCTTACTTCCGGGACGGGAAAGATCTGAACGACAATGCTGTTCTGGTAAAGATTGCCGGCAGTGTTGGCCTGGATGAAACTGAGGCGTTGAAGGTCCTGGAAGATGGGCGGTACGCCGGTCCGGTAAAACAAGAAGAGAAGTTTTGGATACAAAATGGGGTTCAAGGTGTTCCGGCCGTTGTGTTCGACCGGCGGCACCTGATCACCGGTGCCCAAGGCGTTGACAACTATGCAGCTATTTTGAAGCAGCTGGTCGAGGGTGAAGCCGCCTGACATAACAAAACCTGATCACTGTTGGCACCATGCAGCCTCAAATCGTGCAGACGTTGATCGGCGTTTTGCGCCCACGAAGTTTGATGGCCTGTTGTTCGGAGAACTCGGCGAGACCGGGCTGCAGGGCTTCATTAGAGTATCCAGCTTTCCTCATCAGGTCTTCGCTGACAACGCATCTGCACCCAAGGTCGCGCGTGGCTGCCTCAAGGCGGCTTGCGACATTCACTGTGTCACCAACAACGGCAAACTCCAGCCGTCGTGACGGCCCGATGTCCCCAAGGATCACCGGGCCGAAATGAACTCCAACCGAAATCTGGATCGGGTCCAGGCCAAGGTCCGCCTGTCCTTTGTTGAAGGCTTCGTTTTCTTCGAGAAGCTGGGTTGTTGCCTTGAGGGCGTTCGCTGCGTCGCTTGGTTTTGTCTCCGGTGTTCCAAAGGTGGCCATCACCCCGTCGCCAAGATACTTGTCCAGCGTGCCTCCGTTCTGGAATATCACACGCTCAACCATGGCATGGTACCGCCTGAGCAAGGTCATCACCTGTTCAGGTTTGTGCCGTTCGGCGAATTCGGTAAAGCCGACGATATCCGTGAAAAGAACTGCGACGTCCTGTGTTCGGACAGCGCCGATATCGCGGTCTGATGAGGCGAGAACATCCACAAGGCTTGAGGGAAAATAACGAGACAGGTTGGCTCGTTCTGCTGCGATATCCGCTTGCCGCATGAGGAGCTGATTTGACCGCCATCCCTTCAGCGCCAGTATCGCTGCGACCATGAAAAAGACGACGATTTCTTGGATTCTGACACCGGGCTGCACGCTGTTTGGGTCCAGTTCGCCCAAGACTATGGGATTTGCTGAAAACGCTTGAGCGGCCAGCGTGCTGAGTTCCGGCACCTCATGGCCGAACAATGAAACACGGATCATGCCGAGCATCCAGAGAATGGCAACCCAAGTTCCGATTGCCCAAACCGTGCGCCATGAATAGGCGAGTGTGCCCACGGCCAAAATAATGAAGAAATAGATGAAGTTGTCGAACCGGTAGGTGATTGCGGTTGGCATGTCCTCGCTGACGAAGGGATTGGCTGTCGTAAAGAGTGCAGTGAGTAGAAACAGGTCCAGGAAAATCAGCAGGAGTTCCGCTCTGGAGTATCCGACGCTCGCCAGGCGAAGCTGCAACCAACCAAGTGCAATGAAAACCAAGACCCAAGCCTGGTAATAAAGGGCGCTGAGCGTGGGGTTCAAAAATGGGATCAGGAGAACGACCAGACCAAGCGCGACGGTTCGGGCAATAACGGCAAGGCGGTGACCCTCCATTTTTTCCTTTTCAAGCGCCTGAGACAAGAACAGGTTGGACTGTGCCTGCTTGCGTTCTTCGTCCCGCAGCTCGCGAAGCCTTGCGAATATACGGAATGGATTTGTAAGTTTGAGAGCCGACATGCTTGCTCCGTCGCATTGCGGTAACCGGGACAGTTATCAACCATTTCTGTCCAACAAAAAACGACCGAATGTGCCTTTCTCTTCTGCCTATCTGGCGAAAAGGAGAGAGGTTCCGGAAATCCAGCTTGAGGCACTGTTCTCGGGATTGGTTCTTGACATGAATACTGATTCAGGTTTCATATATTGCAGCCGCAGAACGGACCTTCGCGAACTGGCTGTGAGACTAGCACCAGCCCCGTTCGGTGTCCGATACTGCGCAAACGGGAGGAAATTTTATGACGATCCGCTTTTCACGCTGGGCCGCCCCGCTTGCGGCCGGGCTTGGGCTTATGGCGGCCAGTACGCTTGGTGCGTCAGCCGAAGATATTAAAATCGCTCATGTCTATGGCAAAACCGGGGCTCTTGAGGCCTATGCCAAGCAGTCGCATACAGGGCTTATGATGGGTCTTGAGTACGCCACTGACGGCACTATGGAAATTGATGGCCGCAAGATCGTGGTGATCGAGAAGGACACTCAGCTGAAGCCAGACATCGCAAAAGGTGCCTTGGCTGAAGCTTATGGCGACGATGAGGTGGACGTCGCTGTTGGTCCGGTGTCTTCTGGTGTGGCGCTCGCCATGTTGCCGGTTGCTGAAGAGTACGAGAAGATTCTGATCGTGGAACCGGCTGTTGCCGATTCCATCACTGGCGCAAACTGGAACCGCTACATTTTCCGGACTTCCCGGAACTCGTCCCAGGATGCAATTGCCAATGCAGTTGCTCTTGGTCAGGAAGGCGTCTCCATCGCAACTCTTGCACAAGACTATGCCTTCGGCCGTGATGGCGTTGCAGCGTTCAAGGAAGCCCTTGAGGGTACTGGCGCAAATCTGGTTTTTGAGGAATATGCGCCGACCGATACCAAGGATTTCACCGCCAATGCACAGCGGATCTTCGATGCCTTGAAAGACGAGCCGGGCCGAAAGTTCCTTTTTGTCATCTGGGCCGGTGGCGGCAATCCGATCTCCAAAATCAAGGCGATGGAGCCGGAGCGTTTTGGGGTCGAGATCGCAACCGGTGGCAACATCCTGGCGGCGATGAAAGCCTACAAGGAACTGCCGGGCATGGAAGGCGCGACCTATTACTACCATGAAATCCCGCAAAACCCGGTGAATGACTGGCTGGTGGCTGAGCACCAGAAGCGTTTCAACTCACCGCCGGATTTCTTCACCGCGGGCGGTATGACAGCTGGCCTTGCAATTGTTGAAGCGATCAAAAAGGCAGGATCCACGGACACCGAAGACCTGATTGCGGCAATGGAAGGCATGGAATTCGAAACGCCGAAGGGCAAGATGATGTTCCGCCCGGAAGACCATCAGGCGCTGCAGTCTATGTACCACTTCAAGATCAAGGTGGATCCGGATGTTGAATGGGGCATTCCGGAGCTGGTCCGCGAGTTGACGATCGAAGACATGAACATTCCGATCCGCAACCAGTGATCGTATCGGATCAAGGCGGGTTGCGCCCTGCCTTGATCCCTGTTTCCCTTTCATTTGCTGCTGAAATTCTGATAGCTGAAACCGGAACGTTTCAGTTGGCCGGAACCCTTTGTCCTTGAGCCCGGAAGTCCTCGAACCGTGACCAAAGAACATCCCATTCTGGAAACGAAAGATCTGACCATTCGCTTTGGCGGGCACGTTGCTGTCGATCATGTGTCTTGTGCTTTTGACCGTGGCACTCTGACTGCCATTGTCGGGCCGAACGGAGCGGGCAAGACCACGTATTTCAATCTGATGTCGGGTCAGCTCACTGCGACCGGCGGGACGGTCCTGTTGAACGGCGAGAACATCACCCGTATGCCGGTTCCCGAGCGGACGGACAAGGGGATCGGCCGGGCGTTCCAGCTGACCAACCTGTTTCCAACGCTGACCGTTCGCGAAAATGTACGTCTGGTGGCGCAGGCCAAGGCGCGCCAGGGGTTCGATCTGTTGTCCATTGCCGAAAGTCATGTAGACCTCATCGAGCGCGCCGATCATGTTTTGAACGAGGTCCGGCTGATTGATCAGGCCGACCAGACAGTGTCCGCTCTGCCGCATGGTGACCAGCGGAAGCTGGAAGTCGCCATGTTGATCGCGCTCGGGCCGCAGGTTCTGATGTTTGACGAGCCGACAGCCGGCATGAGCGTCGATGAAGTGCCGGTCATTCTGGAGTTGATCGGCAAGCTGAAGGCCGACATGGACCGCACCATCCTGCTTGTCGAGCACAAGATGGATGTCATCCGCTCGCTCGCCGACCGGATCATTGTCCTGCACAACGGGGCGCTGGTGGCAGATGGCGACCCGGCCGAGGTGATTGCCCTGCCGGTGGTGCAGGAAGCTTATCTCGGCAAGACACCGGAGGCCGCGTGATGCCAGACACGCTTTTGTCCCTGTCCGGCGTGCATACGCATATCGGTCCCTATCATATCCTCCAAGGTGTTGACCTGATTGTTCCGGAGGGGGGCGTTACCGTTCTGCTCGGCCGCAACGGTGCCGGCAAGACCACGACCTTGCGCACCATCATTGGGCTCTGGACGGCCAGTCAGGGCGAGATCCATTTCGCCGATCACAACATCACCAGGCTGGATACACCGGCCATCGCGGGCCGGGGCATTGCCTTTGTTCCCGAAGACATGGGGATCTTCACCGATCTGACGGTGGAGGAGAACATGATCCTGGCGGCGGCGAATGGGACAATGGACCCTAAGCGGCTGTCCTGGATCAAGGAGCTCTTTCCCCCGATCGGCAGTTTCTGGAATTCGTCCGCCGGAACGCTCTCGGGCGGGCAAAAACAGATGCTGTCTGTTGCCCGTGCCATTATCGAGCCGCGCCGCCTGATCCTGATCGATGAGCCAACCAAGGGACTTGCGCCGGCAATAATCAATGCGATGACAGATGCCTTGCGCCAGCTGAAGAACACCGACACCACAATCTTGCTGGTGGAACAGAACTTCTCAATGGCCTCAAACATCGGCGACACCGTCGCTGTCATGGATGATGGCCGGATCATTCACTCCGGCGGCATGGCGGAGCTGGCCGCCAATTCCGAAATGCAGGAACGGTTGATGGGATTGAGCCTGGAGGCGCACCAATGAGCGACACGACAATCAAACCGCGCATCGAGAGGGTTCCAGCCACTGAGCAGCTGGTGCAGAAGCTGCCGGTCCTGCTTGTGCCGGTTCTGGCGCTGGCCGGGCTGCTTGCGATCGGCAATCCGTCCACCTGGCTGACCCTGACCGTGGCCGGTCTCGCGATGGGCATGATGATCTTCATCATGGCGTCCGGACTGACCGTCGTTTTCGGTCTGATGGACGTGATCAATTTCGGTCACGGGGCGTTTGTGACCGTCGGCGCCTTTGTCGGATTTACCGTCCTTGCGTGGCTCGCCGGCTGGACCGCCTCGCCAAGTGTGCTGCTCAACCTGAGCGCTCTGCTGGTTGCCATTCTGGCCGCGATGCTGATCACCGGCGGTCTCGGCTATGCTTTCGAGCGGGTGATCGTGAAGCCCGTCTACGGTGAGCATCTGAAGCAGATCCTTGTCACCATGGGCGGGCTGATTGTGGCCCAGCAGATGATCCATGTGGTCTGGGGGCCGGACGAGATGCACCTGTCGCGCCCCGAAGCGCTGCAGGGCTCGATTGTCCTCGGCGATGCGGCGATTGAAAAGTACCGCCTTGTCGCGGTTGCCATCGGCCTCGCGTTGTTTCTCGCTATGCGCCACATCTTGAAAAACACGAAAATCGGCCTGCTGGTCCGCGCGGGTGTCGAGAACGGTGAGATGGTCGAAGCGCTCGGCTACCGGGTCCGGCGTCTGTTCCTGATCGTCTTCATGACGGGCTCTGCGCTCGCAGGTCTTGGCGGTGTCATGTGGGGCCTCTACCAGGAGACCATCACCGCGCATATGGGCTCTGAAATCATGGTGCTTGTTTTCATCGTGGTGATCATCGGCGGGCTGGGGTCCGTCGAAGGCTGCTTCATCGGCGCGCTGCTCGTCGGGTTGCTGGCCAACTACACGGCGTTTCTGGCGCCTAAGGTCGCGCTCATTTCAACCATTGCGTTGATGGTGGCGGTGCTCATGTGGCGGCCGCAAGGGCTTTATCCGGTCGTCAAGGCGAAGTGAGGAACTGCAGATGCTGATCAAACTTCTTTCCGGCGATACGCCGCGCAGCGGTCTGCTTGCCGTGCTTCTGCTTGTCATCCTGATTTCGCTGGCCTTTGCTCCGTTTCTGTTTCCCGGCACCCGCTCGCTGGAAACGGCCGCAAAAATCTGCATCTTCATCGTCTTGGTGGCGAGCTATGACCTGCTTCTGGGCTATGCCGGCATCGTCTCTTTCGCACATACCATGTTCTTTGGGATCGGCGCCTACGGTACGGCACTGGCCTTGTCGACGACCGGCCCGACCTACGGGTCCATGATCTGGGGCACGGCCGCAGGGGCCATTGTTGCAGCAGTTTTTGCACTCGCGATCGGTCTGTTTTCCCTGCGGGTCAAAGCGATTTTCTTCGCCATGGTCACTCTTGCCATTGCCAGCGCCTTCGCCGTTCTGGTGTCGCAACTTTCCTGGTTGACCGGCGGTGAAGACGGTTTGAATTACAGCATTCCACGTGAGTTCAAACCGGCCTTCAAACTTGTCGATGAAAAGATTTTCGACGTGCGCATCAATGGCAAGCTGCTGCTCTACTATCTTGTTTTCTTCGCCTCGCTGATCCTTTTTTTGACTATGCTGCGGATTGTGAATTCACCTTTTGGCCGGACGCTCAAGGCTGTGCGTGACAATGCTTTCCGGGCGGAAGCCATCGGCTATCGTGTCGTTTGGTACCGGACCACCGCAACGGTCTTGTCGGCGGTTATGGCCGCACTGGCTGGGTCTTTGCTCGCAATTTGGTTGCGGTACACAGGCCCGGCGACGACGCTGTCGATGGAAATCATGATCGACATCCTGCTGATGGTTGTGATCGGCGGTATGGGAACGCTATATGGGGCCGTCATTGGAGCTACGATCTTCATTCTGGCTCAGACCTATTTGCAGAATCTTATGGGTGTCGCTGCAGAGGCCACCAGCGCCATTCCCCTTGTTTCCACACTCGTCGCTCCAGAACGGTGGTTGTTGTGGCTCGGTGTTTTGTTCATTCTTTCCGTCTATTTCTTCCCGTCCGGAATTGTGGGGCGCTTGAGGGCAGGGCGTACGTGACGGAATCAGGACTTTTTATTCGCGATGAAGGTGCCGGTCGGCCGATTGTTTTTGTTCATGGCTGGTCGTGCCCCGGCATGTTCTTCAATCGGCAGGTTGCTGACCTGAAGGCGCGGGCCCGCTGCATTGTTCCCGATCTTCCAGGGCATGGGGCCACCGGGGATCGTGTGCCGTGCACCATCGAGGCGGCGGCAGACGCCATCCACACCTATTTGAGCGAACAGGATCTTCAAGACGTTGTCCTATGCGGCTGGTCCATGGGGGCGCTCGTTTCCTATGCGCTCATCGAGCGGCACGGCGCGGACCGGATCGGCTCCATGATTGCCATCGATATGTCACCGAAGGTTTTGAACGATGCGGGCTGGCATAACGGAACACGCAGCGGTTTGACCGCCGGCCAGAATACCCATTTTATCAACACGATCACCGCCGACTGGCAGCGTCTACCGCGCCGGATCGCACGGCGCATGTTTGCAGCTGACAGCGAACCGTGCCCGGGCTTGTTGGACTATGCGAGCGGAGAAATCGCAAAAGCCAATCCGGTTTTGCTGAAGGACATGTGGATGTCGCTGACGGCCCTCGATTTCCGGGGGCTGCTCAGAACCTTTCCCGTCCCGTTTCACCTGGCGGCCGGGGCAAAAAGCCAGCTTTACAGTCCGGAGGTTCATCGGTGGCATCGCGAAAACGTCCCGGACTTTCAGCTCACCCTGTTCGACCACTCCGGCCACGCGCCGCATCTGGAAGAGCCGGAGAAGTTCCAGGCCTTGGTTTTGGGTGAATTGAATCGGTAACGCGGCATCTTCGGCCATTCCCGTATGGCACGGGGTTAAGGCCTGTTGGCGTGGCTTTGGCTGCGACTCTTGCCCGGTGCTCTTGAAACAAGTAGGCCTCGGAACACGTCCGGGGTGACGATTGTGGGCTTGGCAATTTCGTGCCTTCTCCTTCCGCGGTCATCCCCGCCGTGTACGGGGATCCAATCCAGCGATCCGTATCGGCATAGGAAAGTTTGAGCCCGCAGCCGGACTGCTTGTGTCAAAGCATTGGCATAAAGGAGAGAAACGTGGCTATCACCCCTTACCCACATCCTCGACATAGACCAGGGCGCGGCCCTGGCAGATGCGGGTGCCGTTGGCGGTCTCGCAAACGGTTTCAAGGTCCACCAGATGTTTCTCAGGTCGAAGGCGGGTGATGGTGACCGAAGCTGTGAGTTCTTCACCAACCGGCGCGGGCATCAGGAACTCAAGGCTCTGCTTGAGATAATTCGTGCCTCGGCCGGGCAATTTGACGCCGAGGAGATAGGAAAAGAGACCACCGATCAGTGGGCCGGGAACAGTCTCGGGCGCAACTGATTTTGGGCCGGCAAGGGCAGCAAAATCCGCCATGTCGGTAACCGTGTAGGACCGTTTGATCTCGTCGCGTTGACCGACTTCAAACATCACGCGCCTCCGTCAGTTCGCAGCTTCCGGACAGGGTGACAGCCCCATCTGCTGTTCTTGAGATTTCAATCTGGATCTCTCCAGGCATTTCGGCAGTTTCGGAAAACTGCAGCGTCAGTTCTTCACCGGCATAGGACGGGTTGGGGAACATCAGGTTTTGCACCGCATGCGCGCGACCTGGGTAGAGCTCCTGCAAATGCCCGAAGACCCGGGTGTAGAGCAGCATACCGTGCGAGACCGTTCTGCCGAACCGCGTGCGCGCCGAGAAGTCCGGATCAACATGGATCGGATTGTCGTCGCCAGAGAGTTTTGCAAAGGCATCGAATTCGGCCTGGGTTGGCGTCCAGGTGAAGGTTGCCGTTACCGGTGCTTTGTCAATCAGGCTCATCGCTCAGGCCTCCTCGGATTATTTTTGAAGAAAACTGTCTTTGAGTATGTTTTTGCGGACCTTGCCAGCGGCCGTGCGTGGCAAATCGTCAGAAACGGTGAAGGTTTTCGGGATTTTGTAAGGGGCAAGATGATCCCGGCACCAGCCGGGTAGGGCTGTGGTGTCGATCTCCTCGCCCGGACGGGGCACCAGGAAAGCCGCGCCAACCTCGCCCCATTTCTCGTCCGGAACGCCGATAACGACAGCTTCCAGAATGGCCGGATGAGCATCCAGAACCTTTTCGACCTCGGCCGGGTAAACATTCTCGCCGCCGGAGATGTACATGTCCTTGATCCGGTCGACGATGTAGTAGTAGCCGTCATCATCCCTGCGGGCGATGTCACCGGACTTCAGCCAGCCATCAACGGTGAAGGTCGCAAGGGTTGCTTCCTTATTGTCCATGTAGCCGGGTGTGATATTGGGACCGCGAAATTGAACCTCGCCTTCGCCCGCACCGTTAATGACAGTGCCATCTGAAGACTGCAGGCGGACATCGGTCATAATCTGGGCCTTGCCAACGGAGCCGATCTTGTCTGCAGCTTTGCCCTTATCCATCAGGAAGACGGTTGGACCGGTTTCTGTCATGCCCATGCCGTTGCAGATCGTGACACCACGTTTTTGAAAGTCGACCAGAAGGTGCTTTGGAACGGGTGCGCCGCCGCAGCCGAGTGAGCGCACTTTTGAAAAATCCGAACTGGCGACGGTGTTGGCCAGTGCAAGGGCCTGGTAAATTGCCGGAACGCCGAAGAACGCGGTAACCTTGCCCGTATTCACCAGGTCAAGCACAACATCGGGGTCAAACTTGCGCAGCACCGTCGAAGACCCACCATTCAGAAAGATCGGCAACGTCGGCAGATTGATCCCGGCCGTATGAAACAGCGGCAGGAAGTTGACGCCTGTTTCGTGCGTGCTGAGGCCGGTCGCCTGGCAGTAGTTGATCATGTTGGCGGTGGCCATGCCGGAAGTTTGGATAACCGCCTTGGGCAGACCTGTGGTTCCGGACGTGTACAGCAGATACCAGGGCGCGCTTGCCTTGATGGCGGCTTCGTTGGGTGCGGAAGGTGTAGTGCCCTCAAGATATTGATTGAGCGCGCTCTTGCCATCGTCATTCGCGCCGACCGGAACCAGCTCCAGACCAGTGTTAGCTGCAAGGCCTTGTGCGGCCACGGCGAAGGCGTCGTCGTGAAACAGAACCTTGGACTTGGAGGCATGTAAAACTTGTTGGAGTTCGGCGACGGGCTGGCGCCAGTTGAGCGGCACCAACAATACTCCGGACTTCTGAGCGGCAAACAGCAGAACAAAGAAATCGGGATGATTGTGACAAAGCACCGCCATCCGATCGCCACGTGACAAGCCATTTTCGAGCAGGCGGTTGGCCAGCTGATTTGCGCGAACATTGATATCGGAAAATGTGTAGGCGAGCCCGCTGTCATGATCTGTAAAGGCCAATGCGTCAGGCGTCAGTTCCGCCCGCTTGGCGGCCATATCGGTCAAGAACTCCATGTGTCCTCCCAACACTTGGATCCTGGTCAGCATTGGAGCTGAAACTCAGGCGCTTTGTTTTGTAAACTCTTGCATGCCGGCGAGCGTTTCCGGTCTGGCGATCAGGACGAGAAACCTGGCCTTTTCCCGATCAAGCCGTTCTTTCACGAGTTGCCGGCGCGGTTCATCCCAAACGTTTTGGCGCGTCGCGACATGGGTCTGAGGGAACCGGCGAGAAATCCCGGTGACCCATTCTGCGATCTTCGGTTCGACATCGGATGGGGCACAAACATTGGTCGCCAGTCCAAAACGCTGTGCTTCTTCTGCTGAGATCCGCGTGTTGAGGTACTGAATTTCCAGTGCTTTGGCAGTGCCGATCTTTTCGGGCATCAAAGCCGTCCAGCCGCCATCCGGGGCAAAACCAACTTCAGAATAGTATGGCTGAATGAATGCAGTTTTCGACAGCGCCACCATGTCCGCCGCCAGCACCAAGCCGGTTGAACCGCCAGTGACCGGGCCGCCCACGGCTGCCAGAACCGGTGATGAAAAAGCAATAAGAGACAGGATTATATCATGCAGGGAGCCGACCAGTTTATCCGCATAAGACACCAGCTGGTCTTGTGATCCAGCATGGTCGAGGAAGCCGTTGATGTCGCCGCCAGTCGAAAAACTGCGGCCTCTTGCTGAGAGCACGAGCGCTGCGGGTTTCTTTGCTTCAGCCAGTCTGATTTCTGCAAAAAGCTCATCCAACAGCGGCTGGGTGAGTGCGTTGTGGCGCGCAGGCCTGTTCAGGTAGAGCCATATGGCACCATCTTTGTGCTCGGTATCTACCAAGGTCATGGCTTAAGGCCGTTGGCGATCAGATCATGGGCGCTGTCGACAAGCTCAGGAATGGTTTTCTGAGTGTTGAAGACCACCAGTTGCTCTCCGAGCGCCCGGGCAATTCCCATAAGAGCCCACGCCCGGGTTTCCGCATCACCCTCCGAAATCTGACCCTTTTTGACGGCGGCTGTCAGGCCAACCCGATATCCGGAGGCGAATTTCGCGTAATACTCGCGGTATGCGGCTGGATCAACGAACAGGGCTTCCTGGACGATTTTATAGAGGTTTGGATGTGCCCGCACGAATCTCAAGAATGCGGTCAGGCCGGCTTTTTCAACGTTCAGATGGTCCGTCAGCGTTGATGTCGATTCGGAAATCGAGTGACGTACGAGCCGGCCCATTTCCAAGACCAATTCCGAGAAGACCTGCTCCTTGGTTTTAAAATAGATGTAAAAGGTCCCTTGGGCGACACCAGCCTCGCTGGTAATGTGACCGATGGAGGCGTCGTTGTATCCCTTCTCTCCAATGACCCGTTCTGCCGCTGCCAGGATGGCGCGCCTGGTGGCTTCACCGCGTGCGGTTTTAGGCTGCGGGTTCGCAGCTTTTGCGCTCGTTTTCACGGACGCTTGCTTATTCGGTGCGGCGGTGTTTCCCATGGATCAATTCCGGCTGCTTAAAACATGAACCAGTATTCATGTTTTGCAGTAATCTGCAAGCGATAATCTCAGGGACTACGGATACGTGGGTTGGACTCGTCGGCAATCTTCAGCCTATGGCGTATCGCCGCAGAGTCGTTTTTGATTTTTGTCATGGAACTAAGTTTGATATTCAGTTTTGAATGAATATAAGGTGAGCCTCTGGCCCAAACGAGCCGGATCGCCTTTTTGAAGAACGTCCGCGCAGCCCAGACGCAGGCTGATGTGGAAATGAATGAGCAGCCGGGGCTGGACCTGGCGGATTGAGGGAGCCGCACCATGGACGTGAATGCGTACCTGGAAGATCGACTGAGCAAACTCCATGTTAATGGCAATTACCGCGTGTTTGCGGATCTGGAGCGACATTCAGGCGATTTCCCGAAGGCAACGCGTTACCGCGAAGATGGATCAACCCAAGAAGTGACCGTCTGGTGCTCAAATGACTACCTTGGCATGGGGCAGCACGAGAAGGTGACAAACGCCATGCAGGACGTGCTTTCAAAGTGCGGCGCTGGCGCAGGTGGGACACGCAACATTTCCGGCACCAATCACTATCACGTCCTCTTGGAAAAAGAGCTGGCGGACCTCCATGCAAAGGACGCGGCGCTTATCTTTACTTCCGGCTATGTGTCGAATTGGGCAGCGCTTGGAACGCTTGCATCAGAAGTTCCGGGAATGATCGTCTATTCCGACGCGCTCAATCATGCGTCCATGATCGAAGGCATTCGCCACGCCCGCTGCGAAAAGCGGATCTTCAAGCACAATGATGTCGCCGACCTTGAGCGTCTCATGGCGGCTGATGATCCGAATGCACCGAAGCTGGTGGCATTCGAGAGCGTTTATTCCATGGATGGTGACATTGCACCGATCAAGAAAATCTGTGACGTCGCCGACAAGTTCGGGGCCATGACCTACCTTGATGAAGTTCATGCCGTCGGCATGTACGGTCCGCGCGGTGGTGGCGTTGCAGAACAAGAAGGCCTCATGGACCGGTTGACCATCATCGAGGGAACACTTGGTAAGGCTTTCGGCGTAATGGGTGGTTACATCACCGGTTCCAAGACCGTGGTTGACTTTATTCGCTCGTTTGCATCCGGTTTCATCTTTACGACTGCTTTGCCGCCGGCTCTTGCAGCTGGGGCCGCTGCTTCGATCAAACACCTGAAAGCAAGCCCGTTCGAGCGCAAGGCGCACAAGGACCGGGTCGCTCAAGTTCGCGCAGCGCTCGACAAAAGCGGCATTCCGCATATGGACAACCCTAGCCATATTGTCCCGGTGATGGTGGGCGATGCGAAGAAGTGCAAATGGATCTCGGACATCTTGCTGGATAGCTACGGTATCTATGTCCAGCCGATCAACTATCCGACCGTGCCGGTCGGCACGGAGCGCCTGCGTTTTACGCCGACGCCACTGCACACTGCAGATGACATAGAGCGTCTTGTAAATGCGATCAACGATCTTTGGTCACAGTGCGCTCTGGCACGGGCAGTCGCCTGATCTCAGGACCTGTTTTTTAGTCGACATGGAATCTACTTGGAATTTCTCAAGAACGGCGCGGGTTGACCCGCAAGGTTCTTGAGGAACCCGTTGGCTATTCCCATTTGCCGCCGCGCTTTGCCTGACCGGAAGCTGGCAACATAGACCAGCAGTTTGCCGAGTATTTTCAGGAACGTAATCCACCGGTTTCCAAGCCGCATTTTGTCCATCAAATAGCCCCACGACCAGCCGAAGGAAATGTCCTTGATCCGGTTGGCCGAGACGGTATTTCCTGAAGACCCATCTCCGATGTGCTTGGCGCTGGCGTCAGCCACAAAGCGCATTGGTTGGTTTAGTTTTCGGAATCGGAGCGAAAGCTCATCATCTTCAAAATATAAGAAGATATTTGTGTCGAAGCCGCCATGTTGAATGAATGGCTTTCTCCGCACCAGCAACACAGCGCCGCTGACGGTATCCACGTTCTGATCTGTTGATGGGGGAACGCGGTTTTTCACCCGCGGATCAAACCGTGTTTCGTAGCGAAAGAACTCGCTGCCGTCCGGTTTGAAAATTCTCGGAATGAAAAGACTGCAATCAGTTTGTCGATCAGCTGCGTCCAAGAGGACCTGAATGGCCTTGGTTGAAATCTGCACATCCGGATTGGCGATCAATACGAACTCGGTATTGATCCTATCAAGACCTGCCATAATCGCGTTGGCGTATCCGACGTTCTGGTCGAGGTTCAGTACCTCATAGCCAAGAGCTTGAGCGTTGGCGGGAGTGTCGTCGCTGCTGGCATTGTCGACGGCGAGTGTCACGAGCTCATCCGCCGGGATACGTGAGTACTCAAGCACGTCCGCGCTGTTAAAGGTCACAATCAAACGTGTGACTGTCGTGAGGTCTCGCGGTGACGCCATCAGATTTGTTTACACTTCTTTCCAGGTGATCCCGGACGCGGCAAAGCTCAGCAAGTATCCGTGTATCTGGACCATGATTTCTTATGTTTGAACCTGTGCCAGCATGTCGTCGAACATTTTTTCCAGTTCGACCAGATCGACTTCGGTGCTGGCGGTGAACGTCCGGCCTTCCGGGTTCTTCGTAAGCGTCGAGCGATAACAGAAGCCAAACTCGCGAGCCATCATTGCATAATGCGGAGAGCCCATGCTCGGACTGAAGAGCTCGATAACGCCTGTTGGTTTTCCGGCGCGGAAAATCATATTGGTCAAGGCAGCCCCGTGAGCACCGGCAATAATGGGCGCCTTCGCAAACCTGTTTGCCTGTTCCTTAAGGGTCATCGTTGCCGGGTCGAGCACCTCAAAACCAGCTTTCTCGGCAAGGCGTGAGACCTCGTCCTGATTTCGAAACAACCGGCCATTGGGGGCCGTGCTGCTCCGTATCGTGAAGACTGGCCTGTCAGACTGTTCAGAGGTTTCATCGATTTCATCCCTGAACGCGCCGGCAATCCACGTCATCGTGTCCGCGTTACAGAAAAATGGCAGCGCCAGATATGCCTGATCGACCTTTACGATCTCACGCCGACCTTGAACGACAACATCGCGTCCAAAGAACGCGCCGAGTTCCTGAGCCTGACGAAAAAACGGGGTGTTGGCTGATGTTGCATTTACAAGAAAGGGGATCGAGCGCGGCAAGCCGAACTGTTCCACCAGCCAAACCTTGTTCATGATGAACATGAAAAAGTGGAAATAGTTATCGCCGAATACGTGATGAAGCACGATAGCTTCTGGAAGTTGGCGACCGGGTGATTTCCTATGGGCAAAAAAGAGCGGACTGCGCTCGCGTTCCGGCAAATCACTGGTTTTCCAGATCACGCGCCCTTGGTGAAACAGGACACCAATCTTGGGGTCGACTGAACAGGGGGCCAGCGCTTTGTAAAGGCCTTCCCTTTCTGTCGCGCCTTTTCGTTCTTCTGCCCACGCTCTTGCTTGTTCAGGCATTGGGGCGACCGTTTCAAAACAGAAAGGGTCACTTGTGCGCTCAAGTAAAGGCTGTAGAAAATCTGAACGGGGACGTGCCGGCAAGAGTGAGTCGCACAGCCGGAGCAATGGTTTTCTTAAGCGGTGGTATTGATCGCGAAACGGATAATTCATTTTGCCGGCCGCATTTTTGCGTTTTCTCGGAAAGCCATTTTCGCAGTGAAAGCAAAATACTGGTGGCGGCCAGTCTAGCCGCCGACGAGAGATCGCTAGCTACCACACACAGTTTCCAGTGACAATTTCTTTCGATCGGAAACGGGAGAACGCCGCAAACTCTGCCTGATTTTTTGTGGGACAGAAATCCAAATAGCGCGCGGGTGATATGCCAATTAACCCAACGGCAATTGGCGGAGTTTACGATTACGGCCTCGAGGAGTTCGCCTATGCCGTACAGCATCGTAGTGATCCTGATGCTTTTTCTGGGAATGCAGCCTGCAGAAGCGATGGATTGTCCGGGCAATGTTGCCGCGATTTCAGACGCAGAATTGAACGCTGCAGTCATTCCCAAGACTCAAGCTATTTATCAGCACCTCGGATGTGAACTAAAGCTAGTTAAACTGCCCGGACGGCGTGGTATTTTGGCGTTCAATTCAGGCAGAGTTGATGGTGAGTTGTTTCGCGTTACGATTATTGAAAAGCTTTATCAGACTGCATTTGTCCGCTCACAATATCCTCTGTTGCAGACGCAACAGGGAGTGTGGGTCGCACCTACGCATTTCCTAGAAAATGGTGATCTGATCGGCTATGTCATCGGCCGCAGATGGCAGGAGGAGTTCGCAGAACACAACAGCGGGCAGTATCGCTTTGTGGAGTATTCAGCGGCAAGTGACATGCGGCGTGACTACAGCGCTGGTCATCTCGACGGTTTTCTCGGCGCGTCATTGACGATTGATGAGCTCATGAAAAGTGAGAAACTATCTGAACGCCCAGAGTTGGCGCTCAAAATCAGTCTCGTTAAAGTCTACCATTATCTGGATAAGCGTTACGCGAGATTCATGTCGGAATTCGACCGTTTGTTGCAGTCTTGTTCCGAAGAGTGCCAATACTCGCAAGTCTGTCAGCACGATGCGTGTAACTACAATTGACCGTGACCGGTTTTTGTCTGCCGATCTGTCGCCCAAAACTCTCAATACGCTTTGTCGTGGCCTCAGTACGGCATTTGCTCAAGACTTGTTCTGAGGCGCCGGCATTAATTGCCTTCGACGATCCTCACTTTGTCAGGCCAAAACGCGTAGTGGTTTTTCAGCTGGAGGCTCATCTCAAGCGGTGTCTTATAGACCCAGCCAATCTCATCTCCGCCAATGGCCACGTAGCTCGCATCTCCTTTAATCGGGCAATGGGTCGATTTGCTAAGCTCAGAGAAGGGCGATTGGAGGCTGGTTTCCGGCACATAGATGACCGGATCATAAACGCCTCTACCGACCTCCATCACACGAATGGCATTTGTTGTATCGGCAAGCAGGGTTTCGCCTGCAAACACGCGTATCTTCCGCATGACCGGTTTGATGACCATCAGATGGTTGGGATCTTCCGGATTTCGAATGGCATCCACAAAGGCAGGTGATTGAAGTACTGGATCCACTGTCATGATCAATCCTGCGATAGAGGGGTATGTGGCGGTGCCTTGGGTGGTTGCAATAACGATCGAAACTCTGGTTTTCCTCCAATCTATACCACCACTAGATCCGAAGTGGTCCTTTTCCAGCCAAGCACAGCTTGCAATTCATTCAGCTTTTGCGCTCAAAAGAGCTCCCGACCTTTTCGCCTTGGAGACAGAATATGGCTGCCAACCCCCAGGAGTTGTTACGTGCTCTCTTTGAGCGCGCCGTTGAGGTTGCTGATCCGATGAAGAGCCTTGCGAGCGAGTTGCCTGATAAACCTGATGGCAGGGTTGTTGTGATCGGTGCTGGAAAAGCGTCCGCACGGATGGCAGAGGCCGTTGAAGCAGAATGGGGGGCGTGTGAAGGGTTGGTCATCACTCGCTATGGCTATGGGCGCCCCACAAGGGGCATTGAGATTGTCGAGGCTGCGCACCCGGTGCCTGACAAGGCCGGGCAGGACGCGACGAAACGCATGCTGGAGTTGCTATCCGATCTTGACGGGGATGATTTCGTTCTTGCCCTCATTTCCGGTGGTGCATCTGCTCTTTTGACCGCACCGGCAGGAGCCATCAGTCTTGAAGAGAAACAGGCGGTGAATCAGGCGCTGCTCGCATCCGGCGCACCTATTGGTCAAATGAACGTTGTTCGCAAGCACCTGAGCCGGGTAAAGGGGGGGCAGCTTGCTGCAGCTGCTTATCCAGCAAAGATGGTAGCGATGCTTCTGTCCGATGTTCCAGGAGATGACCCAGCCGAGATCGGGTCCGGGCCAACGGTCGGGGATGGAAGTACTCCAGAAGATGCCCGCCAAATTCTTGCCCGATGGAACATAGAAGTACCGGTTTCTGTTTCTGAGGTCCTCTCCGGGAAGACCGGAGTTTTGCCGCCGGACCATGAAAGTCTAGGCCGAGTGACGAATACTATTTTTGCCGCGCCCTCGCAGTCCTTGGAAGCTGCGAGTAGCCTTGCAGAGAAAGCTGGATGCGATGTCGAGATCCTTGGTGATGCCTTGGAAGGCGAGGCACGAGATGTCGCCGCAACACATGCGGACCTTGCCCTGCAAAGGCAAAAGGAACGTGGAGCATCAGAGCGGCCGTTGATCCTGTTGTCGGGAGGAGAATTGACTGTTACGCGGCGCGGCGACGGGATCGGAGGTCCCAATGCAGAATACGCACTTGCCTTGGCAAATTCGCTTACAGGCGCGGCAGGTGTCCATGCGATTGCTTGCGATACGGACGGTGTCGACGGTGCGGCCGAAGTGGCCGGTGCGATTATTGGCCCTGATACCCCTTCCGAAGCCGCGGCGACTGGCGTGTCGATGAGCGACGCGCTTGAACGGAATGATGCCCATGAGTTTTTCAGAGCAATTGGTAATCAGGTTGTGACCGGGCCAACACTGACGAATGTGAATGATTTCCGTGCAATTTACATCGATGGAGTGTGAGGCATGCTGCAACACTGTGTTCTGTTGTCGCTGAAGGATCCGGACAATCTGTCAGTGCTGGATGAACCGATGGCGCTGATTTCAGGGCTAGTTGATAAGCTGTCTGGAGTGCTTTCAGTTACACATGGTCCGAACCTGGATCTGGAGGGCAAATCGAAACCGTTTCAATATGGATTCATTGTCACGGTTAGCAGTGAAGCTGTTCTTGCCGACTATGCGCCGCATCCTGATCATCAAAAGGCCGCCGCAATGTTGATCGCTGCTTGCGAAGGTGGTGCAAACGGCATTCTCGTGGCCGATATTTTCTGTGGCTGATGGAAACGCTGGATCGCCAATCTCCTTCTAAGTCACAGAGAGGTAACTCCTTTTTGCTATTCAGGCGGGACAAGGTGTAAAACATCTCGAAAGACTGGGTGAAAAGGAGGCCGCGTGTCTGAAGTTACAATTACTCGGGCAGTGCGAATGCCGGACCAATTCCGCATCGCGCGGTTTTTGTCCAATCCGAAGCTGGGTCCGCGGCTTTTGTTCTTCAGCGGCGGCTCCGCGCTGAATGATGTTTCGAGGTGCCTGAAACGGTACACGCACAACTCCATACACCTTGTGACGCCTTTTGATTCCGGAGGCAGTTCACAAGGGTTGCGGCTTGCATTCAACATGCCAGCGATCGGTGATCTCAGAAGCCGTTTGATGGCTCTTGCGGATGAGACCGTTCTTGGTCAGCCTGATGTGTTCCGGCTATTCACACATCGGTTTTCCAAAGAGTCTGGGCAAGAGGAATTGGCAGGTGATCTGGAGGCGATGATTGCCGGCATTCATCCGCTCGTTGCAGTCGTTGAACAACCAATGCGGACGCTTATTCAAAATCAGCTGCGGACGTTTCAGGAGGGGTGCCCGCCAACGTTTGATTTGCGCGGCGCAAGCATCGGCAATCTTATTCTTGCCGGTGGCTATCTCAACCAAAACAAACAGCTGGAACCAATTATTTTCCTGGTCGCAAAACTTGTTGGCGTCCTCGGCCATGTTAAGGCCGTTTCTGATGACAATCTGCATCTGGCAGCCAAGCTCGCGACTGGCGACATTGTCGTCGGACAGCACCTTCTGACAGGCAAAGAACAAGCGCCGCTGACGTCGCCGATTGAGGAGATTTTTCTGAACAGAAGCTTGCAGACCCGGGAGCCGGCGGTATCCGTGTTCCCGGAGCGCAATACGGCTTTGGTGCAGTCTGCGGATCTCATTTGCTATTCTCCAGGCAGCCTTTACACAAGCCTGATTGCCAGCCTGTTGCCTCGGGGTGTTGGCCGCGCTGTTGCTAGCCGCACCGTTCCCAAAGTGTATGTGCCCAGTTTGGGTCATGATCCGGAAGCGCCTGGAATGACGCTTGAAGATCGCGTTCAAGTATTGCTTGCTTATCTTCGAAAAGATGCCGGTAGCGATTGCCCGGTAGAGCGGCTGTTGAATTTTGTCGTAACGGATCAAGGTACGGAAGAAGATGATATCGCGGCAGTGGAGCAACTTGGCATTACCGTTTTGCGGCTGGATCTGATATCCAGCAAATCAGATCCTTATTACGACCCAGTGCCGCTCTGCGAAGCGCTGGTGTCCCTGACTTGACCGATAAAGGATGCGAAGGAAACGCCCATGAAACGGACCCCGATGCTGAATCGGCACATGAGTACGCTGATCGCCTCCCTCGGGCACATGGATGAAATCGTTATTGCTGACGCTGGTCTGCCGGTGCCGCCAGGCGTCTATGTCATTGACATTGCCGTGTCGCCTGGGGTGCCCGGCTTCTTTGATGTCCTGGATGTTCTGACGAGCGAATTGGTGGTTGAGAAAGCTGTTTTTGCCGAAGAGGCAAGTGCGGAACTCGCGACCGAAATCGAAGTCCGGTTGGCCCATTGGGCCGCGGAAACCGGCAAGCCGATCGAGCATGACCGGGTGCCTCACGAGGACTTCAAAACTCGGACGAAGCAGGCCCGCGCTGTTATTCGCACGGGCGAATGCACGCCTTATGCGAATGTCATTCTTGTCTCGGGTGTACCTTTCTAACAGCCTAATATACAGATTTGCCAACATCGAGCCCGCGCCTTATCAGCGCGGGCTTTTTTTGTTTTGTTTGAAGTGCTGGTCGAACAGCTGCAGGCGAGTGTATGCGTGGTAACGCTGTCGAGTTGGCGTGGCGGGTGCCGTTTGGATCTGTTCCGAAACCTTTCCAATCAAAGTTTCGTTTGTTTACCAGAGCCTTCCCGTTCTGCAAAAACGAATTTTCGAGTTTCCGAAACCGATTTTGTTGACTTCCGAAATCGGTTTTGGAACCATAATCGAAATAATACGCCTTCGGTTATTTGAACCGTAGGCAAGAATGAATTCGGGCCTGTTGGCCTTTGGGAGGAAATATGTCGGGTCACCGCGGGTCAGTGACGATTGACGACGTTGCGCGCCATGTGGGTGTCGCAAAGGGAACCGTTTCGCGGGTCCTGAACAACTACACCGACATTTCCGAGGCCACCCGCGAACGCATCCTCAAAGCCGTCAAGGATCTTGGCTATCAGCCTTCGGCGACTGCCCGTAACTTGAAACGCGGCCGGCAGGATACGCTCGGCATTGTCATTCCGGTAGGACATGGCAATGGCGCTGATCCATTCCTGTCTGAATTTATCGATGGGATCGCACGAGCTTTGGATGAACTCGGGATAGATCTCCTGGTGACAACCGCCCACTCCCGGGATCACATGATCGAGACACTTCAGCGGCTCATTGCCCGGCGGAAGGTCGATGGTTTTATTCTCACGAGAACCGAAGTTGAAGATCCGCGCATTGCGTTTTTGAGTGAGCAGGGCTTTCCCTTTGTCACGCATGGCCGGTCGCATCTTCCGGATACCCACGCGTGGTTCGACATCGACAATGAAAAGACCTTCGCCGATGGCGTGCGGCACGTCTACAGCCTCGGACACAGCCGCATTGGTTTTATCGGCGGATCGCTAGAGCTGAATTTCGCGCTCCAGCGGCGGGATGGCTACCGTGCCGGTCTCGAGGCGCTGGGCGTGCCTTTTGATCCCGCTCTTGAAACGATCGTGGACCTTGACGAAGAAGGCGGGCTGGCTGGAGCAGAACGGCTTCTTGCGGGCAACGATCTGCCGCCCACCGCCTTGTTGTGCGTGACAGACGCACTTGCGATTGGCGCTATTCAATATTGCCGGAAACATGGTCTGACCGTCGGTTCGGACGTTACGATCATCGGCTATGACGGGCTGCCATTTGGTGACTATCTCGAGCCCCCGCTCACCACCTTTTCGCAAAGTGCGTCGGAAGCAGGCAGTCGTGTTGCCCGCATGTTGATTGACGTTCTGGATGGCAAAGATCCGAAGACCCTCAAAGCACTTTCAGAAGCAACTTTGATCCGGCGTGCATCAGACGGTGCGCCGCTTAAAACACCGGAGGCACTGGCAGAAGTGCTCCGGTCCCGGCTGAACCAACAGCCATGACCTGGCAGTAAGGGAGACTGACATGATTGGGAGGAGCACTTTCCTGACCTCGACCATTGCGGGTGTACTCGCATTGGGTATTACGGTGGCTCAGGCGCAAACCCTGCGTTTTTGGACCACGGAAGAGCAGCCGGAACGGCTGGCGAAACAGGAAGAACTGGCCGCGGCCTTTAAAGACAAAACCGGCATCGAGGTTGATGTCATTCCAGTCACGGAATCTGACCTTGGAACCCGTGCCACTGCGGCTTTCGCTGCCGGTGACCTGCCGGACGTGATTTATCACACCCTGCAGTATGCGCTGCCTTGGGCAGAGGCCGGTATCCTAGACACCGAAGCGGCTACAGAGGTTCTGGAAAACCTTGGAACCGATACATTTGCGCCTGGCGCGGTGGCAATGGCCGCAGTCGAAGGTGGGATTGCTTCTGTGCCGGTTGATGGCTGGACGCAAATGGTCGTCTATCGCAAGGACCTTTTCGATGCGAATGGCCTCGCGGCTCCTGACAGCTACGAGAACATTTTGGCAGCGGTTGAGAAACTTCATAACCCGCCGGAAATGTTTGCATTTGTCGCAGCCACCAAGGTTGATGAGAACTTTATGAGCCAGGTGCTCGAGCATGTTCTATTGGCCAATGGCGTCAGCCCGGTCGGCAGTGATGGCTTCAAGCCGCTGGACGAGAAAAAGACGATCGAAGCACTCGAGTTCTATAAGGCAATTGCCGAGGCGTCTCCACCAGGAGATCTCTTCTGGAAGCAGTCTCGGGAGCTATACTTTGCTGGCAAAGCAGCGATGATCATCTGGTCTCCGTTCATTCTCGATGAGCTCGCCGGTCTTCGTGACAGCGCCCCGCCAACCATATCCGATGACCCGACTTCCAAAGAACTGGCCTCAAAAACCGGTATCGTGACAACCTTGAAGGGGCCGTCAAATCCGGATGGCGCTGCTTGGGGGGATGTGCGTTACTTCGGCATCACCAACGATGCGGACACGGACGCTGCCATGCAGTTCGTCGAGTTTTCTATGGATGACGGTTACATGTCGACCCTGTCGATCGCACCGGAAGGCAAGTTCCCGATCCGCCGAGGCACCAATGACAATCCGACAGCGTTTGTTGAAGGCTGGTCCAAGCTGCCGGTTGGTGTGGACCGCAAGGCGCCGTTGACCGATCTTTATGATGCGGAGACCATCAGCACGATTGTTTCTGGTCTCGACACGGCTGCGCGTTGGGGCGTCAAGGAAGGGCAGTTGTCTCTGGCCTCCAAGATCATCAACAGCCAGGCGATCAACCGGCTTGTCCGGGAATATATTGATGGCGAACGGGACGCGGCACAGACCGTTGCTCGGATGAACGAAGAACTGGCAAAGATCCAGTAACTCCATAATGGCCTGTGTTGTTTAAACACAGGCCAACCCCATCGGCCACCAACCCTCATGAAAAGAGGGCTTTTGCACTATGAAGTCTCGACGGGTTGAACCGTCGGGGCACAGGGACTTCTTGCCCTATCTCTGTCCGTTTGAAACTTGAGCAGGAAACCATGACCGCGCAGGACAAGACCATCGCCGAGCGCCGGCCGCCGAAAGGCATCGGACCGATGCAACGACGGGAGATGCGGCTCGCCTACCTGATGTTGGCGCCAACATTCCTGATCATTCTCGCCATTGTTGCAGGTCCTTTGTTTGCTAATTTCTGGATCAGCTTCAAGCCGGTTCAACTCGCTGATCTCCGGTCTCCGAGCGTTTTGGTAAACGAACGCATGCGCGGCAATCCGGAAAGTGCAGGCGATGTGGCGACACTCGAATACCGGATGCGCAACTCCTCGCAGGACAAGGAAATCCGCGATGTAGTTTTGCGGGATACCCTACCTGACGGGTTCGACGTAACGAACGTGCCCGAGGTTTGCGCGCTTCAGGGCGCGTCGATCACATGTGACATCGGCACTGTTCCGCCAAAATGGCGTGAGCGGTTGCGCTTTGAGGGGACTGTAACCGCGGCCTATTTGGCAGCCGACCGTCCCGAGCGGGCCAGCACCCCCGAGGTGTCGGGCGATGCAGACAATGTCCTTACAAACCTCGACTTCACCTTCGATAACTTCGTCCGGATCTTTGATGCAGATGAGTTTTGGTCGGTGCTGCGAGTGACATTCTATTACACGATTTTCGGGACTGCCGGAGCATTGGTGCTCGGGCTGTTCGCTGCGCAACTTTTGAATACGACGTTCAAGGGTCGCGGGTTTCTGCGCGGACTGTTCCTTTTTCCCTACGTCTCGCCGGTGATTGCCGTTGCCTTCACCTGGGTGGTTCTGTTTGACCCGTTTTCCGGAACCATAAACGCGCTTTTGACCAAAATGGGTGTCGTTGCGGACCCGATCAATTTCTTCGGTCAGCGGGCCGTGGAGTTTTCATTCTTCGGGATCCAGATGGAGTTTCCTCTGGCGCTTTCGACCGTGATCGCGTTTGAGGCTTGGCGCTATTTTCCCTTGTCTTTCCTGTTCATTCTCGCGCGCATGCAATCGCTCAACACAGATATCTATGAAGCGGCTGAAATGGATGGTGCAACGCCGTTGCAGCAGTTCTGGTACCTGTCCTTGCCGCAGTTGATGGGCATCTTGTCGGTCCTGTTCCTTCTCCGTTTCATTTGGACCTTCAACAAGTTCGATGACATCTTCCTTCTGACTGGCGGCAATGCCGGAACGAGAACGTTGACAGTTGATGTGTATGAACAAGGGTTTGCCCTGTCCAACCTTGGAGCAGGGGCTGCGGTAGCCGTGGTGATCTTTGTCGTCCTCGTTACCTTCGCGACACTCTTCCTGCACTTCTCACCCAAGGAGGAAGGCCTATGAGACCCGGCAGCATTCTTCTGATAGCCATCACGGGCCTTATCTGGGGCGTGACCGCCATGGTGGTGATTGGGGTCACCTTGACCCTTATCACTGGCGAAGTTGCTCTGCCTCAGGCGACGGCCGCCGGAGTGGCGGGCTTGATCGGAGCGCTGGTTCTGGTTTGGCGGCAGACTGCGGACATAAAAGGGATACCTGCCTGGGTGCTGTCCGCGGTCGTCCTAACGCTGGTTCTGCTGTTGGGTACGTTCGCAGCACCTTTCACTTTGCCTTTAAACAACGTTCCCTTTTGGCAATTGGCCGGACTGCTCGCGTTCGTTGCCAGCGTCACGGCGGCCAACCATGTGAGCCTCAACGGCGCAACTCTCGGGTCGATGTCCCGGTACGAACGTGAGGTTATCTACATCCGGATCTTCAAGGGAATTGGTTTTGTCGTCTTCACGATTATCGTCGCACTGCCTTTTTACGTGATGGTGATGACGTCGCTGAAAAGTCAGCAGGCGTTGCTTGCCAATCCGCTTGATCTGTCGATCGACCTATCGCAAGGACTTGACGGTCTCTTCCGGTCCTATGTCGAGCTCTTCACGCAGTTCAATTTCGGCCGCTATCTGATGGTCTCGGCCATCGTGTCGGTGGGGACCGTGATCCTGACGCTGCTGTTCTCGGTGCCCGGCGCCTACGCGGTTTCCCGTTTGCGGTTTCCGGGGCAAGCGCTTTTGTCCCGTTCGGTGCTCTTGATCTACATGGTTCCGGCGATTGTTCTGGTAATCCCGCTATATGCCGTGTTCTCACAGTTGGGCCTGCGCAACACGTTGACCGGTTTGCTGATTGTCTATCCAGCAACAACAATTCCGGTCGCGCTCTACATGTTGCAGGGCTACTTCCGGGGTCTTCCGTCCGAATTAGAAGAAGCTGGCCTGATGGACGGATTGTCCAGGCTTGGGGTGATCATGAAGATCACGCTGCCGTTGTCATTGCCGGCACTGGCCTCCGTATCGCTCTATGTGTTCATGATTGCCTGGAACGAGTTCCTGTTTGCTTTCATGTTCCTCGATGATCCGGACATTTTCACCCTTTCCCGCGGTGTGGTTTCGCTGAACTCTTCGGAAGTCCCACGCCAGCACTTGATGGCGGGGGCGGTGATCGCGACCGTTCCAGTTCTCTTCATCTTTCTTTGGTTCGAACGCTTCCTTGTCCAGGGCCTGACGGCCGGCAGTGTGAAGGGCTAACCAACTCATCAAAGAGCTCACAAGAAGCTCAAGGAGATATTCGTGTCACAGATTGAGTTAGACCAAGTCGCCCGGAAAATCCTGACGGACAACGACCAGGGCGGATACACGGTGCCGACAAAGGGGCTTTACCCCTACCAATGGAACTGGGATTCGGTCTTTGTTGCCCGCGGTTTCGCGACCTTCGATACCGACCGGGCCTGGCGGGAGATAGAGCTGCTCTTCGAAGGGCAATGGCGGGACGGGATGGTCCCGCATATCCTGTTCCGGAAGGACGACCCGAGCTATTTCCCCGGTCCATCCGTTTGGGGAACAGATGGCGGACCCATTCCAAGTTCAGGACACTCACAGCCTCCTGTTGCGGCAACAATCGTCCGGGACTTGCTGGAACTGGATGCCTCTGACGCCGCTCTGGATCGGGCGAAGTTGCTTTTCCCAAAAATCCTTCAATGGCACCGTTGGTTCATGGCTTACCGGGATCCAGACAACCTCGGTGTGATTGCTGTTATTCATCCATGGGAATCGGGGCGGGACAATCTTCCGGACTGGGATGACGCCTTACGCGGTGTCGAAATCAAGGATGTCGCTCCCTACGAGCGGAAAGACACCTCTCATGTCGACCCGGCCATGCGCCCGCACAAAGAGGACTATGACCGCTACCTTTCTATCGTTGCGGCTTGCCGGAAAGTGGGTTGGGAGCCTGAGAAGGTTGCCCGAACCTGTCCGTTTTTTGTAGCTGACCCCGGTATCACCTTCATCCTCTTGAGGGCTTGCCGCGATCTCCTGGCACTCGCAGACCGTCTTGGAGAAACTGCCGCGCAGCCGGAAGTTGAGGGGTGGATCAGCCGGATGGAAACGGGCGCTGCGCGCCTGTGGAATTCAGAGCTCAAGGCTCACGTCGCCATGAACCTGCGAACCGGGAAACAGTCAGACGGTGTTTCAAGTGCATCGTTCCTTGCGCCCTATGCAGGCCTCACTGACCCTGAGGTGTTAAAGCCGCTTCGGGAGCACTTCGACCGGATCAGCGCAAAAGTGCGATATCTGATGCCGTCCTACGACCCGGAGCACCAAGCCTATGAGCATTTGCGGTACTGGCGCGGCCCCGTCTGGGCGATGGTCAATTTCATGATTGCTCGCGGTTTCGCGGAAGCTGGTGATCCAGGCCGATCTGACAGGCTTCGGCGTGACACGGCGGCGCTCATTCAAACCGGCGGTTTTGCGGAATACTTCAGCCCGGAAACGGCAGAAGCCGCCGGTGGTGGATCATTCTCTTGGACAGCGGCGATTTGGCTTGCCTGGGCAAGACCATCGCAAGCAGATCAAGCGGCTTAAGGGGGCAATAGACATGGGTGCTATCCAGCTCAAGAGTATCGAGAAGTGGTTCGGTGACCTGCAAGTCATCAAGGGAATTGATCTCGATATCCAGGACGGAGAATTCGTTATCTTTGTCGGCCCATCCGGGTGCGGAAAGTCGACTTTGCTGCGTCTGATTTCGGGACTTGAAGAATCGAACCGCGGCGCAATCGAAATTGACGGCAAGGACGTCACCGCGTTGCCACCCTCCGGTCGCGGTCTTTCAATGGTGTTTCAGTCCTATGCGCTTTATCCGCACATGTCCGTTCGGGAAAATGTGGGCTTCGGGCTTAAGACCGCAGGCGTGCCAAAAGCGGAGATCGACCAGAAGGTCAATGCGGCCGCCGAAATCCTGAAGCTTGACGACTACCTCGAGCGCCGGCCCAAAGCGCTTTCCGGCGGTCAGCGGCAACGTGTTGCCATCGGCCGGGCCATTGTTCGCGAACCAAGCGCCTTCTTGTTTGATGAGCCGTTATCCAACCTGGATGCCGCGCTGCGTGTTGAAATGCGGTTCGAAGTTGCCCGGCTTCACAAGAGCCTTGGAACGACCATGATTTACGTGACCCATGATCAGGTCGAGGCGATGACACTTGCGGACAAAATCGTTGTCCTGCAGGCTGGCGAGATCGAGCAAGTCGGCTCTCCGCGCGAACTCTATGAGCAGCCCGACAATCTTTTCGTTGCCCAGTTTATCGGCTCTCCGAAGATGAATGTTCTGCCCTGTTCAGTAACAGGAGGTTCGTTCTCGCTCGACGGACATGGCGGTGGCCATTACCCGCATGGGGGTGCATCGGGAGCTCCTGTCAAACTTGGTATCCGGCCGGAACATATGCTGGTCGTTGCACCGGAAGAGGGACATTGTTCAGGGACCGTTGAGGTTGCCGAATATCTCGGGGCTGACACGTTCCTTTATGTCGCGCTTAATGGCCTTGATACTGTCCTTGTACGGATCAGCGGCAGTGAAGATTTCGCAGAAGGGACGCGCATCGGACTGAAGTTTGATGAAAGCCGGATGCACTTCTTTGACAAGGACGACCGAGCGATACGCACTGGCTCATGAGGTGTTTTTACAGCGTATACAACGCGGAATATCGGTTATAGGGTAAAGCATCGGTCGCGAACACTTCGATTGTGAAGGAGGTGGTGCTTACGATGACTATCCTGCGTAGCATCCTACTGGCTTTCGGTGTTCTTGTGAGTGCTTGCGTGGCCAATGTTCATGCCGCTAGTTTCCGTGTCACATTCATCAATCCAGGTGGCGACAGTGGCTTTTGGGGCCATGTTTCAAAGACCATGCAGGCGGCAGCCGCGGATTTTGATGTCGATCTTGAAATCCTGAACGCTGACCGCCGTCCATACTTCATGGAACAACTTCTTCAGGAGAGGCTCAGCCGGGGAGATCTGCCAGACTACTTTATTCTGGTGAATGAATTGCAGGAAGGTGCCCGGTTGATGCAGCTGCTCGATGGGCAGTCGGTTCAGACAGTATTTCTTCTAAACACGTTGACCAAGTCCCAGTACGGAGTTTTGAACGAGCGCGTTCAGTCCACAATTATCGGGTCCATTACACCGAACAATGAGTGGGCTGGTTATGAGATGGCTGAGTCCCTGATTTCCTTCGGAAAATCCGGTGGCGCAGACGGAAGCGGGTTAAGGATGCTGGCTCTGACCGGGGATGACAGTACGCCAGCGGCACTCGACCGGCAGAGGGGCATGGAGCAGGCTGCGGCTGACAGCGGCGTCGATCTGCTCGGTGCAGTTCCGGTCAATTGGAACGAAGACATCGCTTATGAAAGGGCAAAGACGTTTTTGAATCGGACGAAGGTTGATGCCATCTGGGGCGCGAATGATGCCATTGCCCTCGGAGCAAAACGGGCTGCAATTGAGCTCGGCATGAAACCAGGAGAGAATATTGCGTTCGCCGGGTTGAATTGGTCAAAAGCGGGGATGGAGGCGGTCAAAAACGGACAGTTGACCATGACGCATGGCGGTCATTTCTTCGCAGGAGCCTGGGTCATCGTGATGCTCTATGATTACCACAACCGGCCCGCACCCAAGAGTGCATTGGATAATGTGTCTTTCCAGATGTCCGCGATCACTCGGGATAACGTCAATCTCTTTCTGGAACGACTTGGTGATCAGAATTGGGCCAAGATCGATTTTCTCGGTTTCAGTCAGGTTATGACCGGTCTGGCGCAGTATGATTTTTCAGCAACTGCGATCTTGAATGCTGCAAAGAATTGAAGACGCAGCGTGAGTTTAGGGACTCAAATGCCGCGGGTCGTTTGTTCTTGCCTTGATTGAGTGAAACTGAAACCTTCCCGGATGATTCTGGAGGTGAGGTGTTTCATGAACAATAAAAACGAAACTCAGCAAAGCGGCTACGATCCTGAGGCTGAAGGCGCGGAAATGGCGTTCTCCGGCAAAATGTCGTACGGCGACTACCTCGGACTTGAAACGATCCTGAGCTCGCAAGCTCCGCTTTCGGATGCTCCGGATGAGCTGTTGTTTATTATTCAACACCAAACGTCCGAACTCTGGATGAAGCTGATGCTTCACGAGCTGGAAGGGGCACGGACAGCCATTGCCGAAGATCACATGCCAGAGGCGATGAAGCTGCTTGCACGCGTAAGCCGGATCATGGAGCAACTGAATTCTGCGTGGGACGTGCTCCGGACCATGACGCCAAGTGATTACACCCAGTTCCGGGATTCGCTCGGTTTGTCGTCCGGGTTTCAGTCCCTGCAGTACCGCCTGATAGAATATGCCCTTGGAAACCGAAATCTTGCGATGATCCGCCCGCATGAGCATGTCCCCGAAAACGTCGATCTTCTGCATCAGGAACTTGCCAAGCCAAGCCTTTATCAGGTGGTCCTGTCATTCGCGCAGCGGCAAGGGCTGGACGTTCCTGATCATGTGATTGCAGACCCATCGGACAAACCGCATGGTGAAGTGCCAGAAATCATGGATCTTTGGCAGAAGGTCTACCGGGACCCTGCACAATACTGGGCGCTTTATGAAGTGGGTGAAAAACTGGTCGACCTGGAAGATTATTTCCGGCGTTGGCGGTTCAATCACGTCACCACGGTGGAACGTGTGATCGGTTTCAAGCGAGGCACCGGCGGTACGGGAGGTGTGACCTATCTGAAGCGAATGCTGGAGGTGGAACTGTTCCCTGAACTCTGGCATGTCCGGACGGAACTCTGAGCGCACCTGGCGAGAAGGACGGTCAAACAGAAGAAGCATTGCCAATTCCAATCCTCGAGTTAAGCTGCTGATCAAGGGCCTGAAAAACAAGGTCCGGGAGCAGTTGAACAGAGGGGAAGTTCTGATGTTGAAGAGACTTGCGGCAACAGCAAGTGTGCTGGCCATGCTGAGCGGTGCCGCCGTGGCGGAGCCGGTCAAAGTTGGCATGATCACCACGTTGTCCGGTGGTGGTGCCGGGCTTGGTATTGATGTGCGGGACGGTTTCCTGCTTGCAGTGAAACAGGCAGGCAACTCCGACCTGGAAGTGATCGTTGAAGACGATCAGCGCAAGCCGGACGTGGCTGTGAAGCTAGCGGACAAGCTGGTGCAGTCGGAAAACGTTGACGTTCTGACCGGCATCATCTGGTCGAACCTTGCTATGGCCGTCGTGCCATCTGTGACCGCCCAGGGCAAATTCTATCTGTCGCCGAATGCAGGGCCATCAGCTCTGGCAGGTAAAGGCTGCCACCCGAACTATTTCAATGTGGCCTGGCAGAACGACAATTTGCACGAAGCAGCCGGTGCTTATGCCAAAGATCAAGGCTACAAGAACAGCTTCATTCTGGCGCCGAACTATCCGGCCGGCAAAGACGCGCTGACAGGTTACAAGCGTTTTTATGGTGGTGAGTTGGCTGGCGAGCTTTATACCAAGCTCGGCCAGACTGATTACGCCGCAGAGCTTGCTCAGATCCGGGCCTCCGGTGCTGATAGCGTGTTCTTTTTCCTGCCGGGTGGCATGGGGATTTCCTTCCTGAAGCAGTACGCGGACAGCGGAATCGACCTTCCGGTCGTCGGACCGGCGTTCTCATTCGACCAAGGCATTCTGCAAGCTGTCGGTGATGCGGCGATGGGTGTGAAAAACACCAGCCAGTGGTCAAAGGACATCGACAATCCGGCCAACAACGCCTTCGTTGAAAGCTTCCAGGCTGAATATGGCCGCCTGCCGTCGCTCTATGCGTCCCAAGGCTTTGACACCGCGAATCTTCTGCTGTCGGCGATGGCCAAGGCGGATGTGAAGGATGCAGATGCATTCCGCGCGGCGCTCAAAGAAGCTGATTTCGCGTCGACCCGTGGTGACTTCAAGTTCGGCGACAATCACCACCCGATCCAGGACATCTATGTCCGCGAAGTGATTAAGGAAGGCGATGTCTATACCAACAAGATCATTGCCACCGGCTTGAGCGACCATGCGGATGCCTACGCTGGCGAGTGCAGCATGTAAGACCGGCCATCAACGGTTATCAAAAGCCCGGGCACATTGCCTGGGCTTTTTTGTTGGCGCTGTATTCGGGCTCAGGCCGGGCCGTTTGGTCGCGGTCCGTTGATATTGCTCAAAGACGTGTCAGGCCATCTCTGGAACGGTGTGGGCTACGGAGTTTTGCCAGTGATGCGGCGAACCTCAGGTCCGGGTGTGTCGCCTTACGAAGCAAAAAGGCCTGCATCCGGGTCCTGCCGGACCTTGGGAGAAAATCATGGATAACGGTCAGCAGGCTGGCAACGGAGTATCGAAGACAGCTTGCAGCGTGACCCCGGTACCGGACGGTGCGGTTGCCGATATCTGCGAACGGTTCGGCAATGACAAGCATCGGATGCTGGATATCCTGCGCGAGGTTCAGGACCGTTTCCAATGCATTGCACCAGCGACCATGGACCAGATCGCTGAAGAAACTGGCCTGACCCGGATTGAGGTCGAAGGGGTCGCGAGCTTTTATTCTTTCCTGTCCCTACAGCCGAAAGGCCGGATTACTATCCGTCTGTGCGACGATATTGTCGATCGGTATGCCGGACTTGAAGCCGTCACAGCAGCTTTCGAAGATGCGCTCGGCATCAAGATTGGCGAAACATCCGCAGATGGGGCCGTGTCCCTTGAATACACTCCCTGCATTGGTATGTGCGACCAAGCGCCTGCAGCGATGGTCAACGATATTGTCCTGACCAATCTGACAGCTCAATCTGCGCGGGAAGTGGCCGAAGCGATCATAGCCGGTAAACGACCTGAAGATCTTGTCAGCGACCGCTTTGCCACGCTTTCACCGCACGACCGTGCAGTGCGCATGGTGGACAATAACATCCGCCATGCCGGTGCGGTGCTTCTTGGGCCGGTGCCGGAAGATGCGGGCCTTTCCAAAGCGGTCAGCATCACCTCGTCCCAAATTATCTCGATGATTGAAGAAAGCGGCCTGCGCGGCTGTGGAGGCGCTGGTTTTACTACGGGGCGCAAATGGCGGTTTGCGGCAGCTGAGCGCACTGAGCGGTCCTTTGTGATCTGCAATGCAGATGAGGGCGAACCTGGCACCTTCAAGGACCGCGTTCTTCTCACAGAGCGGCCGCATCTTCTGATCGAGGGTATGACAATAGCCGCCCGTGCGGTTGGGGCGAAGGAAGGGATCCTTTATCTGCGCGGCGAGTATGTCTACCTGCGCGAACTTTTGGAACAAGTGCTAGAGGAGCGCCGCCGGCGCGGACTGCTTGGGAAAGCGATCCTTGGCACCAAGCGCTTCGACTTTGATATCCGTATCCAGATGGGCGCGGGTGCCTATATCTGCGGCGAAGAGGGGGCCCTGATCAGTTCTTGTGAAGGGTTGCCGGGTGAACCGAAAACCCGCCCGCCGTTCCCGGTCAATCGGGGGTATCTCGGCTATCCGACCGTGGTCAACAATGTGGAGACCTTCTGCCATGCAGCACGCATTCTGGACCAGGGTGCCAAGTGGTTCCATGACATTGGCACTGAAGGCAGTCATGGAACCAAGCTGTTCTCGGTCTGCGGCGACTGCCTAAACCCTGGGATTTATGAGCTTCCTTACGGTCATTCGGTCTGGGAGCTTCTGGAAATGGTAGGCGGTCAGGATGCCGCGGCGGTTCAGGTTGGCGGACCGAGCGGTGCAATGATTGCCCGGGACAGTTTTCACCGAAAGCTCACATTCGATGATCTCGCGACCGGTGGAGCGATCATCGTCTTTAACGGCCAGCGGAACATTCTTGAAATCGTCGACTACTACATGTCGTTCTTTGTGCATGAGAGCTGCGGCTATTGCACACCTTGCCGGGTTGGCAATGTCTTTTTGCAAAAGGCAATTGAGAAGTTCCGCAAAGGGCTCGCCAATCCCGAAGACATTGACTACCTCAAGGACCTCTCCGGCACGATTATTGAGACCAGCCGCTGCGGTCTTGGCATGACATCACCGAACCCGGTGTTGTCGACCCTTGCGAATTTCCCGCTGGTCTATTCAGCGATGACCCAGCCGAGCAAGGATGGCATCCGAGCCACATTCGATATTCAATCGGCCATTGATGGGGCCCGAAAGATCGCCAAGCGCCGCTCTTACATCTTCGATAGGGATTTTACACAATGAGCGGTACGAAGAAAGAAACAGGTTTCAGTTTCACCATCGATGGTATCGAAGTGACGGCCTACGCTGGTCAGACCATCATGGAAGCTGCCGACGACGCCGGTATTTACATCCCGCGCTTGTGCGATCATGAAGGCCTGCGCCACCAAGGCAGTTGCCGGGTGTGCACCGTCAAGGCGGGCGGGCGCAGCGTATCGGCCTGCACACAGCCGGCGGCGCCGGGCCAGGCGGTTGAAAACGAAACGCCGCACCTCAACAAGATGCGCCGTGATCTCGTGGAAATGCTGTTTCACGAGGGCAATCATTTGTGTCCAATCTGCGAGGCCAGTGGCAATTGCGAGCTTCAGGCGATGGCCTACCGGCTCGATATGACTGAGGCGACGAAATTTCCGTATCTGGAACCTTGCCGGGCTCTTGATGCCTCTCACCCGGATATTGCGCTCGACACCAACCGCTGCATCAGTTGTGGCCGGTGTATCCGGGCGTCTCAGGATGTCGACGGCAAAGGCGTCTTTGGTTATGTCGGCCGGGGCATTCACCGGCGTGTCGCTGTGAACGGCGAGAACCTCGCCGACACGGATGCTGCTGTGACCGACAATGCGATTTCGGCGGAAGTCTGTCCGGTCGGCTGCATTATCCGCAAACGGGTCGGTTTTGTAACTCCGATCGGCGAGCGGGAGTTCGACAAGGGGCTGATCGGTCATGACATTGAGGAGAAGCGCAAATGAGTGAGAGATCTCAGGCAGAGCATCCCAAGGCCCGGATCGCGACAGCTTCACTGGCCGGTTGTTTCGGCTGTCACATGGCAATCCTCGATATCGATGAACGCCTGATGGATTTGATGAAACTTGTCGAAGTCGACCGGTCTCCCTTGACCGACAAGAAGCGTTTCACCCAGCGCTGCGACATCGGTATCATCGAAGGCGGCTGCTGCAACGAGGAAAACGTTCATGTCCTGCAAGATTTCCGCCGTAACTGCGATGTTCTGATTGCGCTTGGGCAATGCGCGATCATGGGCGGACTTCCGGCCATGCGCAACGCGATCATGCACTCCGACGAACCCTTACGCGAATGCCTGGACGAGGCCTACATCACCGGCCGCTACATCCGTAACACGACCCACAATGTCCCGAATGATCCTGCTCTTCCACTGCTGCTCGATGAAGTCTATCCGTGCGCGCAGGTGGTGGAGATCGATTATCAGATCCCCGGATGCGCACCGGAGGGGGACATAATTTTCGACACGCTCTCAAAGCTTTTGACCGGCAAATTCCGGGGCTTTGAACGTGAAATGATCAAGTTCGATTGACCAGGAGCGAGACAATGGGCGAACCCAGACTGATTGAGATCTCGCCGGTCACCCGTGTCGAAGGCCACGGGAAGGTCACCATTCACCTAAATTCGGAAAACGAGGTCGATGAGGCCCGGCTGCATATTGTCGAATTCCGAGGTTTTGAGCGCTTCATCCGCGGACGCCTCATGTGGGAAGTGCCGGTTATAGTCCAGCGGCTTTGCGGCATTTGCCCTGTCAGTCATCACCTGGCCGCTGCAAAGGCCATGGACATGATCGCCGGTGTCGATCAGCTCACCCCGACAGCTGAAAAGATGCGGCGGCTGATGCACTACGGGCAAGTGATGCAGAGCCACGTGCTGCATTTCTTTCATTTGGCCGCACCTGATCTCCTTTTCGGCTTCGGTGCGCCGGCAGAAAAACGCAACATTTTTGAAGTAATCAAGGAACAGCCGGAACTTGGCAAACGCGCCGTCCTTATGCGCAAGTATGGCCAGGAAATTATTGAGGCGACAGCGGGCAAAAAAATCCACGGCACCGGAGCGGTCCCGGGCGGTATCAACCGCAATCTTCCAATCGAGAGACGCGATCATTTCCTGAGCTCTATCGATGAGATGCTGGCCTGGGCTCAGGATGCAGTCAAACTTGCCAGAGATTACACCCTCGAACACGAAGACCTTGTCGCCGAATTCGGGTCTTTTCCATCGAACTACATGTCTCTCGTGCGGGAGGAAGATGGTGCGCTTGATCTCTACCATGGCAATCTCAGAGCCTTGAGCTCGACGGGTAATGTGATCTTCGACCAGTTGCCTTACCCGCAATATCATGAACGCCTGATCGAGGATGTCCGATCCTGGTCCTACATGAAGTTTCCTTTCATCAAGGAGCTCGGGCCCGAAGTCGGCTGGTACCGGGTTGGCCCTTTGGCCCGCATGAACACGGCAAGTTTCATAGACACGCCGATAGCCGATGCGGCCCATAAGGAGCTCAAAGCCGTCACGGATGGCCATCCCAACAATTCAACCTTGGCCAACCACTGGGCCCGGATGATCGAAGTTGTCCATTGCGTTGAAAAGATCCGCGAACTGCTCAACGATCCGGACCTTCAGGGCAACGATCTAGTGATGACCGGAGAGCGGCGCGGCGAGGGGATCGGCGTTATTGAAGCGCCGCGCGGCAATCTCATCCATCACTATCAGGTCGATGAGAACGACCAGGTCACCTACTGTAATCTGATCGTGTCAACGACCCACAACAACGAAGGCATGAACCGGGCAGTCAAGGACGTCGCCGTCAAACATTTAAGTGGTCATGATCAGATTACCGAGGGCATGCTTAACCATGTCGAAGTTGCGATCCGGGCTTATGATCCATGCCTCTCCTGTGCCACTCATGCGCTGGGCCAGATGCCGTTACAGGTGGAGCTGTTCAACGCCGAGGGGGAGTTGGTAGACAGCAAGGCCCAGTCGGTATGAAGTCTGCTCGGTTGATACCTGGATTGCTGAAAAGAACGGCTGCGATCTGCTGTCCTGGACGACAAGAAACGGAGATTCGGGACCCGGTCCCGGCGCGCGCTGCACTTGGCCGGGAAAACGCTGCTGATGCCCATCGCAATCAGAAAGAACTCGAAAAATGTTGCTGATTGGGTACGGCAATCCGGGGCGGGGAGACGATGGGCTTGGGCCTGCGTTTTCTGAAAGCATGGCAGCTCGCGACTTGACGTCCTGGACGATCGATACCGATTACCAGCTCGTCGCAGAGCATGCCTTTGATGTGTCGGGGCATGAGCTTGTCGTGTTTGCAGACGCAGAGATTGGGAGCGCGGAGCCTTTTTCGTTCCGCGAGATCAAACCCGGTGCGCCGGAAGTTCTGGGCAGCCACAGCCTCGTTCCTGAAACCGTTCTGTCCTTGTGCGAAACCCTTTATGGCGTGGCACCGACCGCCTTCGTGCTTGGGATATCCGGTGTGGAATACGGTGAGGTGAAGGAAGGCCTTTCAGATCAGGCTGCCGCCAACCTCACGAAAGCACAGGCATTTTTCCTCGATTGGGCCGGAAGGCTGTCTACGGCTTAGACTTTAAATATCCGGTGAATTGGTCCGGCTTTCGGTTGCAGGGTCATGGGAATTTCGAAGTGCCTCCAGGGCGCGCATCCGCTCTTCTGCTTTGTCCTGGTTTTCCCGTGTCACCCCGGCAATCAGCACTTCAGCTATGGCCATCAGCGCCAGGGATGAATCCCAGGGCGAGGGGACTGCAACACGGGCTGGCAGGACGTAGGAAGCTATACGGCCAATAGGTGACATCCAGCTGTCGGTGACCAACGCAACGGTCGCCCCTTGTTTGGCCGCAGCTTCAGCAAATTGAATGATCTCTGCCTGGTACCGGCGGATGTCGAAGACCAGCACAACATCTTTGGGGCCAATCCCAAGCAATTGGTCGAGCCAGTTCCCGTGCTGTCCAGCAACATGAACAACGTTTGGCCGGACGATACGCAAGTGCGCTGCCATGTACCTTGCAAGGCCATCGGTGAACCGCCCGCCGATCAGGTGAACCGTCTTGCGGTCGTCTGCCAATAGTTTGACAAGACCGTCCAGCTCGCCTTTTGGCAGGTGGTCGAATGTCTCACGGATGTTCTCGATCAGTTGCCCGACATGCGGGTCGCCGGTTGTATCCTTTGCAAGACTGGTGCTTCGTGCGAGCGGGGAGTTCAGCTGATTGGCGAGCTCGCTGCGCAGTTTTTTCTGAAACTCCGCGAAGCCTGGAAAACCCAGCCGGGCCACAAACCTGAGAATGGTTGGAGCACTTACACCGGCTGCTTTTGCAAACTCTGCAACAGTTCCCAATCCCTGCACCGGATAATTGGCCATCAGGGCATGCGCCGCTTTCTTTTCGGTCGCTGTAAACTCGTCGAGCCGATCACGTATGTCGTCCAAAAGCGGGCGTTCCATGGGCTGCTGCCTCAATTTTTGGCGGAGGTATCAAAACTGTTTGACAGAACCGCATTTCGTGTATCAAATATTACAGAGTTTGAGTTGGTCGGCAATACTGTAACAAACATTACAGAAACAAGCGGGCGCTTTTCCGGGGGGATGAATGGGATCAAACCACCAAAACGGCGGAATGTCCCGTGCTGTAGAGGTTGTAAACGCAGAAGGTGCCGGTGAGCTGGTCCTTTTGTGTGATCACGCCTCGAATCATTTTCCTCCCCCCTATGATCAGTGTCTTGGAGTGTCGGATGAAGAGAAATCCGCGCACATTTCATGGGACCCGGGTGCACTTGGCGTCGCGATGGCACTGTCAGAGGCGCTTGATGCCCCGTTAATCTATACGACGGTTTCCCGTTTGGTCATTGACTGCAATCGCGAAGAGACCCGCGAAGATCTGACGCCGTGCTTGAGTGAGCTGACAGAGATCTCCGGAAACAGGAATTTATCCGACGAAGAGCGGACATTCCGGATCAATCTGGTTCATCGCCCCTTTCACGATGCGATCGACAAAGTGCTTGCGCTTCGGGCGGACAAGGGGCTGCCATCTGCAGTGGTGTCCATCCACACCTATACACCGGTCTACAAAGGCAAAGCTCGGCCCTGGGAAATCGGTTTGATTTCCGAAAACGACCGCCGCCTGGCCGATCCTGTGCTCACGGGGTTGAATGCACGTGGCGATCTGACCGTTGGCGACAATGAGCCTTATGCCCCCTCCGATGGGGTTTACTACACCGTCAGGCGGCATGGTGAAGACAAGTTGCTGCCGTGCCTGATGATCGAGATCCGGAACGACGAAGTGCGCACTCCAAATGAGGAGCTCCACTGGGCTGACATCTTGGGACCTCTTTTGAAATCCGCCGCCAAAACGGTGTTGCGGAAGGAGGTTGCGGATCATGCCTAGGATCGCCCATTGGTATGTTCACGCGGTTGACGGTTTCAATCGCGGTCTTGGCAAAGTCATCATGTGGGGTGTCTTTGTCATGGCGGGGATCCTGTTGTGGTCCTCGATCTCCAAGACCTTTTTCAATCCTTCACTGTGGACCCTGGAAGTGGCGCAGTTTGCAATGGTTGCCTACTACGTCCTCGGCGGACCCTACTCGGTACAGCTCGGGTCAAATGTCCGCATGGACTTGTTTTATGCGGAATGGAGCATCAAGAAAAAGGCATGGTTCGATGCCTTCACTGTCCTGCTCCTGATGTTTTATCTTGGCGTTCTCCTTTATGGGGCGCTTGGGTCTATGGCCTATTCCCTCGGTTATTTCGGTCGGGAGTTTCCGGAGTTCTACTGGGAGCTGATCATGGCCTTCTTTACAGGCGGGCCTGTCGCCGCCGGAGAGGTCATGGGCTATATCGAGCGAAGCCCGACGGCGTGGCGGCCGGTTCTCTGGCCAATCAAGGTGACCATGTGTATCGGCTTTTTCCTGATGCTTCTGCAGACCATTTCTGAGCTGATCAAGGATATTGCGACCATCCGGGGAGAGACCATCTGATGTCTTACGAGATGATCGCCCTTTTGATGTTCTCGTCGATGATGCTCATGCTGCTGACCGGGCAGCGGGTATTTGGAGCCATCGGCGGTATTGCAGCCATTGCAGCCATCAGCCTGTGGGGTGTCGGCGGACAGGATATTCCGTTTTCCGCGGCGATGAAGCTTATGAAATGGTATCCGCTGCTCACGCTGCCGATGTTCATTTTCATGGGCTACATCCTGTCGGAAACAAAGATCGCCGACGATCTTTACAAAATGTTCCATGTCTGGATGGGCCCACTCAACGGCGGGCTGGCCATCGGTACGATCCTGCTCATGGTTTTGATTTCAGCCATGAACGGTTTGTCGGTTGCCGGAATGGCGATCGGCGCGACAATCGCGCTGCCGGAGCTTTTGAAGCGCGGGTATGACAAACGCATGGTCACGGGTGTGATCCAGGCAGGGGCATCGTTGGGCATTCTGGTGCCGCCCTCCGTTGTCCTCGTGCTTTATGCGATGATCGCACGGGCACCTGTCGGACAGCTCTGGCTTGCCGGTATCATCCCGGGCCTGATGATGGCGGCCATGTTCATCGTCTACATCGCAGTCCGCTGTAAGCTTCAACCAAATCTTGGCCCCGCCCTTACGATAGAAGAGCGGGAAGCCTCCAAGGAAGAAAAGTACCGGCTGTTACTTGCCGGGCTGCTTCCGCTGATTATTTTCGCGGTAATGATGGTGCCGTTCGTCAACGGCTGGACCAGCCTTGTCGAAAGCTCTGCGATCGGGGCTCTGGCGGCTTTGGTTGCAGCGATCATCAAACGCCGCATGACCATGGACATCCTGATCCTCTGCCTGCGAAACACGCTCGGCATCTCTTGCATGTTCATGTGGATCATTCTGGCGGCTCTCGGCTTTGGTGCCGTTTTTGACGGGCTCGGCGCAGTGAAAGCGATCGAGAACCTCTTCACGGAACAGCTTGGCCTGTCTCCCTGGATGATCCTGATCCTGATGCAGCTGTCGTTCCTGGTCATGGGGACATTTCTGGACGACACGGCAATGCTGGTGATCGTGGCGCCGCTTTATGTGCCTCTGGTGGCAACGCTGGATCTGGGCATGCCGGTTGGGCAAGTGCTGATCTGGTACGGAGTGCTTTACACGATCACGACGCAGATTGCCTACATGACGCCACCGTTTGGCTACAACCTCTTCCTGATGCGGGCAATGGCGCCCAAGGACATCACCATGCGGGACATTTACGGGTCGATTACGCCGTTTGTCCTGGTGATGGCTCTTGCGCTGGCTCTTGTCATGGCTTTCCCGCAAATCGCTCTTTGGCTGCCTGAACTGGTTTACAGCCGATGACGCGCGGAGCGGGACAAAAACAATATATCCGGAGGAAACGGATTTGAATGTGCGGTTAAATGAGATCCGGCAAACGGACGGACCGCTTGACCTTGGAACCGAAAATTAGGGGAACAGTAATGACGAACAGACGTGATTTTCTCAAAAAAGCCGGGACCGGTACTGTTGCAGCCGCGGGTGCCGTAACACTTGCCGCACCGGCCGTTCACGGCCAGACGCCAATCAAGTGGCGCCTTCAAACCTATGCAGGCCCGGCACTGGCCGAGCATGTGATCAAGCCGCACATCGACGCCTTCAACAAGGCAGCAAACGGTGAAATGGAGATCGAGCTCTACACCGCTGATCAGCTGGTCCCGACGGGTGAGCTCTTCCGTGCCATGCAACAGGGAACAATCGATGCGGTGCAGTCTGACGATGACTCGATGGCATCTCCGACCGAAGTCACTGTCTTCGGCGGTTACTTCCCGTTTGCGTCCCGGTATTCCCTGGATGTGCCTGTGCTGTTCAACCAGTACGGCCTGAAGGAGATCTGGGAAGAGGAATACGCCAAGGTTGGCGTGAAGCACATCTCTGCTGGTGCTTGGGATCCATGCCACTTCGCCACCAAAGACCCGATCCGCTCGCTGGAAGACCTGAAAGGCAAGCGTGTCTTCACATTCCCAACTGCCGGCCGCTTCATGGCGCAGTTCGGCGTTGTTCCGGTAACCCTGCCTTGGGAAGACATTGAGGTTGCGGTTCAGACCGGTGAGCTCGACGGTATTGCCTGGTCCGGCATCACCGAGGACTACACGGTCGGTTGGGCTGACGTAACCAACTACTTCCTGACCAACAACATCTCTGGCGCTTGGGCAGGGTCCTTCTTTGCCAACCAGGAGCGTTGGAACGAGCTTCCGGATCACCTGAAAACGATGCTCCAGCTCGCAATGGATGCATCGCACTACTACCGTCAGTGGTGGTATTGGGGCGGCGAAGCGAACCTGCGCGTCAACGGCACCAAGATGGAACTGACATCCATTCCGGATGAAGAGTGGGCAAAGGTTGAAGCTGCTGCCATGGTCTTCTGGGATGAGATCGCCGCAGAGTCTCCGACAAAGGCGAAAGTTGTCGAGATCTTCAAGAAGTACAATCAGGACATGCAGAAAGCTGGACGTCCTTACCGCTACACCTAATGCAAGCCCTGGAGCCGGCCATCTCACCCTTCGGGGTGGCCGGTTCTTGCAACTACCGGTCCGGAAAATTAGAACCCTCCGGACCGGGAATTTTTTCGAATAAGAGCGCTCGTAAACCGCCAAATAGGGACCAGACAACATGCCAGGAAATCTGACCTTTGATGCCCTGAAATCACTCGTTACATCGGGCGAGATCGACACAGTACTTGTTTGCATCGTCGATATGCAGGGACGGTTGATGGGCAAACGCTTTCTGGCCCAGCATTTCGTGGACAGCGCTTACGAAGAAACCCATTGCTGCAATTACCTGCTGGCAACGGACCTTGAGATGTACACCGTGGAGGGCTATGCCGCGACCAGTTGGTCGGGCGGCTATGGCGACTACGTCATGAAACCGGATCTATCCACGATCCGCCGTATTCCGTGGCTCGAAGGCACGGCCATGGTGGTCTGTGATGTCCTCGATCACCACACTCACAAGGAAGTTCCGCACTCGCCGCGCGCGATGCTCAAGACCCAGGTTGCGCGCATGAACGCCCTGGGCCTGACACCGATCATGGCAACCGAACTTGAGTTCTTCCTTTTCGAGAAGAGCTTCGATGAGCTGCGCAAGAGCGGTTACCGGGATATGGAGCCGATCTCCGGCTACAACGAAGACTACCACATCCTTCAAACAACGAAGGAAGAGGACGTGATGCGGCCGATCCGCAACGGTCTCTATGCTGCTGGAATTCCGGTCGAGAATACCAAGGGTGAGGCCGAAGCCGGTCAGGAAGAGCTGAACATCAAATACGCACCGGCTCTTGATACTGCCGAGTATCATACGATCTCCAAGCACGCGGTGAAGGAAATTGCCTGGGCGAAGGGGCGCTCAGCGACGTTCCTGCCGAAATGGGCGAGCGACAAGGTTGGCTCCTCGTCTCACGTGCATCAGTCGCTGTTCGACAAGGACGGCAATAACGTCTTTTGCGATCCTGACGGTGAATACGGAATGTCGGCGTTGATGCAGCATTATCTGGCTGGCCTCATCAAATATGCGCCCGACTACACCTACTTCCTGGCGCCTTACATCAACAGCTACAAACGCTTTCAAAAAGGCACTTTCGCGCCGACCAAAATGGTCTGGTCTGTCGACAACCGCACCGCCGGGTTCCGGCTGTGCGGCGAGGGGACCAAAGCGCTGCGCATCGAGTGCCGCATTGGCGGTTCGGATCTGAACCCCTATCTGGCGCTTGCGGTCCAGATCGCAGCGGGTCTCAAGGGAATTGAAGACGAACTGCCACTCGACAAGCCGACATCAGGCGACGTCTATGAAGCAAAGAAAGCGAAGGAAATCCCGCACACCTTGCGGGATGCGCGCGAAACACTGCGCAGATCAAAATTCCTGCGGGAAGCTTTCTCCGACGCGGTCATTGACCATTATGCCCGCGCAGCGGAATGGGAAATCGAAGAGTTCGACCGGGCTGTCACCGATTATGAAATCGCCCGGGGTTTTGAAAGAGCCTAAACATGACAAGCAAAGTAATCTGTATTTCTCCGATCGACGGTTCGGTCTATGCGGAGCGCCCTGTCTTGTCCGCAGATGAAGCCCGAGAGGCTGTCGCGCGGGCAAAAACCGCTCAGCTCGCCTGGCAAGAGCGCTCATTGGAAGACCGGATCTCTCTTGTTCTCGCCGGAGTTGCCAAGATCGGTGAGATGAACGATGAGATCGTTCCCGAACTCGCCCATCAGATGGGCCGGCCGGTCCGGTATGGTGGTGAGTTTGGCGGCTTTACAGAGCGTGCCTCTTACATGGCGGAGATTGCTGCCGAGGCACTGGCGCCGATCGAAGTTGCCGATGATGCGGCATTCAAGCGGATGATCAAGCGCGTGCCCCATGGCGTGGTGCTTGTCGTAGCTCCTTGGAATTACCCCTACATGACCGCGATTAATACGGTCGCACCCGCGTTGATCGCAGGGAACTCTGTTGTTCTGAAACATGCCTCTCAAACGCTGTTGGTTGGCGAGCGCATGGCGAAGGCTTTCCACGAAGCAGGCGTTCCGGAAGACGTATTCCAGAATGTATTTCTGGATCACGCGACAACCTCTGCGCTGATTGCTGAAAAGTCCTTTGGTTTCGTGAATTTCACGGGCTCAGTAGGGGGCGGTCAGGCGATGGAAAAGGCCGCAGCCGGAACGTTCACCGGCGTTGGTCTTGAGCTCGGCGGCAAAGACCCCGGCTATGTCATGGAAGATGCGGATCTTGATGCGGCAGTCGATACACTGATCGATGGGGCGATGTTCAATGCCGGTCAATGCTGCTGCGGTATTGAGCGGATCTATGTGGTGGAGAGCCTCTATGACGCCTTTGTCGAAAAGGCGGTAAAGATTGTCGAAGGCTACAAGCTCGGCAATCCGCTTGACCCCGAAACGACCCTCGGTCCGATGGCCCATGCCCGTTTCGCGGCAGAAGTCCGTGCCCAGACGCAAGAAGCCATTGCAGATGGGGCCAAAGCCCTGATCGATCCTGCAAAGTTCCCTGAAGATGATGGCGGCGCTTACCTGATGCCGCAAATCCTCGTCGATGTGGATCATTCCATGCGCGTTATGCGCGATGAGAGCTTCGGCCCCGTTGTCGGCATCATGAAGGTCAAAGACGATGCGGAAGCTATCCAGCTGATGAACGACAGCAATTTCGGTCTGACAGCATCGCTCTGGACCCGGGATGTTGCCCGTGCGGAAGCCATCGGTGATCAGATTGAGACGGGAACCGTCTTCCTCAATCGTGCAGATTACCTCGACCCGGCGCTGTGCTGGACAGGTTGCAAGGACACCGGCCGCGGCGGCGGTCTATCCATTATCGGCTATCACAACCTGACACGTCCGAAATCCTATCACCTCAAGAAAGCTCAATAAGATGGTGCTGACTGCCAATTGGTCATATCCAACCGCCATGCGCTTCGGCGCAGGTCGCATTTCGGAAATCGCCGATGCCTGTAAGGCGTCCGGTATCTCCAAGCCCCTGCTTGTCACGGACAAAGGTCTGGCAAGCATGGACATCACCACCAAGACCCTGGACCTGCTGGATGCAGCTGGTCTGGGCCGGGGCCTGTTTTCCGAAGTCGACCCGAACCCAACGGATCTGAACGCCGGAGAAGGCGTCAAGGTCTACCAGGAAGGCGGTTATGACGGGGTTGTTGCTTTTGGCGGCGGCTCCGGGCTGGACCTCGCTAAGGTGATTGCCTTCATGGCGGGGCAGACCCGTCCGCTTTGGGATTTTGAAGACATAGGGGACTGGTGGACCCGGGCAAACGCCGATGCGATTGCGCCTATCGTTGCGGTTCCGACAACCGCCGGAACCGGATCCGAAGTCGGCCGGGCCAGTATCATCACCAAGGTCGATACGGCGGAAAAGAAAATCATCTTCCACCCGAAGATGCTGCCGTCCGTGGTGATCTGCGATCCGGAACTGACGGTCGGAATGCCGAAGTTCCTGACCGCCGGAACCGGCCTTGATGCCTTTGCCCACTGCGTGGAAGCCTATTCCAGCCCGCACTACCATCCAATGAGCCAGGGGATTGCGCTGGAAGGCATGCGACTGGTCGTGGACTATCTGCCGCGGGCCTACGCTGATGGCACGGATCTGGAAGCACGCGGCCACATGATGTCTGCTGCGGCCATGGGCGCGACCGCGTTCCAGAAAGGTCTCGGTGCCATTCACGCACTCAGCCATCCGATCGGTGCGGTGCACCACACCCACCACGGCACAACCAACGCCGTGTGCATGCCGGCAGTCCTCCAGTTCAACAAGTCCGCAATTGCGGACCGGTTCGACAAGGCAGCAGGCTATCTCGGTATTTCAGGCGGTTTTGAAGGCTTCTGCGCGTTCGTGGACGAGTTCAACGCTTCGATGAACATTCCGAAAACCTTGACCGAACTCGGCGTCAAGGATCCGAATATCGAGGAACTGACCGCGGCGGCTCTTCGTGACCCGAGCACTGGTGGTAATCCGATCGAGATGACCGCCGAAAACACGCGAGCGCTTTTCGAAGAGATCATGTGATCTCAACATAAGCGAACGATCAGCACGTAAAGGGCGCCAACCGGCGCCCTTTACTATTTTTGAACTGTAGAGAACTTAGTGCCCGCCCATGTCTCCATGCACGGCGACCATGTCGAGCTCTGCCGCCTGGGGCTTGATTGCCGAGAAGCCCTCCCGGAGGCCTTCGTCCGAGAGTTCACGCTGGACGGCGAGGAGCGTGTTATCGTCGTGCTCTGCGCACATGGAGGCCATGTAGGACAGCTCTTCGGACGCAACGCCCCTTGCTGCCTCGACAGACGGGGCGCCATAGATGTCGACAAAGTGTTGTGCCAGCCGGTCCACCAGTTGGTTGAACTCCGGCTCCTCAATCGGAGTAACTGCCACAAAGGTCACCCGGCCGAAGGTTTCCAATCCGAGCCAGCCGTTGACGAAGGCCTGTCTGGCCTTGCCGGTCAGCTCCGCCTCTGTCCAATCCGAGAATTCAAAACCGCCGGATAGGCACCATTCGCCAGTCCTTGCTGGCGAAAAATAAACGTTCTGGTCGCTCTCATCGAGATGGATCGCGCGGGCAAGCTTCATTGTGATCCCTCAAGTTGGGTAGACAGCGGAATAAGCTTTGTTTCACCATCCATCCGCATCAGCATACCGAAAAACTCATCAACACCAACAAATGTCCCGGTTTCGCCGTTGAAAGTGATGTCTTCACCGAGGTTTTTTGCAAGGCCCCGCCATTCTGCATGCACCGGTCGAGGCCCGTCTTCCTGCCATCGGTTGATCCAGTAAAGCGTGTGGCGAACCCAGCTTTCCACAAGGCGTTCAGGTTCAACTTCGCCGCAACCCTCTTCAATCAGAGATGTCCTATCTGGATCGTTGCCCGGATTTCCCTCAAGAGTTTGAACATTGAGCTCCAGGCCGATGATCAACCAGTCCGGCGTTTCGTTCGGGTTCGCTCCTGAAGCGCGTGCGCGAAAACGTCCGCAGGTGGCCCCATTTACGCGAATGCCGCCGGCCCAATCCAAATGAACCGCGACCTCGGGCGGGGCGAGGGCGCCAAGAGCTGCCTGAAAACCGAGGCCGCAGACTGGCAGCATGCTCATCGCTTCTTCCAGTGGGACTTCCGGAGCGAAGATCAGGCTTGCCCGTAACGTGCCACCTCCAAGGTTGTAAACAACAGTACCGGGGTCTGTACCTGCAACAGCAAGGGCGACCGCCCGGTCGAACGGGTCGGCAGTGCCGGTGACCGCTTCTCCCTGGAAGAGCGGCGGGAATTGGAGATCGTTCACACCAAGCTCTCCTGCGCGGCAAGCTGTTCTGTCACTGCTGTCGCAAGCTTCTTAAACGCAGCCGTTTCCGGCGCATCCGGCGCCTTGATAACGGCCGGTGTGTCGCCATCGGCCGCGGTGCGGATGTTGAGGTGCAGCGGTATTTCAGCAAGGACTGGAACTCTCAGGCTTGCGGCCTCCTTGGCAACGCCACCATGGCCGAAGATATGTTCTTCGTTTCCGCATTTCGAACAGATATGCGTCGACATGTTCTCCACCATGCCAAGGATCGGCACTTTCATTTCCTGGAACATGTCGATGCCCTTGCGCGCATCCAGCAAGGCGATGTCCTGCGGGGTGGACACAATCACCGCTCCGTCGACAATGAACTTCTGCGACAATGTCATCTGCACGTCGCCGGTTCCCGGTGGCAGATCGACAATCAGGACATCCAGGGCACCCCATTGAACCTGGGTCATCATCTGCTGCAAAGCGCCCATCAGCATCGGGCCCCGCCAAACAACGGCCTTGTCGCCGGATGTCATCAGACCGATCGACATCAGTGTCACGCCGTGGTTCCGCAGTGGCAAAATGGTTTGGCCATCCGGTGAAGACGGCCGACCCTTAATACCGAGCATTTCCGGTTGCGACGGACCGTAAACGTCCGCATCCAGAAGACCGACCTTCAAGCCTTGTGCCGCCAGAGCACAGGCAAGGTTCGAGGCAACGGTCGATTTTCCGACGCCGCCCTTGCCGGACGCTATGGCGATAATCTTCTTGATGCCGGCAACATGTTGAGGTCCGGAGGTGCCCGGTGCTGCCGGGATCGGTTTGATCGGCTTCAGCTCTCCAGGACCTGCCTGCGGAACCGGAGCGGCAGGTGCTGCCAGGGCGTGCGCGGTGGATTGGTCGGAGTGCGATGTCAGGATCACTTGAGCAGACGTGCAGTCCGGCAATGCTTCGAGCCGCTGGACGGCGTCCTCCCGGAGCCGTTCCATCTCATCAACACGGGTTTGATCGATCTGAAGGACGAAACGAACAGTCCTATCTGCAACCTTGAGGCCGCGGATCATGCCTGTTGCCGGGAGGTCTTCCCCGGTCACCGGATCCACGACTGCCTTCAGTGTTTCAATAACAGTTTCGCGTGAAAGGGACACGTCTGCCTTACCCCTTGATTTCGCCTTCAACGACATGCTCAAGGCCGAGTTCCTCGATCACAATCACGGCCTTTACGTTGAAGCTTTTGCCCTCCGGTGCGCCAGCTTCGCGAACTGCGTTTTCAATGGCTTGTTGGGATGTGACCCCGACCTGTTTCAGGAATTTGCGCATGGACATGTTAAAGTCGTCGTTCATTTGGACCTCCCCGTTGTTTTGACATGCATTGACGTATCGGCATTTTCGCTTCTACGCTTACAGACTGATGTCAGCTGCGTGAAGGAGGAGCGCGTGGCCTGCCGGAAACTTTTGATATTCGTGTTTGCGTGCATCTGGATGAGCGCGTCTGTTAATGCTGTGCGTTCTGCGGAGCCGTTTCGGCTCAGCGTGCCGCAAGATCTCAACGACAGCGGTTTCCTGAAATACCTGCTGCCCCGCTTTTCCCTGAAAACGAATACGCGGATCGAACTGGTTTCACCTGAGGATCTGGCCGAGGTACGGTTATTGGATGAACAAGGCGGAACACCGGTTTTCGACGGGCTGGATCGAACCTGGTACGCATCTGTTGAACAGGAAACGGGCGGTACCAAAAGATTTTTGGAGTGGCTTACTGGCGATGTTGGCCGCCGCACCATTGATGGATTTCCGGCGAAGGATGGCATTGCGTTTACCGCTGCAGCCCCTGTCGCGAAGGAAGTTGACGACGGACTGATCGCTGGAGATGCGGGAAAAGGCGAGAAGCTTGCTGTGGTGCATTGTGGACGGTGCCACCGGGTCAACGCCGCAACGCGGATGGCCGGCATCGGCTCTACACCTTCCTTCGCGATTCTTCGAACGCTCGCCGACTGGAAGCCGCGGTTCGAGGCCTTTTTCGCGCTCAATCCGCATCCGTCATTTACACTGATCGAAGACGTCACGGAGCCGTTCGATGAAACACGGCCGCCTCCCATCGTTCCGGTCGAAATGACACTGGAAGATCTGGATGCCATCCTCGCCTTTGTTTCACGAATCCCGCCGGCCGATTTGGGCGCGCCGCTCCAGTACCAGTGATCCTGATCAGGCACGGTCAATGGTCGCGCCTGATATAGTCGTCGGTGGTCCGAACCCGTGGACGTTCGTTGGATGCAAACGGATTGTTCTCGCTGTGGTAAGCCGCATTGACCCGGCAGTCGTCACACATCTGAATCATCCGGGCGGCGCCGCCATCTTTGAACATGGAATGCTTGCCGGCGAGTTGCCCCATGATCCGTTCGACTGTTGAACGAACCCCAAACGGCTTACCGCATTCGATGCACTCAAACGGTTCTTCCTCTTTCAGGACAATCGGTGTCAACGCCGCGTCGCTCAAGTTCAGCTGGGGAACCAGGGAAAGAGCGCTTTCCGGGCAGATGTTAGTGCAGATGCCGCATTGCAAGCAGGCGTCTTCCTGGAAGCGAAGTTGCGGTTGATCAGGATTTTCCTTAAGGGCGCCGGAGGGGCACAAGGACACGCACGAAAGACACAATGTGCAAGCGTCTTCGTTCATGGCAACAGCGCCGTAGGGGGCTCCGGCAGGAAGATCCAGCAGTACGTCTGGTGCATTCAAGGTTTTCGCGGCAAGGCGCGTCACCTGCCTGCGGGATCCAAGAGGAAGAATTGGGGTTTCGTTTGCTGTCCGGTCCGCCTCTTCATAGAGCGCGGCTTCCAAATCATCTGGGTCCGTTGGTTCGAGCAACCGAACCTGGCCGTTTCCAGAAATGGCATTTGCGAGTTCGACCTGGAAGTGGAGGCCTTCCTGTTCTGTCTGGGGTGACACAAGGATGTCGACAGTGGAAAATCCGCATCCAAGGGCTGCAAGGGCTTCCGCGTGGCCAAATGCAGCCAATGCCGACACTTCCAGCGGAATGACGTCTGTTGGCAGACCTTTGCCATACCGCGCAGACAGTTGGATTATCTCAAGGCCGTAGGCTGCATCATGGACCAGCAGGCGCGGAGGCTCGTTTGCCGCCTTGCGCCAGGTCGTTGCCAGCGTCTCTATTCGCTTGAAGACATGTTGCGGTGTTGGGGCGTCATAAGAAACAGCGCCAGACGGACACGCCGCTGAACACATCCCGCATCCTGCGCAGACCATTGGGTCGATGGTAATGTGATCTCCAGCGGGAGTAATTGCACCGGTTGGGCAAAGGTCCAGGCAGCGGTTACAGCCTGTTTTCTGCGCTCTGGAGTGTGCACAAAGGTCTTCGTTGACCTTTACGTAAATTGGTTTTTCAAACGTCCCGATAAGTTGAGATGCTTCCAGGATAACCTTCGAATAAGCATCCTTGTTGCCGGGATCAGCGCGAAGATATCCTTCGCGTTTATCCGCGGCGGGAAACAGCGGAGTATCCCGGCGCAGGTCTACGATGATGTCACACGCGCTCCGGCCGCCGCCCTTCGGCTCGGTCCAGTTGAATGCGCCCCGACCACCTGGAATACGTTCCCGCAGTGCGTCGAAAGCGACCTGAAATCCGCCAAGAGCGCCGGTTGCAGATTTAATGTGACCGCGCACGACATCGAAGCGGCGATCGTCTGTAACCGGCATCTCGGCATCAGGGGCGACCAGCACAGTTACACTCAGAGTTTCACAAAGAAGCTTGGCCGCATCGAACGCGATGTCCGGTTCACCAAGCAGCAGGCAAGTTCCTTCAGAGGAAACGTCGACGACTCGCTCACCCGGGGCCGGCAACATGGCTTCAGCGATGAGCGCCGCCATTTTCGCCGTTGGTTCAACATCGCTCGAGGTCCACCCCGCACGATCGCGGATGTCGATAAAATGCGGTTCATTGACTTCGAGATCCCCTGCGAGCTCTTCGAAGAACGTCCGCTCTTGTGCGCAGGCAATGACGACGTCGCCGCTCTGCAACGCTGATTCGGCCACTGCAGCTTCCGTGTGACACAGGGCTGTATGGACTTTCGAACAAGCTAGTCGGGTATGTTTTTCAATCTCTTCTGCGTTAATCGACTGGCTTTTCAAGCAGTCGCACAGCAGCAGCTTGGCTTCTGTCATCTAGCGCGCGTCCTCTCCCCCATGATGCCATTTCAGCGTCTCCCGCGCAGGAAATTGGCTCATCAGTATCTAATCAAGGGCGAAGGTGTCTTTCCGTCAAGTGGCCTTTGTAAGGACTTGTAATTTCCAGACGTTGCGTCAGCATGGGCAAAAATAAAATTTCCGGCCTGACCGGATATCTGGAGGATGCGCGCCTGTGAATACGGAAAGAAGCCGTTCGATGCCGGTTGGGGTTGTCGTGCGCCGCTTGCCCGGCGTGACACGCTGGCAGAAGTGGTCCTGGCGCGCTGTGTCGCTTTTGCCGGGCGCAGGTGATGCAGATTGGCAGGTGCTGCGCAAGGAAGGAGACGCAGTTGAGTACCATGCGGCCACTCTTCCTCTCGAGCTGCACCGCGCCGAAACCGAGGCCTACCTCACTGCGCTCTCTGACAAAACACCCTCACTTTATGTCGTGATGCGGCCCGCCGAAGAGCTGGACCGGGACGTCCCTATGGAGGTGATGCTGATTACTGCGTCAGCTTATGAGGGGCAAGACTATGCGGATACGAGCGACGTTCTCGTTGAAAAGGTTCCGATGCCGCCGGGCCTGATCGCATGGGTGCGGGAGTTTGCCGAAACGCACCACGAAGACGAAATCTTTATCAAACGCCGCCGCGACAAGAAGCGTGTTGATTTGCAAGAAGAAGGAATTGGCGACCCCCGCATTCGCCAGATGGCGGATGTCTACCGCACTCCGCGGCGCAAGTCGAAGGACACCTTGCAATGACCGGCGATGAAAAATCGGGGATGGATTTCTGGTCGCGGCGAAAAGCGGCAGTGCAGCGGTCCGAAGAGCTGGAACGTGTTCTGGTAGAAGAAGCAGAGGTCGCCAAGGAACGGGCCGAGCTTGAAACTAAAAGCGATGCTGAGATCCTCGAGGAACTCAACCTTCCGGACCCCGATACGCTCACCGAAAACGATGACTTTAGCCAGTTCTTGTCGGCTGCGGTTCCCGAGCGGCTGAAACGGCGTGCGCTGCGCAGGTTATGGGGCCTCAATCCGGTTCTTGCCAATCTGGATGGGTTGGTGGACTACGCAGATGACTTCACCGACGCTGCAACAGTCGTTTCCAACATGCAAACCGTTTATCAGGTCGGCAGAGGTATGGTGGAACGGTTTGTTGAGGGTGCGGAAGAGGAAGCCGTCGAAGAATTCGCTGACGAAATTTCAGACCCGGTTGAAGAAAACGAAAGAAATGCTGCAGTGCAAGATGAGCAAAATACTGCAGAGCAGCATAATTGCGGCGAAAATGAAGAAGCACTTGTGCAATTGACGCAAGGAGAAGCCTTGTTGCAAGATATGCCAATACGTGACGAGTTTGAGT